>NZ_CALUTC010000004.1 GCF_944323605.1 uncultured Campylobacter sp.
AGTTTATGAGTGTTTTTTTAAGAAGTGAAAGTTGAAATTATATACAAATAAGCTTAAAAAGAGATTAAGGGGTGGGGTTGTTTTTGGATATGGTGCCCAAGGTCGGACTCGAACCGACACAAGGTTGCCCTTACTAGATTTTGAGTCTAGCGCGTCTACCAGTTTCACCACTTGGGCTTTTTGATTTTAAGGACTGGTAATTATATCTTTATTTGTTTAAAAATACTTTAATAAAAACAAATAAATATTTTTTAAGCAAAAAGCTTTTTATATTTTATGTTAGTTTTATTATATTTTTATTATAATCACTGGTCTATGTTTTTCAAACATTAGTAAGGTTTTTTATATGCATGGTAAAGTAATGGTATATATGGATGCTACGGGTAGAGGAACTGTTATGAATTTATCTAAGGCGTTTTTTGATTTTAATAGGCAGAATTGGCATGATAAGAAAAGTATGCCAAGTTCTGGGGTTTTTGTAGAATTTCACGCTGACGGTAAAAGAATAACTAGTATAAGACCATCTAGGTATCAAGAATTCAAAGAAGGCGATTTTATAACAGAGCAGGATTTTTGGAGAACCAATGATGATGATGAGCTTGAAGATATTCAAAATCAAAGACGTTCAGCATATATAACACAGCTTTTTAGAAGCACAGATTTTGATACTATAGATCATATACCTCTTTCAATTACCATACCACAAGCTATACAAAAACATTTTGAAGGAGAAATTTCTTCTGTTGAATCTCTTAAAGTTAATATGGAAAACAGCGAACAAGCTCCTGTTATGCTTAATTATTTTATTTTAAAAAGGTTTTTGTTAAAGGCATTTGATACGCTTATTTTTATGGATAATTCTATAAATCAAACCCAATTTGCATCTTTAAAAAGTATAACTATGCACCTTGAAAATTCATATAATGATATGAGGGATAAGCAAAAAATATTAAATATAACAAAAATTTTTCATGAAAAATTTCTTTCATTACAGTGTCACTATCAAGCTTTAATTGCTGCAATAGATCAGAGAAAAAATCGTCTATCTTCTTGTGAGCATCAGTTAAGAAGTGCTAAAATGGATTATAAAATGCAAAGTGCAAAGCCAAATCCAGACCAAGAGAGATTAAAACAAAAACAATCAAGAATTGAAGAATTGGCTAAAGAAATAGAATATTTTAAAACTTCTACAGCTAGGTTAGAGGCTTTAAGGTCTGAATTTTACAAAAAAAACTATTCTGTTTTTGAAAACGCTTTTAAACTATCAAGAGAAAAACTTTTTCAAAAGATAATTTCTGGGCTAAATATTTGTGCCACTATAATGGACACTAGAATTTGGAATGTTTCTTTAAAATCATCAGGTGTTAAAAATTCATACTTTACTAGAAATAATGTAGAAAGTGCTTTTTGCTCCGTTTCATTTGCAGAGCTTTATTTAAGTCGTTTAGATAAAACTTCGCTTAATCAAAGCGATCAAACATTGTTAGCCTATGTTCAAAAAATAGAAAAAGAGCATAGAAAAAAATTCTTGGTTGTTACAAATGATTTAGAGCTATTAACAAAGATAAAGATACAAATTTTTACACTAAGCCCTTATTATTTGGTAAAACACGCTCCTAAAAAAGTTAATTATCAATCTTTAATGCGTGATAATACATTTGATATAGTCTATCTTGATGAAAAAACTGCTTGGGAAAATGTAGCAGATATAATTTTAGAAGGTAAGAAATTTGATGTATATGGCAAAACTAAATTTAAGCTTATTTAGTTTTGAATTAAACAAATTTTAGTATAATTTTTTTGCCTGAATGGTTCGATAAACAAAAGAGGATCCAACACTAACTTATTTACTGTGATGTGCAAATTCTCTGTGTTCTGTGACTTCGTTTGAGTGTGTAAAAACGCGAGAAGCTGTAGCCTTAAGTCTTTGCCTAACGGTTTCTTTGAGACAATGGGGTCTCATCTTTTAAACGACCATTTGGGTATTTTTGGAGAATAATATGAAAATTTTGATTTTAGGTAGTGGAGCTAGAGAATACTCTATAGCCCTTGCTCTTATAAAAAATAGTGAGGTAGAATTATTTTTTATGCCAGGCAATGGTGCTACATCAAAGCTTGGAACGAATTTATCAAATTTTGAGCTTGAAGATTTAGCTACTTATTCCAAAGAAAATGGTATAGATCTTTGCATAGTCGGTAGTGAGGATTTTTTAGCAAAAGGTGTTGTTGATATTTTTGAAAAAAGAGGTTTGAAAATTTTTGGTCCTAGCAAAAAAGCTGCTCAACTAGAAAGCTCCAAAGTTTTTATGAAAGATTTTTTAAGCAGAAATTCTATAAGAACAGCTAGATTTTTATCAAGCTCAAATTTAGACGAAATAAATTCTTTTATAGATACATTAAATACTCCAATAGTAGTAAAAGCTGATGGGCTTTGTGCTGGAAAAGGCGTTATTATAGCTCAAAGTAAAGAAGAAGCCTTAAAAGTTAGTGCTGATATGCTTAGTGGAAAAAGCTTTGGAGATAGTGGAAAAAGAGTTGTCATAGAGGAATTTTTAGAAGGTTTTGAACTTAGTGCTTTTGCCCTTTGCGATGGAGAAAATTTTGTTCTTTTACCTTTAGCACAAGATCATAAAAAATTAAAAGATAATGATGAAGGACCAAATACCGGTGGTATGGGAGCTTATGCTCCAAGCCCCTTAGCTAGTGAAAAATTAATAACCGAAATAAAAGAAGATATAATAAAACCTACATTAAATGCTATGGCAAAAGAAGGAAACGAGTTTAAAGGGGTTCTTTTTGTTGGTCTTATGATAGTAAATTCAAAACCTTATGTTTTAGAATTTAATGTTCGTTTTGGAGATCCTGAATGCGAAGTTTTAATGCCTTTAATTGAAGATCCTTTATCTTTGATACTAGCTTGTGTAAATAAAAATTTGAAAAATTATGAATTAAAATTAAAAAACAAAGCTGCAGTTGCTGTTGTGTGTGCCAGTGAAAATTATCCTTATTCACAGTCTGTTGCTTCAGAAATTCAAATTTTATCTATACCAGAAAATTCTCATATCGCATATGCTGGTGTTTCATTAAAAGATGGAAAGTTATTAGCCAGCGGCGGTAGAGTTCTGGCTTGTGTTGCTTTAGGTAATGATATTAAAGAAGCTAGAGATACTGCTTATAAACTTTGTGAAAATGTCAAATTTAATGGTATGCAGTATAGAAAAGATATAGCGTATCAGGCACTTAGATGAGTGAAATTGAGCAAAGATTAGAAAGAGAAGGCTTAAAACTAGCTTCTTTTGGCAAAAGGATAGCAGCTTATGTTATAGATACTGTTATAATAAATCTTTTGCTTGTTTTTACTTTCTCTGACGAGCTTATGAATGTTAGTTATGAAGGTGCAGTGGATTTAGCTCAAGACGTTTTACTAAGTATAGTTATAATAACTTTTTTATATCATTTTATATTTACTTTTTTATACGGTGCTTCTCTTGGTAAGTTTTTTTGTAAGATAGCCATAATAGACGAAGCCGTGCTTGATAAACCAAATATAATGCAAAGTGCCTTAAGATCAGCTGTTAAACTTGTAAGTGAAAATGCTTTTATGTTGGGGTATTTTTGGGCTTTTGGTAATGACAGTAGAAAAACTTGGCAAGATTACGTGGCAAAGACTGTGGTGATTGAACTTGCGTAAAATTTCGCTTCTTTGTGCTTTGTGTATAGCCTTGTTAGAGGCAGAAGAGGTTGATATATACGCAAATGATATAAACAAAGAAAGCAATTTTATCAAAGCAAATTCTGATGTTTTAGTCTTTTCAAACTCTTATTTTATAAGTGCGAATCAGGCTATCTATAATGAAAATAGCAAAGATTTAGAACTTTTTGGTGATGTGAATATATTAAGAAATGAAAAAGATAGATCAAATTCTTGTTATGCTAAATTAAATTTACACACAAATGAGGCTTATTTTAAAAACTTTTTTTTTGCAAACAGCGATATGGAAGTATGGTTTAAAAGTGAGCAAAGCACTTTAAATGATGATTTATTTTATGGAAAAAACTCCATAGTTTCAAGCTGTAATGTGGAAAATCCAGATTGGGAGATAAGATTTAGTGAGGGTGAATTTGATAGAGATGATAATTTCGTCCATCTTTATCACGCTAAATTTTATGTAAAAGATGTTCCGGTTTTTTACACTCCATACATCGGTTTTTCAGCTGATACCTCAAGAAGAAGCGGTCTTTTAATACCTATATTTGAGATAAATCAAGATGACGGTTTACATTATGAACAGCCTATATATTTGGTTTTTGACGATAATTGGGATCTTCAGTTTAATCCACAAATAAGGACATCTAGAGGTTTTGGTGTATATTCTAGTTTGAGATTTATGGATTCTGAGTATTCTAGTGGAGAGCTTAATTTTGGAACTTTTTTAGAAAATAAAAATTATTACATTAAAGAAAATTTGAAAAATAGAAGCCATAGAGGTTTAGAATTAAAATATTATAGAGACAATTTATTTATAGATTGGTTAGGCTTGGATACTCATTTGCAAGAAGGTTTGTGGCTTGATCTTATATATTTAAACGATGTTGATTATTTAAATTTAGGTAGAAGAGATTATAGAGACTTAACATCATTAGCCACTTCTAAATTTAGCTATTTTTTAGCAGATGAAAATAACTATTATGCAGCATATGCAAACTACTATATAGATACATCTTTGATAAGCAATAGCACAACCTTGCAAGAATATCCATCTTTTCAGTATCACCGTTTTTTAAATGGAATTTTTGGAAATACTTTTCAATATTCTTTTGATGTAAATTTTAATAGATATTACAGAGATGTCGGCGTGGGTACGTCTTTGGTTAATTTTAATCTACCTATTACCTACCATCAAAAACTTTTTGATGATTTTTTACAATTTCAATTCACAGAGGAGATTTATTCTGTTTTTTCAGATTACACAAATGCTACTGCTAATTTGAAAAATAATGAATATTTGCTAAGAAACACACACAACTTTTCTCTTTACACAGAGCTTTCAAAGCCTTATAATGATTTTTACCATACTATATATATAGGCGTTGATTATTTATTAGTTGGTGCAAAATCAGGTCAAATTACTCCAGATTTCATACAGGTTCCAGATGATGTATCTTCTTTTAACACTAAAATGGTTCAGTATTTTTATGATGAAAAAGGAGAAAAAAAAATAAAACACAGGCTTAATGTATCATATAATTCAGAAACATTAAGCCCTTTAGCTTTTGATAATTTAGTTCAATATTTTTTTAATGATGATATATCTATAAGCAATGAGTTAGAATACTCTTACGAGCAGGATAGGTTTATAAAATCTTTGAGTTATTTGGACTTAAAATTAAAGGATTTTAGATTTAATTTTTCACATGCATATAAATACGATGCACAGTATATAAATTCAGTAAATAACATAGTCCCAAAATATAGTTTTATAGCAGCTAGAGCAGATTATAATTTAAATTCAAATTACAAACTTATTTCTGGCATTTTGTTTGATACTCAAAGAGCACACATAAATTCTTGGGAGATTGGTTATATGTTTCAAAGAAAGTGTTGGAATTATTCTTTAACTTATAGAGAAAGAATAGATCCTCAACTTACAAGCGGAGGTATAAAAGCAAATTCTAAGAGTGGAGTTTATTTTACTTTTAATTTATATCCTATAGGCGGCATTGCTTATGACTTTGCTGTTCAAGAAAATGAAAGTATGGTAGGAGCTTTATAAATTTTAGCTATTTGTAATGAAAATTTAGCTATATTGACATTATAAGGAGAATTTTATGCAATACAAGATAGAACTAAATAAAAATACGGAAATTTTTGATATAGATAAGGTTGCCAAACAGTCAAGTGGTGCTGTTTTGATGCGTATTAAAAACTGTGTGCTTTTAGCTACTGTTGCTAGAGACAGTAAGGCTGTTGACGAGGATTTTTTACCGCTTACAGTGCAATATATAGAAAAAGCTTATGCAGCAGGTAAAATTCCTGGAGGATATATAAAAAGAGAAACTAAACCGAGTGATTTAGAAACACTTACGGCAAGAATTATCGATAGAAGCTTAAGACCGCTTTTTCCAAAAGGCTATAATTATCCAACCCAAATAGTAGTAATGGTTCTTTCTGCTGATAAGGATGTTGATTTACAAGTGGCTAGTTTAAATGCCGCAAGTGTAGCACTTTATCTTAGTGATATACCTATAAAAGCACCTGTTTGCGGTGTAAGAATAGCTAGAATTAACGATGAGTTTGTTTTAAACCCTAGTAGCGAGGAGTTAAAACAAAGCACTTTAGATCTTTTTGTATCTGGTGTAAAAAATGAGCTTTTAATGATAGAAATGAGAGCATTGCCTAGCATTAATTCTGATGCTTTATCTATGAATACGCCTTTTGCTGATGTTTTGGTTAATTCATTAAGTTTTGACCAGCTTATGAATGAGCTTAGCGAAGATGAAACTTTAGAAGCTTTAGAATTAGCTAATAAAGCCATAGAAAACGGTTCAAATGCCTATGAAGAAGCTTTTGGCAAACATAAAAAAACTTCTAGCTTAGAGCTTAGAGTAGAAAATGAAAATGATGAGCTTTTGCTTTTCGTAGAGCAAAATTGTGAGCTTAAGCTTAAAGAAGCTATTAATCAAATGGCTAAAAGCGAAAGAGCAGATGAGATAAATAAAATAGCTAAAGAGCTTTTAGAGCTTGATATTATCTCATCTAAATATCAAGAAGATGATGTTATAAAAGCCTTAAATTCTTTTAAGAGAAAAATTGTAAGAGCTCAAATTTTAGATGAAGGAAAAAGAGCTGACGGTAGAGGCTTAAAAGATGTAAGAGATATAAGTATAGAAACAAATATCTTGCCAAATGCCCACGGTTCTTGTCTTTTTACTAGAGGTCAAACTCAAGCACTTGTCGTAGCTACATTAGGAAGCGATAGTGATGCACAGCTTTATGATACCTTGATCGATGATACAGTAAGCGAGAGATTTATGGTAAATTATAATTTTCCGGGTTTTTCAGTCGGCGAGGCAAGCCCTATAAAAGCACCTGGAAGAAGAGAGCTTGGACACGGAAATTTAGCTAAAAGAGCTTTGTATCCAAGTGTAGATGAAAATTATCCTTATGTTATAAGACTTGTATCTGAGATACTTGAAAGCAATGGTTCTTCATCTATGGCTACTGTATGCGGAGGCTCTTTAGCATTAAGAGCAGCTGGGGTTAATACACAAAAACTTGTGGCTGGAGTTGCTATGGGCTTAATATTTGACAATGATAGATATGCCATTTTAACTGACATAATGGGGCTTGAAGATCACGATGGGGATATGGATTTTAAAGTGGCTGGAAGTAAAGACGGCATAACAGCTTTGCAAATGGATATAAAATTAGGCGGTATAGATTCAAAGACTCTTAAGGAGGCATTATACCAAGCAAGAGAAGCTAGGGTTTATATTTTAGATATTATGCAAAAAGCAAACGATGAAATAGTCGTAAATGAAGACGTTTTACCTAAACTAGAGCTTTTTAGCGTAGATCCTTCAAAAATAGTAGATATAATAGGGCAAGCTGGCAAAACTATAAAAGAGATTATAGAGAAATTCGGTGTTTCTGTTGATTTAGATAGAGAAAAAGGCGAAGTTAAAATAGCTGGAAATCAAAACGAACAGGTAAAAGCCGCAAAAGATTATATCATAAGCATAACTTCTAAGGATAATAAATTTGATAGAAAAAAATCTCCTAGAAAAAATATAGAAGATGAGTTTTCTATAGGAGAGGAATTTTTAGGAGTGGTGAAATCCATCACAGGTTTTGGAGCATTTATAGAATTAAGAGATGGTGTTGATGGGCTTTTGCATATTTCCAAATTTAAGGATAAGCTAAAAGAAAACGATAAGTTAAAGGTAAAAATTTCAGAAATAAAAAATGGCAAGATAGCATTAGACTTGTGCTAGTATTTGTCTTTTAATATCCTGCTTGATATAAAAAATAGCACTGCACTTGAAAAAAATAGCAGTGCTATTATAAGAAATGTGGTTTTTACATTAAATAAAGCGACTAAGTACCCATTCCCAAAGCCACTTGCAAAGCCTCCAAGAGCAAAAAAAGACTGATTTATCGATAAAACTAAACTTAATTTGCTTTTATCGCTTATTTTCTTAAGCATAGCATTAACGCAAGGAGCTAATCCACCAAGTGCCACACCAAAGAGTAGTCTTAACACTACCAGCATTAAAACAGTTTCTGCAAAAATTTGTAAATAAAAAACAAGTGCAGAAAAAAGCAAAGATATTGTTATGATTTTTTCATAACCTATTTTATCTGCTATTTTCCCTATTTTAGCAGCAAAAAATATATTGCTTATGCCACTTGCTGCAACCACCAAACCAGCGTAAAAAACTATCAATTCTCCGTTTTTATGTATTTCTTCCACATAAATACTCAAAACAGGAGCTATTCCAAAGACAGCAAAATTTATAACAAATGTTAGTATGCAAAGCACCATTACCATAGAAAAATTTGTTTTTTTACTTTCTTTTTCTATTTTATTGACCTTGTTGTTTTTTATATCGCTTACAAAGCACATAGTTATAAAAGAACAAAATAGAAAAAAAGCTACTATAGCAAATAAAAATCTAAGTCCTATGAATTCAGCTACCAAGCCACCAAACAAAGGACCTATCAAACTACCGCTTACAGAGGCTGTTGAAAGCGTGCCAAGTGCGTATGCTGCAAATTTTTTTGGTGCTTTCATAGCTATAAATATAACTGCAGTTGAATTAAACCCTGCGACAATGCCGGTTAAAGCTCTTATCGTAACAACATCAAAAACATCTCTTGCAAAAGCTAACATAAGCGTTAATATAGCCATTCCAAGAGATGCTCTTAATAGCATACTTTTATAGCCAAATTTTGCACCTAAAAACCCCCAAACAGGTGTAAAAATACTTACAAGAAGAGGCGTTATGCCCCAAGCAAGACCGGAATAAAATGCTATATCATCGTATTTTGTAAGTCCAAGCTCTCTTAGATAAAATGGCAAAACAGGTGCTATTTGGCTAAGTCCAATACTCGTTACAAAAACACCAAACCAACAAACCAGTAATGTTTTTTTAAAATTTCTCATAAAATTATTGTATGATAAAATTTATAAAAAAAGTTTAAAGGATACATTTTGAAGCAGATAGTTTTTGTTTGTTTGGGAAATATTTGCCGTTCTGTTATGGCTGAATGCATAATGAAAGATTTGCTTGAGAAAGAAAAGATTGTGATTAATGTTTTGAGTGCTGGCACATCTGGAGCACATAATGGAGAGGATATGCATTATAAAACAAAGGCTAAGCTCAAAGAAAAGGGCGTAAGGGTAATTAGCTTTGTAAGTAAAAAATTAAGCCAAAATATGTGTGATGAGAGTGATTTTATAATTACTATGGATAATTCTAACTATAAAACAGTTTTACAAAATTATAAAAACGTATCTCATAAACTTAAAAAAATTTGTGAATTTGCTAAAGAATTAAACTACAAAGAGGTCCCTGATCCTTGGTATAGTGGAGATTTTGAAGAAACTTATAACATACTTAGTCTTGCTTGTAGGAATTTATTAAAAGAGCTAAAAGGTTGCTAGGAAAGCTTTTAAATCTTTTTGAAATTTATCAGCCATTAGCTTATATCCGTCTATGCTAAGATGGACATCTTTAAGACTTAAGCCTTGTTCTATCCACAAATCTTTACCTCCACTTTCTTGCATAAAATTATGCATATCAAATAGCATAAGCCTTTCTTCTTTTGCTATTTCATATATAGCTTCTCTTACGGCATAAAAATTTGGGCTAAGTTCGTAATTCTCATCATCTACTTTTTGAGTTACTGTTGGTGGAGATATTAGCATTATATTTACATGTTTATTATTTTGTCTTAAAAAGTTTATAAAATCTTTATAATTTTTTTTGAAATATTTTTTATCAAATGAACTTAGAAAAGCGTCGTTTGACCCATAAGCTAATATTATGAAATCGCTTTTAACTGTCTTAAAAGCTTCTTTCATGCTATCTTTATCCCATCTTAGCCATATATCAGACCTTGCTCCATTTATACCTAAAGTATCTAAAAATTTTATGTCGTAACCGTCTTTATATATCAACAAACCACCAATTTGAGCATTTTTTTCAAGAGCTTTTATTTGTATTGGAAAGTTAATGTTTTTTAGTTCAATACTGGAAAATTTTTTGTCCCCTTTTTTCTTTAATGCATAATTTCTTTTATTTTCATCGCTTAATACAAAACCCTTATTTTTAGCTTTGTAAAATATCTTGACATTGAAATTTTGCTCTTTTAAATTCGAGGCTATTTTTATAAAAGCACCTTCTTTTTTTGATTCGGCTAAAATTCCACCCATTGCATATGAAAAATTTGTATTTGATTTTGAGTTGAAAAGTTCAAAGTCTTTGCTTTCGTATGATACTGTTAAGATTTGTTGGTATTTTGGTTGTAGTGGATATATATATCCTATAGAATTCACTTCTATAAAATTTGCTCTTAATTCTCTTGAAAAGAAATCAGCAGCCATATGAGAATCTCCAAAAATCCTCATAACAAAATTTTCTGAATCAATCTTTGACTTAAGCAGCATTATATCTTGATGTCTTGCATAGCTTCTTATAGCACTTCCATCTTGTATGCTTGTTTGCACAAGATCTTTGATAGAGCCTTTTACTTTTTTTTGCCTATGGCTTTCATCTACCCCTATATAAACACAGGCACTAACAAATAAGGTAAGTAAAAATAATAAAATTTTTCTCATTTATTTATATGTTTTAACAGTAAATTTGACATTATTCTAGCACCTCTTACATTAAAATGTGTGCCATCATCTGCTCTCACTTTTACGCTTTTGTTGTTTTCATCTTTTACATAGCTTGAGTATTCTCCATTTTCACTAAAGCTATCTTTTGTAGGTATAAAAATTTCTTTATTTGCCGTGCTTATTTCTTCATAAATTTTGTTTAATACTTGTATTTTTGAATTTAAATTTTTATCTTTCACAGGAGGTATTTCATACCATATCACTTTTGTCTTATTTTGTTTTGCTATTTGTATTATCTCATTTACTCTATTTTTATATATCTTAAGCCATTCATCGCTGTTAAAGGCGTGGTATTTATTGTTTTGTTTTATAGCCCAAGGATCGTTTGCTCCGAGCAATACTACAAGATATTTTATTTTATTATTGCTTAAAAAGGCAGCTTCCGTTGCTTTAGCCCAATCAAAATAAGACTTATAAGAAAGTCCCGTATTTTGCTTACTTAAATTTATACTATCTATACCTAAGGCTTTTAGATCCCTTACTAGAGAAAGTGCTACGCCTTGCATTAAAGAATCTCCTATGATTAGAAACTCTTCATCATCTTTTACAGTTAAGTTTGTGTCTATTTTTATCTCTGCTACGCTGTTATTTTGTTCGCTTAAATTTTCATCTGCATTGTTGTTTTGTATATTTTCTTGAAAATTTTGACCAGAAATGCTTAAAAATTGCTCAGTTTCTAAACTAGCATTACTTTCTTTTTTTCTTGCTAATTCTACTAAAATTTCATAATTTTTGTTAAAAGGGTCATCGCTTATAACGGTTTTTATCTGTTCTAGTTTATTTTTGAAAGCATTAGCTTCATTTAGTATATCATTGTCAAGTGAAATGTATATATGGTATCTTTGTTCAAGATAAGAAATTATACTTTTATTCATAACAAAAGATACTATTAAAAAAGTGCTTACTAATATGAAGAAAAATTTAAGAACTCTCATCAAAAACTCTCATATATAAACTGTGGTATCCCACTTGGCATAAAAGCAAATATTAAAAGCAGAATAAGTGCTAATAATATAGGCTTTAAAAGCAAAGGTGTTATAGCAAGTATCTTTACACAGTAGTCTTTAAAATTTATAAACAAAGGATAGCTTATAAAAATAGCTACAAATCCGACAAAAACATATATATCATTATATTCTACTTTCATAAAGAAATTATTATAGCAAGATACTAGATATTCTAATGCAGATGAAAAATTAGGATAGTAAAAAAATATCCAGGCAAAAGCTACAAAATGAAATGTAAGAAATACTGACAAATAAGGAATTTTACTAAGTTTTATTTTTTTTACTAAAGGCAGGTGTAAAAACACAACCCCAAGCCCATGCAAAAGTCCCCATATTAAGAAATTTATTGTATTACCGTGCCAAATCCCTGATATTATGAAGGCAAACATTAGGTTTAAATATGTTCTTATTTTACCCTTTTTATTTCCTCCAAGAGGTATATATACATAATCCCTTATGAAAGTGGAAAGTGATATATGCCATCTTTTCCAAAAATCTTGTAAATTTTTGGCTAGATATGGCATATTAAAATTTGCTGGTAAAGTAAAGCCAAGCATTAAGGCAAAGGCACAAACCAAATCAACATAGCCACTAAAATCACAGTATATTTGCACAGAAAAAGCATAAATCGCACAAAGCAATTCTAAGAAATTGTAATTTGAAGGATCGTTTAAAATTTCTTTAGAATACAAACCAAGATAATTTGCTATTAAAACTTTTTTTACTATTCCAAAAAGCAATAATACTATAATCAAATTTATATGTTTAAATTCTCTTTTTTTATGAATTTGTTCAAAAAAGAAAGTGCTTCTCATTATAGGACCACTTAAAAGGGTAGGGAAGAACGATAAATACATAGCTAAATTTAAAAAACTTTCTATTTTATTCTCTTTATATACATTTACAAGGTATGTTATTGAAGAGAAAACATAAAAGCTTATACCTATAGGAAATATCAAATCGCTATCTAAATACTCAAAACCAAAAAAAGCCAAAAACATATCAAAACTATCTTTTATGCTAGGAAAGTATTTGAAAAAAGATAGATTTAGTATCACACAAGCTATACAAGCTAAAAATATGTATTTTTTTCTTCTTACAAAAATTAAAAGTGCAAAATAATGTATAAAAAATGTATATACAAATAAAACAAGTGCAAAATAAGGATTTATAAGTATATATACGGTGTAACTAAAAAACAATACAAGTAAATTTTGAGTTTTGTATTTTTCCTTAAATAGCCAGTAAATAGCAAAAAAGGCTATCATCATAATAGAAAATTCTAAAGAAAAATAAGTCATTTTAATAGCACACCCGTAAGAAAAATAAATACCAAGGCTAGATTATAACCACTCTAGCCTTAGAAAAAAGTTAAATTTTATTAACCAAGCTTTTTATGTATTGATCTGCTAGATAAAGTCCATTTGCATTATCTTTTATGAGTTTTATTTTATCAACTATTCCTCTAAACAAGGCTTCTTCTTCGTGTTGCTCTGCTACATACCATTGCAGAAAATTAAAAGTAGAATAGTCTTTATGCTTTAACATAAAATCAACTAGCTCATTTATTGATTTTGTTATAAAACATTCGTGTTCGTATGTTTTTTCAAAAACGTCAAGCAAAGATTTAAAACTATCATCAGGGCTAGGTATAGAAGCGAGTTTTACATGAGAATCTGTCTCATTCAAGTAAGTTACTAGCTTCTTGGCATGTTCGCTTTCCTCTCCAGCGTGTTGAAACAAAAATTGCCCAGCACCGTCATAGCTATTTTCAAAACACCAAGAACTCATAGAAAGATAAAGATTTGAAGCAAACATTTCTTTTTCTATTTGTTCATTAAGTAAGGCTATTACTTCCTTTGATAACATTTTTTCTCCTTTAAGTCTTTTTAAAAATTTTAATATTTAAATTTTAGCAGTATTTTTCTTAAAAATTTATATAATATTTATTATCAATTTTATTAAAGCTTTATGTGTAGATTTGCTACAATTTTCATATTTAGTTTTGTTAAAAAATACAAAAAAAAAAAAAACGATTTTTTAAGTTATAATTATTTTTGTGATTTTCATACAGAAAGGTAATTTTTATGAAAAGAATTTTTCTTTTTTTAGTATCTCTTTTAGTTGTCTCTAGCTTTTTAAAGGCTGAAAATAGCGGAGGCTTTATGGGTATTGATATAGCTAGAAACTACGGCTCTCAAGAAGTTACCCAGATAGGTGGTCCAAATGATGGCAAAACTTGGAAAAATTTAGGCTTAAAAGGCTTAAAAATAGGTTTTTTAGCTGGTTATAAACACTTTTTTACCCAAAATTTTGGTATAAGAGCTTACGGGCAATTTGATTATGGCGCCTTGCTAGGATATGATAGAATGGGCTTAGAAAATGGCGATAAAAGAATGGCAGCTGGTGCTTTGAGCATAATGGGAAATGTTGACGCGATGTATAATTTTTGCGACTGCGATAACAGAATTTTTGGTGCTTATGCAGGTCTTAGCTTGGGCTACATAGATTATCACATCTCAAATATAGGCGTTGTTGAGGGCGTGGATATGGCTTTTAACATAGGCTTTAGAGCTGTATTTTCTGAAAGACATAGCTTAGAGCTTTACAGACGCTTTGGTAAAAGCCTTACAGCTGGTGGTATAAAATATGCTGATGGAGACCAGGTAAGAACTAGAACTATGAAGATGTCAAGACCTGATATAACAGGCATTAGATATGTAGTAAATTTCTAAGATAATGCTTAAAAAATTTCTACTTATTTTTATTTGCTCTCTTTGCTTGGCTGAGGAGAGCTCTTATTTTTTCGGCGTGGATGCTCTAGATTTTAGGATAAATGAAGAGCTTAGTGCTTCTACCCTGTCCTATAAAAACCGAGATGTAAAAGGACATAGAATGGGCATCTTGCTTGGATATAAGCACTTTTTTAATGAAAGCTTTGGTTTTAGAATTTATGGAAATTTTAACTACGGCTCTTTAATCGGCGAGGATATGCTTAGCAAAAAAGGCTTTTTCGTAAAAAGTGCTAATTTTTTAACCCATCTTGATGCCTTGTATAATTTTTGCAAATGCTATGAACACGAAGTGGGGCTTTACACAGGCATAAGTCTTGGCTATATAAATTATGATATAAGGGAGCAAGGCTACATAAATGCCTTTGATTCTGCCTTAAGTTTTGGTTTTAGAATTTCTTTTATAGGAGGACATAGTTTTGAGCTTTACAGACGATTTGGCTTACCTATAAATGCTTCTACATACAAATTTAATCACATAAAAATTCATCAAGCCGACAACACAGGCATTAGGTATTTTTTACATTTTTAGTTTAAATAAGATATGTTAAGCTTTTTTTTAATAAATAAACTCTACATTTATTAAAAGTTTATTTTTCCTAAATACTTAGAAATTTACAAATTTAAACTGTATATATTTTATAATTTTCCATAAGATTTTAGTAAAAAGATTTTTGTATTAAATTTTTTGTATAATTTTGTATTTTCATTAATAAGGAAATTTTTAGTGTTAGAAATTTTAAAAAACTACATAAAAAACATACAAAACTTAAGCTTTGATGATAACGAATACTCTTACAACAATTCCTTTCACTCTTTTATCAAGGAAAGTTCTTTAAAATTTAGTAAAAAACTTTCTTTAAGTGAGCAAAAAAGGCACAAAAGTATATTAATTCCTGATTACACCATATATAAAGATACTCTTATATCAGGGCTTATAGAGTTAAAAGCCGTTTCAAAAGACATAAAGGATATAGAAAAATTTTTTAAAGATGCAAAGGCAAAAGAGCAAATTTTTAAATACTTCGAACTTTGTAAAAACATCTTGCTAAGCGATTATTTAAATTTTCATCTTTTAAGCCTTGACGAGAAAAATAATTTACGAGTTTTACTATCTATAAATCTTTGTGAGCTTACAAATTTAAAAAATATAGCAAAATCTTTAAAGCAAAAAGAAGATTCAAGCTCCTTTTTTAAAGAATATGACTTAAAACAAAAGGCTAGGGAATTTGAAGATCTTTTTGAAATCTTTTTTAATAAAGAGCCAAGTTCTATAAATTCTGCCTCTGATTTTGCAAATGCTTTAGCTATTAGGACAAAAATGCTTAAAGAAAAGCTTTCGCAAAATACCAATAATAATGAGATAATCCAAATCTATAAAACATTTAACGATATCTTGTATAAAGGAATTTTAGATGATGATAAATTTGCTGATTCTTTTGCGCAGGTGATAACTTACGGCTTGTTTTTAGCTAGGCTAAATATAGATGAAAAAATAGAACTTGATAATGCAAAAAGATTTATACCTAAAAATTTTCCCCTCATAAAGTCTATGTTATCTTTCTTAGATAGTGAAAAATTAGACGAACTTGATATGGACATAAAATACATTATAAAAGATATTATTAATATTATAAATCATATAGATATAGGCTCTTTGGTAAGGGAGCTAAACAAAATTTCTCAAAAAGATTTATATGGTGAATATATACATAAAGACCCTTATATACATTTTTATGAAAGTTTTTTAAGCAAATATGATAAGGACTTAAGAAAGCTTAGAGGGGTTTATTACACCCCGACTCCCGTTGTCAAATTTATAGTAGATAGTATAGATTTGTCTTTAAAAAAACATTTAAATCAAGAAAAAGGTTTAGTAACAGCTCTTGATAGTGAAAAAATTACACTTTTAGACTTTGCCACAGGCACGGGAACTTTTTTGCTTGAAGCTTTTCGTAAGGTTTATGACGGTGTAAAAGATGAGATACCTAGCTCAAAAAGTCCTAAATTTGATGATTTTAAGAGATATTTTAAAAAGATTGTAAAAAATTTTAAAGGTTTTGAACTTTTGATAGCTCCCTATGTTATAGCACATTTAAAAATATCTCAGGTGTTTAAAGATGAATTTAACTTTGCTCTAGAAAATACAGATAAAAAAGAATATGAAATTTTAAATATAAAACTTACAAATACCCTACATTTTGATGACGATAAAAATAAACATCAAAATATTTTTTCTCAAATGTCAATATTAAAAGAGCTTTCAAATGAATTTTTAGAGGCTCAAAATGTGAAAGAAAAAGAAATTTTAATTATCACAGGCAACCCTCCTTATAGTGGTGCAAGCAGTAATAAGGGCTTGTATGAAAAGGAAGTGCAAGTTGCCTATAAAAACCCAATGGAGACACCAAACAATCCAACAGCTATTCTAAAAAATAATAAAATAGAAAAAGAGAAAAACACCAAGTGGCTACTTGATGATTATGTGAAATTTATCCGCTTTGCTGAAAGCAAGATAGAAAATCAAGATTCTGGAATCTTTGCCTTTATCTCTAATAATAGCTTTTTAGACAACCCAACTTTTCGCGGTATGCGATATCATCTAATGCAAAGCTTTGATACACTCTATATCCTTGATTTGCACGGCAGTACGCGTAAAAAAGAATCTGCCCTTGATGATAGCAAAGATGAGAATGTGTTTGATATACAGCAAGGTGTGAGCATTAATATCTTTATGAAAAATAGAAATTCGCCTTTGGGCAATCACACAGAATCTAAAGAGCCACACTGCCAAATCTATCACTATGACCTCTATGGCAAACGCAAAGACAAATACAACTTTTTGTATGACAACACCCTAGATTCTATCCCTTGGAATCGCCTAAACCCAAAACCTCCCTTTTTTCTCTTTATCCCACAAAATGAGAGCTTAAGAGAGGAATACGACAAGGGCATAAGTGTTAAGGATATGTTTAGAATCTCAAGTGTGGGGGTTGTAGGTGGTAGAGATAAATTTGTGATGTCAGAATCTGATTCCAAAAAATCGTTGCAAGACTTTAAAAGTAGAATTAAGAGGTTTTTAGAATTAGACATTGAAAGTGCTAGAAAGGAATTTAATTTAGGGCAAGATTCTAGGGATTGGAAAGTGGAATACGCACAAAAAGAATTAAAAAATACAGGCAATAGTCCAAATAATTATGTAAAAATCCACTATCGTCCCTTTGATTATCGTTGGACTTATTACACGGGGAAGTCAAAGGGTTTTCATTGTATGCCAAGAGGCGAAGTTATGGAGCATTTCTTGCAAGATTCTAAAAACAAAGCCTTGCTTGTAAGCAGGCAAGCAAGTGCGATAGGTGAAAAGAACTTTGATGCAACATTTATAAGCGATAAAATGGTAGATATTAACCTATATCGCAGGGGTGGAGAACAAGTAATGCCCCTTTATCTCCAAAATACAGAATCTACACAAAAAAACCTCAAAAAGAATGCCAAAAACACACAAGAAAATGGACTCTTTAGCGATGAGGATTTGGCTAATGATATTTTCAAAGGAAAAGAGCGCATAGAGAATTTCACGCCAGAGTTTAGGTCCTTTGTGGATTCTAAATACACTTGGAATCTCAAGGACATAAAGGCAAATCCACATTTGTTTTTAGATTCTCACACCCTCACACCCGAGGCGATTTTGGGCTATATCTATGCGGTGTTATTTCATAAAGACTACCGCGAAAAATACATCGATTTTCTTAAAAACGATTTTCCTAAAATCCCTTTTGTAGAATCTAAAGAGAAGTTTATCGCTTTAAGCAAACTAGGCTTAGAGCTTATGAGTGTGCATTTAATGGCAGACAATCGAGAGAGAGAGAGAGAACAGAAATTAATGAGAATGAATCGCAATATTGGGCTAATCTTGCCAAGACAGTTAGCAAGTCAGGAATACAAACACACATTCATAGCTCACACGATAATGGAGATGTGCTATATCTCAAACAAAACCAAAGAAGGGAACTACATATTCCCTCTCTATCTTTACAACACCAAGAGAGCAAGGAAGATTCTATGCAAAGAGTAAATATCGCCCTTGTGTGTGATAGGGGCTGCAAACTACATAAAATCGATAATATTTTCATCACGCAAAACATCATTGATTTACACCTAGTGGGAAGCGGGAGCTATGCTTTCCCGCTTTATATTTATAATAAGGAAAGCTTATGAATGCTTTAGAATCCATCGGTGAGCCGCTGTTTTTAGATATGAAAAATAAGGTTTTAATCATTGAAAAGCCAAGTTACAAAGAGAGTGAGCAAAGGCTTTTTGTCAATGAATCTTTATATTTTGATAAGGTAAGCAAAGAGGTATGGGCGTATAAGATAGGGGGCTATCAAGTCTTAGATAAATACCTAAAGAGCCATAATGGAGAGGAGATTGACTATGAACACTTTCAAAAGATAATCCAAAGTCTTACAAAAAGCCTAGAGCTAGAAAATGAAATTTCAAATATAAGTTTTATTAGCTAAAAGCTGTATAAAGTTTTTAGCTTAGTTTATTTAAAATGGGATTTTAAAATTTAAATTTACTGATGTATTTTTTAACAAAAAGATTAAAATTTACTTAAAAATACATTTTATCCGAACAGATATTTAAAAATATGCTATACTTTGTTTCCAAAAAGTTTCCATTTTCTTTTAAACTTTCAAGAAAATTTTTCAAGGAGTTTATATGAGAAAAGCAATTTTCTTATCTTTAAGTGCTTTTTCTTTAATGTTTGCAAATGAGCTTAAAATAGCTGGTTCATCTACGGTTTATCCATTTACTAGTTTTGTAGCAGAAGAATATGCAGCTGTGAAAAATACTAGAACGCCAGTGGTTGAAAGTATAGGAACCGGCGGCGGATTTAAAGTTTTTTGTGAAAATAAAATAGATGTTGCAAATGCTTCAAGGGCTATTAAGCCAAGCGAATTTGATGTTTGTAAAAAAAATGGGGTTAAAGATGTCTTAGGTGTTATGATAGGTTACGATGGCATAGTTTTAGCTCAAAATAAAAGCAACATACCTCTAAATGTTACTATGAAACAACTTTTTTTAGCTCTTGCTAAGGATATTCCTCAAAATGGAAAATTAATCCCAAATCCTTATAAAAACTGGAATGAAATCGACCCTTCTTTACCAAAAAGAAAAATTTCAATTTATGGACCACCTTCAAGCTCAGGGACAAGAGATACTATAGAGGAGCTTTTGCTTGTAAAGCAGTCTAAGAATTTCAAAGAATACGGAAAAGAATCTGGAAAATATAAAACCATAAGACAAGATGGCGTTTATATACCAAGCGGAGAAAATGATAATTTAATAGTAACTAAGCTTGTGGCTGATAAAGATGCTGTAGGGCTTTTTGGCTACGGATTTTTAGCCTCTAATAAGGACAAAATTTCAGCCGCAAAGATAGATAATATAGAAGCAAATGAAAAAAATATTTCAGAAGGCAAATACTCCCTAGCAAGATCCTTATACATATATGTAAATGCTAAAAACAAGGCTGCTATAGACTTTGCAAAGCTTTATATGAGTGATGATTTATCTGCTGCTAATGGTGAGTTATCAAAGATAGGTTTGGTTCCTTTGAATGCTGATGAGCTTAAGAAAACTCAAGAACATATAAATAATGCCGGTATTTTAAATGATGATTTAGTGAAAGCGGGTAAGGTATTTTGATAAGAGAAAAGCTTATAAAATTTAGTCTTTTTCTATGTGCTTTGGTAAGCGTTGTGGTGAGTTTTGCCATTATGCTTACTGTGCTTATAGAAGCTCTTAAATTTTTCCAAAAAGAAAGTATTTTTACTTTCTTGTTTTCTACTCAATGGGCTGCTGATGCGGCTTTTGTATCTATAGATGGGACAACCGGACACGGTGTATTCGGGGCTGCTTCTTTGTTTTGGGGCACCTTTTATATCTCTGTTATAGCTATGATAACAGCTCTTCCTTTAGGTGTTATGTGTGCTATTTATCTTGGTTGCTTTGCTGGTAAAAAGTCCAAAAATTACTTAAAACCTGTTTTAGAAGTCATAGCAGGAATTCCTACCGTTGTTTTTGGATTTTTTGCTGTTATAGTTATAGCCCCTTTTATAGTTATGTTTTTTGGGGCTTTAGGTATAGAAGCTAGCTATGAAAGTGCTTTAGGAGCAGGTTTTATAATGGGTATAATGATAGTTCCTATAGTTGCGTCTTTGTCTCAAGACTGTATCGAGGCTGTTAATGCAAAAAGGATAAATGCGGCGTATGCACTTGGTATGACTAGAAAAGAAGTTGTTTTTGCTGTGGTTTTACCAGAGGCTATGCCAGGCATTATAGCTGCTTGTCTTTTAGCACTTTCAAGGGCATTGGGCGAAACTATGATAGTTGTTATGGCTGCTTCTTTAAGACCTAATATGAGCTTTAATTTTCTTGAAGATATGACAACGGTTACAGTGCATATAGTTCAAGCCTTGCAAGGAGATCAAGCTTTTGATAGTTCTTTAGCCTTGAGTGCTTTTTCTCTCGGGCTTTCTTTATTTATCATAACTCTTATTATAAATATGATAAGCGTTTATTTAATTAATAAATTTCATAAAGGAAAAAGTTTATGAAAATATTTTTAAAGCAACGCAAGAAATCATCTAAGAGATTTAAACTGTTTTGCAAAACAGGGCTTTATATAAATATGGTATTTTTGATAATATTTTTAGGAAGTATCACTTATCTTGCATTTCCAGCATTTAGTCAGACTTATGTTTTAATTAAAGAAGATAGCAATGATTCTGTTAAAAATTTATTATCAAGAACAGAAAGAAGAGTTTTAAGAACTGAGCAAAATTTAACTTTTCCAAGATGGATGCTTGCAAATTCTGAAGTTGATCAATTTGTTAAAAATAAATTTAACCGTCTTGAAGAATGGGATAGGTATCTAGTTTTTAGACTTATGCAAGAAAATGAGGTAAAAAGGAAATTTAATATATCTTTTTTTGCTAATGGAGATTCTAAGGTAGCACCCGAAAATTCTGGTATTTTAGCTTCCGTTGTAGGAACCTTGCTTTGTATGATTGTGTGTATGGTAGTAGCTGTGCCAATAGGTGTTGCTACGGCTATTTATTTAGAGGAATTTGCTAAACAAAATTTACTAACTCATACCATAGAGGTTTGCATAAATAATTTAGCAGGAATTCCTAGTATAATTTTCGGACTTTTAGGACTTGGTCTTTTTATAAATTTTTTTGGTATGCCACGTTCCTCTGCTCTTGTCGGCGGTCTTACCTTAGCGATAATGTCTCTTCCTATTATAATAGTATCTACAAAAGCAGCTTTAAAAAGTGTAGATGTGAGTATGAAAAATGCAGCCGAGGCACTAGGTTTTACAAAATGGCAAATGGTAAAAGGTATCATTTTGCCACTTGCTATGCCTATGATACTTACTGGTTCTATCTTAGCACTAGCCCAAGCTATAGGAGAAACTGCTCCTTTGATGATCATAGGTATGATAGCTTTTATACCTGATGTAGCTGCTTCTTTGAGTGAGCCAACAACGGTTTTACCTGCCTTGATTTATAATTGGGCTTCTATGCCAGAGAGGGCTTTTTTAGAAAGGGCTGCAGCCGGAATTTTAGTTCTTTTGGCTCTTTTAGTTGTGCTTAATCTAAGTGCGATACTCTTAAGAAAATACTTTCAAGGAAAACATTCGTGGTAGCAAAAGTAGTAAATTTAAATCTTTTTTATGGCAAAAAACAAGCTTTATTTGATATAAATATGCAGATAGCTAGAAATAAAATAACAGCTTTAATAGGTGCTTCTGGTTGTGGTAAATCCACTTTTCTTCGTTGTTTTAATAGAATGAATGATAAGATAGCAAAGATTAGCGGACTTGTAGAAGTCGGCGGCAAAGATGTTCGTTCTCAAGATGTTGTTGTGCTGAGAAAGAGGGTTGGTATGGTTTTTCAGCAACCAAATGTCTTTGTAAAAAGCATTTATGAAAATATAGCCTATGCACCTAGACTTCATCATATGATAAAGAGCAAAGATGAGGAAAGAGCTTTAGTTGAATCTTGTCTTAGAAAGGTTGGTTTATTTGAGGAAGTAAAAGATAAGCTTAAAACAAATGCTATGGCATTATCTGGAGGTCAGCAACAAAGACTTTGTATAGCTAGAGCTTTGGCTATAAATCCAAGCCTATTGTTACTTGATGAACCAACTTCAGCACTTGATCCTATCTCATCTGGCGTTATTGAGGAGCTTTTAAAAGAGCTTAGCCACAATCTTTCTATGATAATGGTTACTCATAATATGCAGCAAGGAAAACGTGTCGCTGATTACACTGCTTTTTTTCACTTAGGAGAGCTTGTAGAATTTGGGGAAAGTAAAGAATTTTTCGAAAATCCAAAGGAAGAAAAAACAAAGGCTTACTTAAGCGGTGCTTTTGGTTAATCTTGCTTTTATAAAGCTTTGTTTGATGTAAAAATACAATGCAAAACAAAGCCTCTTTGATTGAAAACGCTACGTTTAATTAGCTTTTAGTTTTGTTAATCTAATTGCAAAAGGCTCAAAAAATTCGAGCCTTTTATCAATCTTGTGTGATTTATTTTAAATTTTCAAAATCTTTCACAGCGTCAAGCTTTTCCCAAGGGTAATCTTTTTGTCCAACTTGTCCTCTTGATGCAACATCTGCATAAAGGAAGTTGTCTTTTCCTGGTTTGTCTAGATTAAATTTATTTTTTATCCAATTAGGTGTTAGAGGGTAGTTTTTCATTACGAAATCACTTAAAACATTATCATCGACTCCGTTGTTTGTCCCCATACAATCAACACTGACAGAGGTAGGCTCTGCAACCCCTATAGCATAGCTTAGTTGAACTACACATTTTTTTGCTAGTTTTGCTGCTACTATATTTTTAGCAATCCATCTAGCTGCATAAAGTCCGCTTCTATCAACTTTTGTATAGTCTTTGCTAGATTGTGCACCTCCTCCGATAGGAGAATAACCACCAAAACTATCAACTATAAGCTTTCTACCCGTTAAGCCACTATCGTGTAAAGAGCTATGATTTACATATTTTCCTGTCGGGTTTATTAGAATTCTAGTTTGTTCGGGGTGAAATAATTCTTTTGGCAAATCGCTTTCTAAAATAAGCTTCATAATGAGTTCTCTAAGCTCTTTTATATCCATACTTTCAACACAAGGGGCAGACACTACTATAGTGTGTATGCTTTGAGGCTTACAGTTTTCAAAATTATTCTTATTGGCATAGTCTATAGTAACTTGAGTTTTTATATCAACGCCTAATTTATCAGGGTGTTTTTTTGCAAACTCATACACCTTATCACAAAGTTTTCTAGCGTAAGAAATGGCTGCTGGCATATATTCATCAGCTTCGTTACTAGCAAAACCAAACATAATCCCTTGGTCTCCAGCTCCTATTTCGCCACTTTCTTGATCTACTCCTTGATTTATATCAGGGCTTTGCTCGTTTAAAAATACTAATACTTCTATATCATCAGGGTGCAAACACTGTAATTTTGTGAAGGCAGACTTTCCGTCATAGCCTATTTTTGCAAGTGCATTTTTAACAAGCTCATCATAATCTTTTTTACTAAGCTTATGTTTAGATTTTACCTCGCCACCGATGACAACTTTATTTCCCGCGACAAAGACTTCACTCGCCACCCTTGAGTCTTTGTCATTGCTCAAGAGTATATCCACTATTGTATCAGCGATAATGTCAGCACACTTATCAGGGTGTCCCGGACTAACTACTTCAGAAGTGAATAGATACATTTTTTTCCTTTCGGCATTTTTTGGTCTAAAAGACCGTTAGATTTTACTTAAAATTTATATATGTTAAGTTAAAAATTGCTAGAATCTAAAAAAATATCAAAGGTAAAAATGAGACATCTTATAAGCACAAGAGATTTTAGCAAAGATGAGGTTTTGGCTCTTTTTGATAGAGCTAGAGAATTTTTAGATGAAAAACCACGTACTTTACTCAAAGGAAAAAGTGTAACTACTATATTTTTTGAAAATTCTACAAGGACGCTATCTTCTTTTGAAACCGCAGCAAAAAGGCTTGATGCGAAGGTTTTAAGACTTGATGTATCAAGGTCAAGCTCTAGTAAAGGGGAAACTCTTTTTGATACAGCCGCAAATTTAGACGCTATGAATCCAAATGCTATAGTTGTTAGACATCAGCATTCAGGAGTTCCAAGTTTTTTAGCTAGATACGTAAAATGCCCAGTTTTAAACGGTGGAGATGGTAAGCACGCACATCCTACACAGGCTTTACTTGATTTATTTACTATAAACGAGCATTTTAGTGGAAATATAGAAGGTAAAAGAGTTTTGATAGTAGGAGATATAAAAAATTCAAGAGTAGCAGCTTCAAATATAGAGCTTTTATCTAGATTTAATTTTGATATAACGCTAGTAGCACCACCTCAATTTATGCCGAATGTAGATTTAAAAAAAACAAGCAATCTAAAAGAAGCTTTGGAAAATGCCGATATAATTATAAGCTTAAGAACTCAAACGGAAAGACATCAAAAACAAATTTATGGTTCTTTAAAAGATTATGCTAAGGATTATTGCATAAAAAAAGAGCTTATAAAGGATAAGGATATAATAATCTTACACCCAGGACCGGTGCATAGAAATATAGATATAAGCGACGAGGTTTTAGCTGATAAAAGATGTCTTGTTTTAAGACAGGTTAGCAACGGTGTGGCTATTAGAATGGCGGCTTTATTAAAGCTTATATTAGAGAGTTAAAGGGAATAATTATGAGTGCAAAATGGAATTTAAAGGATTTATTTAAAAGTGATGAGGATTTAAAATTAAAGCTTGAAATTCTTAAAAAAGACGCTTTAAGCTTTAGAGAAAATTATGAAAATAATCTTAAAAAAAGCGATATTTTTGGTGAAATAATACAAAAATACGAACAAATTCTAGAGGATTTAACTTTAGTAATGACTTATGCTTTTTTATGTTTTGCTGGTGATACTAGCAAGGGTTCTTTTTACGCAAGTTGTGAAAAAGAATGCAAAGAAATAGAGGAAAATCTACTTTTTTTTGAGCTAGAATTTTGTGAGCTTGATGAGGATTTAGCTAAAAAAATTATCGATGAAAACAAGTCTTATAGTTTTTATCTTTCAAATTTGCTTAAAAATAAAAAACATAATTTAAGCAAAAAAGAAGAAAGGATAATGCTTTTTTTATCTAGCACCGGAGCAGAAGCTTTTTCTAGATTATTTGATGAAAGTTTGACAAAAATAAAAGTTAAATTTGAAGGGAAAAAGCTAGGCATAGAGGAAATTTTAAGCAAACTTTATAGCAAAGATAGAAATGAGAGAAAAAAAGCTGCTAAAAATTTTAGTAAAAAATTAAAGAAAAATTCTGATTTATTAGCATATATATTAAATATGATAAGAGCCGAATTAAAAACAATTTCTAAGCTTCGTTCTTATGAAAATGCCGAACAAAGAAGACATATAAGCAATCAAATTTCACAAAAAAGTGTTGATTCTTT
The DNA here is from genome assembly GCF_944323605.1 of uncultured Campylobacter sp. Classification (GTDB taxonomy): domain Bacteria; phylum Campylobacterota; class Campylobacteria; order Campylobacterales; family Campylobacteraceae; genus Campylobacter_D. The sequence goes on from NZ_CALUTC010000004.1 coordinate 26,250, forward strand.
AATAAAGGTAAGTGAGGAAAATTTTGCCATAGTCGCAAAATACTACAAAAAGAAAAAGCAAATTTTAGGATTTAATGAGCTGAAAGATTATGATAGATACGCACCTATAGGCAAGGATTTTTCTTTATCTTATGAAAAAGCTAAGGATATAGTTTTAAAAGCATTTTATGATTTTTCAGATGTTTTTGGCGATATAGCTAAGGAGGCTTTTGAAAAAAATTGGATAGATGTTTATCCTGATTCTAAAAAAAGAGGAGGTGCTTTTTCTCATTCTGCTGTAAAAAAAGCCCATCCTTACATTCTTTTAAACTATACAAACAAAAGAAGAGATCTTTTTACCTTAGCCCACGAGCTTGGTCATAGTATCCACCAAAAACTTTCTTACAATGTTTCTTTTTTGAATCAAGATACGCCTTTAACTACAGCAGAAACAGCTTCAGTTTTCGCTGAAATGCTAATTTTTGACTATATAAAAAAAGACCTTAAAGCAGATGAGCTTATAGGGCTTTATGCTGCCAAGATAGAAGATATTTTTGCAACTCTTTTTAGACAGATAAATTTCACTACTTTTGAGAGACGAATTCATTCTATTGAAAATGAGTTATCAGTAGATGAGATAAGCAAAATTTGGTATGAAGAAGGCTCTAAGATGTTTAAAGATAGTGTAAAGCTGTCTAAGGATTATAGGTATTGGTGGGCTTATATACCACATTTTATCCATAGTCCTTTTTATTGTTATGCTTATTCTTATGCCCAACTTTTAGTTTTGGCTTTGTATGGGCTTTATAAAAACAAGGATAAGGATTTTAAAGATAAGTATATAAAAATGCTTTCAAGTGGCGGTAGTAAAGCACCAAATGAATTAATATCAGATTTTGGTTTTAATGTAGATAGTGAGGATTTTTGGAAAATTGGTATGAAAGAGATAGAAAAATTAGTTAATGAATTTATGGAGTTGAGATAGTGGTTTATGATTTTTTAAAAAGCAAAGAGTTTTCTGGACTAATGCTTAGAAACTGTTATGAAATTTTGGTTTTACTTACTTCAAAATCACAAGCTTTTCACATTATATGTGATGCACGTTTTGTGAATTATAGTCCGATTTTACCAGAAGGATATGTTGATACGCATCTTTCATACATAGTATTTTACATATCAGATGAAAGTGTTGGCTCTTTTTATTTTGACGAGAACAAGCTTAGCTTTGAAGCTTGTTTTGGTGCGGATAATTTTGTTAGCTTAGTAACTGTAAATTTAAAAGGTGTAAGCAAAATTCAAATTCAAAGAGATATTGTTTTTGTAAATTCTGCCTTTTATGAACAAGATGAACAAGATCTTTTGCAAGAGTCTTCAAGTGCTTTTATAAATAATCCAAAAAATAAAGATATTTTTAAAAGATGAATCTTTTCGACGGGCTTAATGAAAGACAACGCGAAGCTGCAAGCCATATAGATGGGGCACTTTTGATTCTAGCTGGAGCTGGTTCTGGCAAGACTAAAACTATAACCACAAGGCTTGCTTATTTAATAGATGAGGTAGGCATAAGTCCTAATAATACACTCACTTTGACATTTACAAACAAAGCAGCACATACTATGAAAAAACGTGCTTTGTCTATGATGAGATCATCTTATTCTCCTTTGCTTTGCACTTTTCATAAATTTGCACTCTTATTTTTAAAACTTCATATAGATAAATTAGGACTTCAAAATGCTTTTAAGGTAATAGATGCTGATGATAGCAAAAAGATCATCAAAGAACTTTTAAGCCCTGAAGTAAAGCTTAGCCCTTACCAGGCTGCTGATATGATTTCAAATTTTAAAAATAGCCTTATTAGTGTTGAAAAGGCTTATGAGCATTTAGAAAAAAACACAAATCCTAATCTATTTAAAAACGAATACATAAAGCTTTATAAACTGTATCAAGAAAGCCTTAAAAAGTATTCTTATTTAGACTTTGATGATCTTCTTTTGATGAGCTATGAATTGCTTAAAAGCGACGGTCGTTTTGCAAGCGAACAAAGTAAATTGTATCAATATATAACTGTTGATGAGTATCAAGATACAAATTCATTGCAGTATGAAATTTTAAAACTACTTTGCAAAGAGCATTCAAATTTGTGTGTTGTTGGCGATGATGATCAAAGTATTTATTCTTGGCGTGGTGCTAGAATAGAAAATATTTTAAATTTCACTGATGATTTCAAAGATGCTAAAATAGTAAAGCTAGAGCATAATTATCGCTCAAGTGCCAAAATTTTAGACGCTGCAAACAAACTTATATCCAACAACACCAAAAGACTAGGCAAAATTTTAATCCCAACCAAAGACAAGGGAGATGATATAATCTTTTTGAAAAACGAAAACGACAAAGATGAAGCTGCTGAAATTGTGAGACTTATAAGAAGGGAAGTTAAAAATGGAACAAAGCTCAATGAAATAGCAGTTTTATACAGAAGAAATTCGCTCTCTAGTATATTAGATAATGAGCTTAGAAAAGAAAAAATACCTTATAAAATTTTAAGTGGATTAAAATTTCACGAGAGATTAGAGATAAAAGACGCAGTAGCTTATCTTAGATTGATCTCAAATACAAATGACGATTTTTCTTTTAAACGTATAATAAACGTGCCAAAAAGAGGGCTTGGTAAAGCTTTTGTCTCAAAATTAGAGCATTATGCTAAAATCAATAAAATTTCTTTATTTGATAGCATTTTTTATTGTCTTGAAAATGGAATTTTTTCAAAAGAAATTTCAGCCAGGATAAGCGAATTTGCTTTATCCATTTTAGACCTTCAAAAGTCAAATTTAAGCGATATTATAAAATCTTTAGAGGATGTTTTTGCTTTAAGCTCTGTTTATGATGAGGACTATAAACAGGAAAATTTACAGCTTTTATATAAAGAATTTCAAGATAGCATAAAGAGAAATTCTTACAAAGATTTAAATGATTTATTAAGTGATTTTTCATTGCAAGGAGAACAAGATAATATAAATGAAAATGAGGACTGTGTTTATTTGATGAGCGTTCATGCTAGTAAGGGGCTTGAATTTGATGTTGTATTTGTTATAGGGCTTGAAAATGGAAATTTTCCAATTAGCTTAGATAATGAAGAAGAAAGACGTTTGGCTTATGTTGCCATAACAAGAGCCAAAAAAAAACTTTTTTTAAGCACTGCTTCTACTAGAAATGTTAGAACTAGCGTGATAGAAGGAAGTAGTGTGTTTTTAGAAGAATTAAATTTATTAGATGAAAAAATACACAATAATACAAATTTTAAAAAAGGAGACTTGGTGCAACATAAAATTTTTGGCATAGGTAGAATTTTAGACCTTAGAAAAGAAGGAAAAGATATAAGGCTTGATATAATTTTTGGTGGTATTACTAGAAACAATATTTTAAGTGATGCGTTAAAGAAGATATGAACAAACTTTTTGTAGCATACAAGCCAAGAGATATAAGCTCAAATGATTACCTTCAAACTCTTAAAAAAAAATATGGTGCTAAAAAAGCTGGATATGCAGGGACACTTGATCCTTTTGCAAGAGGCACTTTGATAGTAGCTTTTGGAGCTTTTACTAAGCTTTTTCGCTTTTTGGATAAGGAGCCAAAAGTATATGAATGCACTATTTGGCTTGGGGCATACTCTCTTAGTTTAGATGATAAAAATATTCAAAAAATAGACACTTTGAAAGAATTTACTTTAACAGAATTTGAAAAAATAAGAAAAGAATTACTTGGAGAAGTGGTTTTTATACCACCTTCTTTTTCAGCAAAGAGAATAAATGGCAAAAGAGCTTATGAATTTGCCAAAAGGAATGAAAAGGTAGATTTAAAAGAATGCAAAATGCAAATATATGAAAGTGAAATTTTAGACTATCAACATCCATTTTTAAGACTTAGACTAACGGTCAGTGAAGGAGCTTATATAAGATCATACTGTGAGCTTTTTGCAAATAAATTAGGAATAAATGCTACATTAAAAGAGCTTGAAAGATTAAGAGAGGGAAAATTTGTTTATGAAAATGAAAAAGAATTAGACATTTTAGAACACCTGTGCATAAAAGAAAATTACATTTCAGATTTAGATAAACTTCAAAATGGAACAAAACTTTATAAACAAGACTTAAAATTTAAAGAAAATGGACGATATTTTATAAGAGCCAATGGATATTTCAGTATAATTGAGCTTATAGATGAAAATGTAAAATACATAATTAATAAGGTGGAAAAATGTTAATTTTAAGCAGAAAAGAAAATGAAAGCATAAGTATTGGTAAAGATATAGAAATAACAGTAATTCAGACTAACAAAACCTATACAAAAATAGGCATAAAAGCACCTAAAAGTTCTATTATCTTAAGAAAAGAGCTTGTAGATGAGATAAAAGATGATAATTTGCATTCTATAGTCTCTGATGATGTTAAGCTTGATGATTTAAGTAAAAAATTAAAACAATGAAAGCAAAAGCAAAAATAAATGCATTTTTAAAAATACTTGGCTTAGATGACAGAAAATATCATTTTATAAGCTCTCGTTTTATACTTGTTGATGAACTTTATGATGAACTTATTTTCACAAAAGACAAACAAAATGATGGTTTTGAGATAATAAGCAATTTTCACTGCGATGATAACATCATAGAAAAAGCTTTTAATCTCCTTTGCAACAGTGGCTTTAAAAATGAACTTGATGAATTTTTTAAAATTCACAGTTTAAAACTCATTAAAAATATACCAACTTGTGCCGGTCTTGGTGGTGGAAGTAGTGATGCTGCGTGTTTTTTAAAAATGATGAATGAAGCTTTAAATTTAAAACTAAGCAAGAATGATTTGATAAAACTTTCTATCAAACTTGGTTCTGATGTAGCTTTTTTTTTAAGCGACTTTAAAAGTGCAAATGTAAGTGGCTTTGGCGAAATAATTAGCGAATTTGATGATGATGAGTTTAAATTTAAACTAGTATTTCCTGATGTAAAATGTGAAACCCCACTAGTTTATAAAGAATTTGATAGTTTAAAAGATTTTGTATTAGATGAAAAAAAGATAAAGCTATTTGAAGCTTTAAAAACAAGAGAACTTTTTTCTTTTAAAAATACGGTTTTAAATGATTTATTTACTCCTTGTGTAAGTTTATATCCTAAAATGTCTTACTTTATGAATAATGGGTATTTTTTAAGCGGCAGTGGTAGTAGTGTTTTTGAGGTGTTAAGTGAAGATAATAGCTAGAAATAAAAAAGCTTTGTTTGATTTTACTATACTTGAAAAATTTGAAGCCGGTATTGTCTTAAAAGGTAGCGAAGTTGTGGCTCTTAGACAGGGCAGGGCAAATTTAAAAGATAGTTTTGTAAGAATCATAAAAGGAGAGCTTTTTCTTTTAAATTCGCATATATCTCATCTTAGCACCACAAATGTCCATTACAGACACGATGAAAGAGCTCCTAGAAAACTTCTAATGCATAAAAAGGAGATAAATAGATTGTTTGGCAAGGTTTCGCAACAGGGATTTACTATGCTTGCTCTTGATTTGTATTTTAATAAAAAAAACAAAGTAAAATCCACAATAGCTTTAGCCAAAGGTAAAACTTTATACGATAAACGAGAGGTCTTAAAGAAAAAACAAGCTGATTTAGAAGCTAAGATCGCTATGAAAAATTATAAATGAAAGGATTATTGTGAACAAAATAATTATATTTTTACTTTTTGCTTTTATTTTTACTTCCTGTTCTAATGAAGAGCCGATAAAAGATGATTTTGCTTTTGAAAGGTTTAAGCTTGGTGAAAAGATAAGCTTAGAAAACGTTCATGGAGGAAACAAAACTATTGTTCGCACTGAAAAAGGCTTTGTTATAGAGGGCGAGGAGGATAAATTTATACTTTTTGATTTTTTTGGAACTTTTTGTCAGCCTTGCAAGGAAGAAGCTGCTTTTTTGACTGATTTGTGGAAGGAAAATTCTAAACATTTGGTTTTGATTGGACTTGATCATTTTGAAGAAGTTAGCGATGATGAGGTTAAAAAATTCGCACACGATTACGGAGCTTATTATTTTTTAAGCAATTCGCCTAAAAATCAAAGAATTATATCTCAAATTTTAGAAGATATTAATTACGCAAATATGGAACAGCTACCGTTTAAGGTTTTGCTTTACAAAGGAGAATACCAAACTGTAAGCGATTATTACCGTCCTGAAAATAAAAATGGACTTAAATTTTATCTTGGCTCTGTGCCAATTTCTGTTATAAACAATGATATAAATACTATACTTAATGCAGGTGTAAAATGAACGAGCTACAAGAAGATATTAGTTTAAAACTAGATGAACCAAAAATGTTTAAAGTTCTTCTTTTAAATGACGATGTTACTACTATGGATTTTGTGGTGCAGGTTTTAATGGATATATTTCACTACGATATAGAAAAAGCGAGTAGGATAATGCTTGAAATACACCATTTAGGCAAAGGTTTGTGCGGGGTTTATACGCAAGAAATCGCACTTAGCAAACAAAGACAAGTTATAAATGCCGCTATGAAGGCAAATTTTCCACTTAGGGTAGAATTGGAAGAAGAATGAAATTTCAAGAAAATTTACAAAAATATTTAATAAATGCAAAACATTTTTCAGCTATAAATAAACACGAATTTATTACTTGTGAGCATGTGCTTTTTGCTATGTTAAAGCTTAGTCCTGATTTTGAGCAAATTTTTAAAAGTTGTGCTGATGGCGAGTTGGAGATTTTGGAAAATGAATTAAAAAATCATATAGCTCATAAGAATCAAATTTTAAGCAAAGAAATAGAGCCAGTTCATTCTGTTGTATTGGAAGACATCTTGTCATCTTTGTGTTCTGCGGATAGAAATTTTGATGATTTAAAAGTTATCGATTTTATAGAAGGTCTTAGCAAAGATGATAGGACTTATTCTAAATTTCTTTTAGATAAGCATAATTTGGATATAAAAAAATTAGAACACATAAAAAAAGAGGACGAATCACAGGCTTTAAGATCCTTTACTATAGACCTTGTTGAATTAGCTAAAAATTCAAAGCTAGATCCTTTAATAGGTAGAAGTTTTGAGCTTGAAAGAATGATTCAAATTTTAAGCAGAAGAAAGAAAAATAATCCTATTTTAGTCGGTGAAGCAGGTGTTGGAAAAACGGCTATAGTAGAGGGATTGGCTTTGGCTATACACGAGCAAAAAGTGCCACAACACTTAAAAAATGCTAGAATTTTTAGTCTTGATATAAGCTCTTTGCTTTCAGGCACTAAGTATAGAGGAGATTTTGAAAAAAGACTAAAGGATATAGTAAAAGAGCTTTCATCGCTGCCAAATTCCATACTTTTTATAGATGAAATTCATACTATAGTTGGAGCAGGTGCTGCAAATGAAAGTCATTTAGATATGTCAAATCTCTTAAAACCTGCACTTAGCAACGGGACTTTAAAATGCATAGGTGCTACTACATTTTTAGAATACAAAAATAGCTTTGATAAAAACAAGGCTCTTTCACGTCGTTTTGCTAAGATAGATGTAGATGAACCTAGCAAAGATGAATGTTTGCTCATACTTAAAGGCTTACAAGGAAAGTATGAGGCTTTTCACGATATAAAATTTGATAATTCCGTTTTAGAGCAAAGTGTTGATCTAGGTAAAAAAATATTTTCTGATAAATGCTTACCAGATTCTGCTATAGATTTATTAGATGAATTAGGAGCTTATTTTAAACTAAAACAAACAAGAAAAAAAACAGCTACCTTGAAAGATTTAGAGCTTGTCTTAGCTAGAATGACGCATTCTCATAAAATTTTTGAACTTGATAAAGCAAAAATGCTAAAAAATTTAGAAACTTCTTTAAAAGAAGAAATTTTTGGTCAAGATGAAGCTATAAAAGAGCTTTGTTCTACCATAAAATTATCATACGCTGGTTTAAAAGCTGAAAATACTCCAAAGGGAGTTTTCTTATTTACTGGATCTAGCGGGGTTGGTAAAACAGAACTTTGCAAGGTTTTGGCTAATACTTTAGGTTTAAATTTAGAAAGATTTGATATGAGTGAATATGCAGAAAAGCATACTGTAAGTAGATTAATAGGTGCTCCAGCTGGTTATGTAGGCTATGATGAGGGAGGGCTTTTAAGCAATGCCATTAGAAAAAATCCATTTTCTGTGATACTGTTTGATGAGATAGAAAAGGCACATCCTGATTTGAGTAATACATTTTTACAAATTTTTGATAATGCCACCTTGACTGATAGTAGCGGTTTAAAGGTTGATTTTAGAAATTGCATTATAGTTATGACCTCAAATTTAGGCTTAAAGGAAAGCAATTATATGGGCTTTTTAGGCGATAAAGAGGATAAAGCACAAAGGGCTATAAGCGAGTTTTTTGCACCAGAATTTATAAATAGAATAGATAAAATTATACATTTTAATGATTTAGATGATGAGGTTTTATCTAAGATAGTTCAAAAAGAGCTTGATAATTTAAGCTCTAGACTTAAAAACATAATAATAAAAGCAGATAATAAAGCAAAGCTTTATTTGGCTAAAAAGGCTTATAAGAAGGAATTTGGGGTGCGTTTGCTAAAAAGAATTATAGCAAGTGAAATATCTGAAAAAATTAGCGATGAGCTATTATTTGGTAAGCTGAAAAAAGGCGGCATTGTAGAGCTTAAGCTAGATAAAAATGGTGCTTTAGAACTTGTATTCTGACCTCTTAAAAGCTCCAAAAGATTCGCCTGTATTTTTGAGCGAAGACTTAGACCCAATTTTTATGCTAAAAGCTTATTCTTTTGGGCTTTTTCCTTGGAGTACTTCCCCTGTTACTTGGTGGTGTCCTGATCCTAGAATGATACTTTTTCCAAAGGATATTTATAGACAAAAAAGTATTAGAAGATTTTTTAAATTTTATGAATGCAAACTAGATGAAAATACTATGGCACTTATTAAATTGTGTGCTGATACTAGAGAGCTTAGTTGGATAGATGAGCATTTTATTAAAGCTTATGAAAAGCTTTTAGACTTGGGATTTTTGCATTCTTTAGAGCTTTATGATAAAGATGAGCTTGTTGGAGGAATTTATGGGCTTATTATAGGAAAGATTTTTTTTGCAGAAAGTATGGTAAGCATTAGAAAAAATGTTTCTAAGATAGCTATGATAAAGCTTTGTGATATTTTAGAGCCTTATGACTTTTTGATAGATTGTCAAGTTTATAACAAGCATTTAGAATTTATGGGTGCAAAAGTATATAAAAGAAAAAAATTCTTAGAGCTTTTAGAGGATATGGTGCAAAAAGACAGCGGTTTTACAAATTTTAAAAGCATACTTTAAAACAGTGTATTTTTGCATCAAATTAAATATTTATTTAAGAGCTATTTCCCCTTTTTATATTTCCTAGATACCTATAAACGCTTGGTTCTGAAAGTTTTAAAAATTTAGCTACTACACTGATTGTGCCTTTTACGTTAAAAATACCCTTTTTATATAAAGTATTTATTATATTTTGCTTTTGTTCGGCTGTAAGTAGATAATCAGACTCTAGGTATTTAGCATCTACATATTGTGCTAAGATTTCTTCTATAGAGTGGTTTAAAACTTCTACATTTTTATTATCTTCTTGCTTTAAATTCAAAAAAGAACTCATATCATCTAGCTTTTCTATGTCTATTATTTTAGCTACTACATCCCTCATTTCGCTTGTATCGTAATTTATGCACAGTATGCCTTCTATTTTATCTTTATCCTTTATAAAAAAAGTCGAACCTCTTACCATTTTATCTTTATTTACCATAGCTTTATAATCGCACAAGAAATCTTTATCTAAATAAGCTTTATTTTGCACCAGCTCGCTAGCAAATGCCGTAAGAGGTGAATTTGTAGTCCTTCCACTTACGTGATTATTCTCAATAGCTGCTATATACGCACCGCTTTCTTCTATAACGTGAAAAACTATCTCATAACGCTTTCCTAGCACCTGTCCTAAAAATTTACATAGTTTAAAAAAAAATTCCTTCTTTTCTGCTCTCATTTTTTTACCTTGATAATATTTGATTTTATTATGTAAATTTTCTAATTCTATAAAACAGAAGTAAATAAAATATAAAAATCTATTGACAAATTATTTTTATAATAATAAAATATTATAAATTATTTTAGTGAAGGAGATATTATGCAAAATTACCCAGAGGCTATTGGTCCATATTCGGTTTATAAGGAAGCAAATGGTTTTTTATTCGTTTCAGGACAAATCCCTATAAATCCTAAAAGTAAAGAGATAGATAGCTCGGATATAAAAGAACAGGCAAAACAAAGTTTAAAAAACATCGAAGCTATTTTGAAAGAAAATAATTTAAGCTTTGCAGATGTTGTAAAAACAACTGTGTTTTTAACTGATATAAATGATTTTGCTAGTGTAAATGAGGTTTATGCTGAATTTTTTGTCGCTCCTTATCCTGCACGTTCTGCTATCGCAGTGAAAGATTTACCAAGAGGTGCAAAGGTTGAGATAGAAATAATAGCAATAAAAAACAAAAAGTAAGCAAATTTATTAAGGATTTTTTTATGTTAGCTATGGTTTTTGCTCTAGGTTCCATATTTTTACTTGTTTTTATGCTTACAAAGAAAATAAATGCACATATGGCTTTGCTTTTAAGCGGTCTTTATTGCTTTCTTTGGCTGCTTTATTTAATCTACACCCTTACATAGTTGAGAAAGGTTCTTTAAATTTTGGATTTTTTGACATATTTCAGGTTTTAAACCAAAAAATGTCAAGCACCTTAGCGGGTTTAGGCTTGACACTTATGAGTATAGCCGGTTTTTCTGCTTATATGGACCATGTTGGAGCTTCTTACGCACTTTTTAAGGTTTTTGAAAAGCCTCTTAAGATGGTAAAACAACCCTTGATTTTACTTGTTGTAGCTTATTTTATAGTCCAATTTATGGTCCTTTTTATACCGTCTCACGCAGGTTTAGGACTTCTTTTAATGGTTACTATGTATCCTATTTTAGTTCGTTCAGGCGTTTCAAAACTATCTGCTTTGAGTGTTATAGCTATTTGTCAGTATATAGATCATGGACCTGGTTCAGGAAATGTGATATTTGCAGCAAAACAAGCAAATATAGATCCCGCACTTTATTTCGTTAATTACCAGTTACCAACTACAATACCTATAATAATTGTCGTTGGAATTTCTATTTATTTTTGTGCCAAATTTTTTGACAAAAGAGAGGGCTTTGTCTTTGATAGAGATGCTGTGGAAAAAGAATTAAACGAGAGTAAAGGCAAAGAAGAAGAGCTAAAAAAAACCTCCAAAAATTTATGCTATTTTGCCCGTATTGCCACTTTTATTAGTACTTGGCTTTTCACCGGTTTTAGATAGTATTTTAGTTGCTTTAAACATATTTTCTCAAGAACAAATGAATGAATACGCCAAAACAGCTATACGCACCAATGTTCCTGTGGCTATGTTTATTTCTACCTTTGTGGCAATAGCCTTTGAAATGATAAGATATAAGAGTGTTGTAGATACTTTAAATTCCATAATGATATTCTTTAAAGGAATGGGAAATTTATTTGTTATAACTGTTTCTTTGATAGTTTGTGGTCAAGTCTTTGCAGAAGGACTGTTGAATGTAGGCTTTGTTGATATTTTGATAAATTTCGCAAAAGATTTAGGTTTTGGTGCTTTTGCCATCATAGTTTTTGTGTCTATGTTGCTTGCCATCTCCGCCTTTTTTATGGGCTCTGGAAATGCTGCATTTTTTTCATTTGCCCCTCTTATACCAAATATAGCAAAGTCTTTTTCGCTTGATACTATAACTATGATAGCACCTATTCAAATAATGACGGGTTTTGGTAGATGTGTAAGCCCTATAGCACCCGCAATATTGGCAATATCAGCTATGGCAAAGGTAAATCCTTTGCAAGTCGTAAAAAGAACAGCTATACCTATGCTTGTAGCTACTATAACAAATATAATTTGCACGTATATTTATCTGTAAGGAGGATAATATGAAAGAAAAAACCAAATTAATTCACATTGCAAGAGGAGATGAAACTTTAGAGGCAAGACCTGTAAATCCGACTGTTATGAGAGCTTCTACTATACTTTTTAAAAATCACGAAGCTTGGCAAAAATACAGAGAGCTAAGAAAAACTAAAAGAGTTTTAAGTTACGGTGCTCGTGGAACTACTACAAATTTTGAGCTTGAAAAACTTATATGCGAACTTGAAGGTGGATATAGAGCTCAGCTTTTCCCAACAGGACTTGCAGCACTTGGAATGGTTTTGATGAATTATGCTAGTAAAGACGCACATATACTAATAACAGATGCCATTTATGGACCAGTTAGAGCTATTTGTGAAAATTTCTTAGCAAAAATGGGCGTTGAGATTGAATTTTTAAAGGCTGACGCAAGTGATGTGGAGCAAAAGATAAAAGCAAATACAAAGCTTATTTTATGCGAAAGCCCGGGTTCTATACTTTATGAGATTATAGATTTGCCAAAACTATGCAAGATAGCACATTCTCACAATATACCAGTTGCTATTGATAATACATATTCAAGCGGGTATTTTTTAAACCCTTTGAAACTCGGAGTTGATATAAGTGTTATAGCGGCTACAAAGTATCTTGGCGGACATAGCGATGTAATGATGGGTATAGTTGTTATAAATGAAAAAGAATGGAAAAATTTTGATAAATTGCCAGAAATTTTAGGCTTTAATGCAAGCCCAGATGATTGTTATTTGGTGCTTAGAGGTATGAGAACACTTGATGTTAGAATGAGGGCTCACGAAAAAAATGCTAATGAAATTGTTGAATTTTTATCAAGCAGAAAAGAAATAAAAAAGATATATTTTCCAGCTTTAAAAACTCATCAAGGATATGAAATATTTAAAAGGGATCATAAAGGTGCAAACGGTATGGTAACTATAGAATTTGATAAAAGCATAAGCAAAGAACAAGCTATAAAATTTGTAGATAATCTAGAGCTTTTTTCAATAGGAGCCTCTTGGGGAGGTTATGAGAGCTTAGCTACTGTAACTGTGCCTCCTAGAACTGTTACTGATTACAGCAAAAGCGGGGTTTTTGTGAGATTTCACATAGGGCTTGAGGATACGCAGGATTTAATAGCTGATTTAAAACAAGCTTTTGATAAGATGAAATAAAGGAGGATTTATGACAGGAGTTAGCGTTTTTGATATGAGAATTTTACAAGATTCTTGGAGCACAAAGGCTATGCGTGATGTTTTTAGCGAGGAAAATAGAATTCAAAAATGGCTAGATGTAGAAGCTGCTCTTGCAAAATCTCAAGCTAGTCTTGGCATAATACCGCAAAAAGCAGCCGATGAGATAGCTAAAAAAGCCTTTTTTAAATTTATGGATATGGATTTTATCTTTGCTGAGTTTAAAAAGACAAAACATCCTTTAGTGCCTACTGTTAGAGGGCTTGAAAAGGCTTGTGAAAATGGCTTTGGAGAATTTGTGCATTTTGGAGTTACAACCCAAGACATCATAGATACAGGACTTGTTTTGCAGTTTAAAGAGGGCTTAAAACTTATAAAAGAAAAGCTAAAAGATATAGCTAAATCCCTAAAAAATATAGCCAGTGAGCATAAAAACACGGCTATGATGGGAAGAACCCTTGCCTTACAAGCCTTGCCTATCACTTTTGGACACAAGGTAGCCATTTGGCTTAGTGAGCTTGCTAGGCATTATGATAGGATAGAAGAGCTTGAAAAAAGACTTTATGTAGGCTCTATAGTAGGAGCTGTTGGCACTAAGGCAAGTTTAAGTGATAAATGCAATGAGGTAGAAAGGCTTACACTTGAGAGTTTAGGACTTTGTGTGCCTGATATTTCTTGGCAACCAGCAAGGGATAGATTTATAGAACTTGGCTTTGTTTTAGGAAACATAAATGCCACCTTTAACAAAATAGCTCATCAAATTTTACTCCTAGCACATAATGAAATAGACGAGTTAGCAGAGCCTTTTGGCAAGGGTCAAGTTGGAAGCTCAACTATGCCACACAAAAAAATCCAGCCCTAAGCGAAAATGCCGTAACAGTAAGCAATACCTTTAAATCAAATTTAGCTATCTTAAGCGATATAGAAAGACACGAGCACGAAAGAGATGGACAGGTTTGGAAGATGGAGTGGAAACTTTTACCTGAAATGTTTTTAATGCTTTCTGTAGTGCTTGAAAATATGGCCTTTGTTTTGGCTGATTTAGATGTTAAAAAAGAGCAAATGAAAAGGAATTTAAACACCTTAAAAGGCTTTGTCTTAGCTGAAAGAATTATGTTTGCCCTAAGCGATACTTACGGTAAGCAACACGCACACGAGATAGTGTATGAAAATGCTATGCGTGGCATGGAGAAAAATTTAAGCTTTAAAGAAGTTTTACTAGAAGATGAAAGAGTTAGTAAAATTTTAGATGAAAAGGCACTTGATGAGTTAATGGACGCTAGTACTTATGTGGGTTATGCGCCAAAACTTGTTGATGAGTTTTTAGAAAAAATATCCTCAGCAAAAATTTTAAATTAGGAAAAGAGATGTTTTACAGCCAACACTTAGCCTCCTTTATCTTAGATACAAAAGAAATACCAGCTGAGGTAAAAAACAGAGCAAAAGAATTAATGCTAGATAGCATAGGAACAGCCCTAGCTGCCTCTAAGGAACAAAGCGTTTTAAGAGCTTTTGAGGCTTTTAAGGCCATGTCCTCTAAGGAGGCAAAGGAGGCTAAAATTTGGTTTAGCGATGAAAGCATAGAAGCACAATATGCTGCTATGTTAAATGGCTTTGCTGCTCACGCTCTTGATTATGATGATACTCATACAGAGGCTATCTTACACGCTAGTGCCATACTCACGCCACTTTGTCTTACTTGGGGCTTTAGCATTGGTGCTGATGGGGATAAAATTCTAAGAGCCTTTGTTTTGGGCTGGGAGATAGGTGCTAGGCTAGGCGTAGCCTCTAAGGGAAGCTTTCATAAAAGAGGCTTTCACACTACAGCCTTGTGCGGAACTTATGCAGCCACTGTAGCTTCTGCAATACTTCTTGATTTAAACGAAGAAGAGCTTATAAATGCACTCGGTATAGCAGCTTCATTTTCTGCAGGCATAAATGAGTTTTTGTCAAATGGTTCAAATTCAAAGCTTTTGCATATAGCAAATGCCATTAGAAATGGAATTTTCATAGCAAAATTAGCCAAAGCAAAGCTTAGTGGTCCTTTGAGTGTTTTTGAGGGCAGGGATAATTTTTTTCGTGCCTTTGGTATAGAACAAGATTGTGATAAAGATGTCCTTGTAAAAGAGCTTGGCAAAAGCTATGCCGTAATGCAAGTATCTATAAAGCCTTACCCAACCTGTCATTTTGCACATGGTTTTATAGACTGTGCTTTAGAATTAAGAAATGAGGGCTTTAAAGACGAGGATATAAAAAGCATAAAATGCTTCGTAGATGAAGTTCCAATAAGCTTTATTTGCGATCCACTTGATAAAAAATACGAGCCAAAAAGTGCTTATGAGGCTAAATTTTCTATGCCTTTTTTATTTGCCTTAGCCTTTAAAGATGGCTTTTTATCTCTTAAATCCTTAGAAAATTTAAACAGAGAAGATGTTTTAAGCTTTGCTAAGAAAATTTCTTATGAAAAAAGAGCATCAAGTGGCTTTCCAAAGTATTTTCCCGGACATTTAGAGGCTATTTTAAAAGACGGTAAAATTATAAAAAAAGATGTCTTTGTAAATAAAGGAAATTTTGATAATCCCTTAAGTTTTGATGAATTAAAAGAAAAATTTTTGTCTAATGCAAAAATATCTATTAGCGAGGCTAAGGCATTAGAGCTTATAAAACAGATTGAAAATTTAGAAAATTTAAAGACCTTTTTTGTTTGATTTACTAAAATTTTAGTATTATTTACAAAATAACCTTATTTTAAAGGACTAAGTAATGAAAAAGATACTTTTTATAAGCACATTTTTTGCTTCTGTTTTAATGGCTTATGATGCAGAACAAATAGCTGATATGTTTTTTAAATTAAATCCTAGTGCGGAAAAAAACAAAGTAAAGCCAAACCATACCAAAGGTTTTTGTGCTAGCGGAAGCTTTGTTCCTAGTAAGGATATAAATAAGAAAGTAGATATAGGCATACTTAAAAGCGATTCTATACCTGCTGATTTGCGTTATTCTTTAGGTGGTGCTGAAATGAATGATAAAAGCAAAACCAGAGGTTTAGCTTTAAATTTAAGCTCTGCTAATGAAGTATGGACTATGGTTATGACAAATGCAGAGATAAATTTTGCAAAAGATGCTAATGAATTTGGGCGGTTTTTTGAGATGAAAATTCCTGTAAATGGCAAGGTAGATACAGATAAGATAAAAAAGCTTACTAATGAAGTAAAATCTTATAAACAGTTTGCAGAATACACCAGCAAAATGGGTGTGAGTAGAAGCGTCGCAAACACGCCTTTTTATAGCACTCATACCTTTTTTGTAAAAGATGCAAAGACTAAGAAAATGAGAGCTGTTAAGTGGAAATTTGTGCCTGTTGAGGGGATTAAAAATTTAAGCAAGGAAGAGGAAAAAAGCTTTTCTAAGGATTTTTTAAGAGCTGACTTTGAAAAGAGGATGAAAGACTCTAAGCCATTTGCTTATGATATGTATTTAATATACGCAAATAAAAATGATATTATAGATGATACTACAGCTCTTTGGACTGGAAAACATAGGGAAGTTTTGGTTGGAAGATTAACTGTTAATAAAGACGAGAAAGAAAGTTGCGATAAAACCGTTTATTTTCCTTCTAATCTATCAAGCGGTGTAGAGCCTCCAAAAGATCCTTTATTTGATCTTAGAAATCAAGTCTATGCTATAACTTTTGGTGCTAGACAATGAATTTTAAACTTATATCCTGGTCAAATGATGATTTTAGCACGGATGTGAAAATATCTGTGCTAAGCGAAAATCAAAGCTCTAAAGATATTCAAATCATAATGCCTAAAAATTCTGTAATGAAAGAGCATAAGGCACCATTTGATATAACTGTGCAAGTTTTAAAGGGTTGTATAGACTTTGGAATAGATGATAAGCTTTTAAGATTAAATGAGCTTGATATGATAGCAGTTCTTGCAAATGTGCCACATTCTTTGATGGCAAATGAAGATAGTATTATAAGGCTAAATTTATCAAAAAAAGATGATGTAAGCAGGGTTAGTAAAATTTTAAATCTTTAGCTTGTTGTAGCATTTTTTAGATAGAATTTTGCTTTTTAAAGGGCAAAATGTGAAAAAATTTCTAAATTCTTTATCTTATGGGCTTTGTGAAAGTGATGTAAAGCAGTCTTTTAAATCCATACTAAGAGAGCTTTTAAATCTTGAAGTTATAAAAAAGCATAAAAATACTTTTTATCTTAACAATTCTTTTGTTTTTGGCACTGTTGATGTATCAAATAAAGGCATAGGTTTTTTACAAGCACTTGATAAAGATGATAAAAAAGATGATTTGCGTATAGATGATTTAAAAGGTGCAAACTATGGCGATATAGTTGTTTGTAAAATTTTACACTCTAAAAAGAAAAAAACTTTTGCTAGGGTTGTTTCTGTCCTTTACAGAGCTAGAAAAACTTCTCTTGTGATAACGAAGGCCTTTGGAAAAAATGTCCTTGCTACAAATTTCAAAACAGGATTAACAGTGCCAATAAAAGCAAGTGCTAAATCTTTAAAAGCTTTGCCTCTTGGGACTGTTTTAAAAATAGAAAACGCAAACAATGAAGTTATAGAGGTGTTAGGGCATATAGATGATGAAAAAATTGATGAAAAAATATCTTTAGCTTTATTTGATAAAAATGAAGATTTTTCTTTGCAGTGCCTAAAAGAAGCAGAAGCAAACGGGGATTTCGTTGATGTTAGTATGTATGAAAATAGAATAGATTTAAGAAATATGAATTTTTGCACCATAGATCCAGTAGATGCAAAAGACTTTGATGACGCTATTTTTTATGATAGCGATAAAAGAGAGCTTTTTGTAGCTATCGCAGATGTCAGCGAATATGTGTATCCTTACAGTGCCCTTGATAAAGAAGCATTGCAAAGAGGATTTTCTATATATTTTCCTCATAAAGCAGTTGCTATGTTGCCAAAAAATTTAAGTGAAAATATATGTTCTTTAAAACCTTTAGAAGATAGATTGGTCTTTGTTTTTAAGTTGAGTTTTGATGAAAATTTTTATCTTATTAAAGAGGAGCTTTTTGAAGGTATTATTAATTCAAAACGAAGATTTAATTATGATGAAGTAGATGAATACTTTATCAAAAAGATGGATTTAAAAGAATTTAACTATCTTTACGAGCTTAAAAAACTTAGTTCTATTTTGCGTAAAGAAAGGCTTAAAAATGCCTTTGACTTTAGAACGAAGGAATTAAGATTAATAATAGATGATAAGCACAATTTACTTAGCACAAGATATGAAAGCGATACCCCGTCCCACCAGCTCATAGAAGACTGTATGCTTTTAGCAAATAAAGCAGCAGCAAGGCTTATAGAAAAGGGAGTGTTTAGAAATCACGGTGCTATGGATATTAAAAAGGTAAAAAAGCTACTTGTAGAATTAGCTAGTATAGGCATAGATGTGAAATTTAAGGCGGATTTAAGAGAATTCATAAAAGATATACAGTCTCTAGCAAATGAGTTAAATTTAAGAGATGAGGTAGATAAATTAATCATAAAATCCCAAAAAAAAGCACATTATTCAAGCTCTAATGAGGGGCATTTTGGTTTAGGATTTGATAGATATACTCACTTCACAAGCCCTATAAGAAGATATCCTGATTTGCTTTTACACAGACTTTTAAAGGCAAAGCTTAAAAATGATGAAAAGCTTTTTTCGTATCTTTTATTAGACATAGATGATAGTTGTGAAAATTTGAGTATTTTAGAAAGAGAAGCTGATAAGGTAGCTCTTGATTTTATGGATAGAAAATTTGCTAGATGGGCTAAAAAAAATATAGGAAAAAAAGTAATGGCAACTGTTATTGAAAACTCACATATCTGTATAGCCAAGCTTGATGATGAGTTAAAAGGTGCCTTGCTTTATATAAACAATACAAAAGAGTTAAATTTGCTAGAAAAAGTTTTACTTGAAATAAGTGATGTTGATATAATTTATGCTAAAATTTTTGCCAAATTTATAAAGAGGTGCGATAATGTATAGAAAGGATTTGCAAAGACTTCTTGGCGGGGATTACTTGCCAAATTTTTTCGCACTTTATGGTGCTGATAATTTTCAAATAGAGCTTTTTGCAAATTCTATCAAGGATAAATTTAAAAGCGATGAAATTTTAAGTGTTTATTTTGATGAGTATGATTATGAAACTGTGCATAATTATATTTCACATTCATCTTTGTTTTCTGACAAAAAAATACTTGAGATAAAAACTAGCAAAAAACTTCCAAAAAAAGATATTGAGAATTTAATAAAAATATGCAAACAAGATAAAGATAAGTTATTTCTTTTAGAGCTTTACGATGAGGCTTCAAAACAAACGGAGTTAGAAAAAATTTTTGAAAACAATTTCGCTAGATTCTTTAAGCCAGCAAATGCAAAGGAGGCTGTAGAGCTTTTAAGCCTTAAGGCAAAAATTGAAAATATAAAAGCAACCCAAAATGCACTTTATCTTTTGTATGAAAATTTTGATGAAAATTTATATCTTTGTGCCGCTGAACTTAATAAATTTAAAAATTTAAGCATAGATGAAAATACTGTAAAAGAGCATTGTTTTAGTTTGTCTGTAAGTAGTTTTGATTCCTTTTTTGAAAAGATGCTACAAGACAAAGATTTAGCAAGTGATTTGGAAAAAATAATTGAAAATTTTAACGAGATTGCATTGATTTCTGCTTTAAATTCGAATTTTTATAGACTTTTTAAAATTGTTTTATATGCTAAAATAAATGGAAAAGTAGATTTTAAAGATATTTTTGGATACACACCGCCTCCACAAGTTGCAAATACACTGCAAAATCAAGCTTTTATGATAAGACTAAGTCAGTATAAAGAGATATTTTTCTTGCTTTTAAATAGCGAATATGAGCTTAAAACAAAAGCTAAATTAAGCAAAAAAGAATTTGTTATAGCTATGTTTTTGAATTTAAAAAAGATATTAAAAGCTTAAATTAAAGAAATATTTGCTAAAATGAAAGCTTTATTTTATCCTTGCCTATGAAAATAGGCTTAATATCCACAAGGAGAATATATGAGACATTATGAGGTTTTGTTTATCCTTAAACCGACTCTTACAGATGAGGAGGTAGAGCTTAGGTTGAATTTCGTTAAAGAAATTCTTACTAAAAACGGTGCTGAAATAGCTTCGGTTGTGCCAATGGGCACTAGAAAACTGGCTTATTCCATTAAAAAATATGAAAGAGGAACTTATTTTGTTATTTATTTTAAAGCCCCGCCAAGTTTTATAAAAGAGCTTGAAAGAGTGCTTAGAATAAATGAAGATATTATAAGATTTCTTATAGTTAAGTATGAAAATAAAAAAGAAATATTAGCCTGGGAAAAGCTAAGTCAAGGTATAAAGCAGTCTAAAAAAGAGATAAAAGCTACAAGTCAAGAAGCTTGATGAAAGGCTAATTTATGTTTAATAAAGTTGTTTTGGTTGGAAATTTAACAAGAGATATAGAGCTTCGTTACACACCTTCAGGTATGACTATAGGATCTTCTGCTATAGCTGTAACAAGGAGATTTTCAGGCAGTAATGGAGAGAAAAAAGAAGAAACTTGTTTTATAGATATAAGTTTTTTCGGTAGAACTGCTGAGGTCGCAAATCAGTATCTTTCAAAAGGTTCTAAGATACTTGTGGAAGGTAGATTAAGGCTAGAGCAGTGGAGCGATCAAAATGGTCAGAATCGATCCAAGCATAGCGTAGTCGTTGAAAGCATGGAAATGCTTGGTTCTGTAGCCCAAAAATCTAATCAGAGCCTAAATCCTTACAGCCAACAAAGTTCTTATCCAAATTCTAAACAATACCAAAACCAAAATTCTTATCAAAATTCATATCAACAAGAGGAAAAAATAAAGGAAATTGATGTTTCTGATTTTGATATGGATGATGGCAAGAGTGAGCTACCATTTTAAAGGAGAAAAATATGGCTGAAAAAAAGAAGTATTCAAGAAGATATTGTAAATATAGTGAAGCAAAGGTTGAATTTATAGATTATAAAGATACTGCTATGCTTAAACACGCACTTTCTGAGAGATTTAAGATAATGCCTCGTCGTCTAACAGGCACAAGTAAAAAATATCAAGAAATGGTTGAACTTGCTATAAAAAGAGCAAGGCACGTAGCTTTGATACCTTATATAGTAGATAGAAAAAAGGTTGTTAGCAATCCTTTTGAAAATCTTTAATTGTGAAAAACTAGGCTTAAGCCTAGTTTGTGTTTTTTAAAAATTATCATCAGGGTATAAAAATACATTTTCATTTATAAAAATTTCTTCATTGACCCCGCTTCCCTCATTTAACAAAACAGATATATTTGATATTATTATGTTATCTTTGCTTAGATTGGCGTCTTTATTTGTATCGGTAAAGGAAAAATTTATGCATTCTCTTAATGGATATAGGTATTGTATTAAAATTTGAGCATTTTCGTATTTAAATTTTACCTTGTCTATACACTGCTTTCCTTGAGATTTTGCTTCGTATAAAAAATATTTAGCAAGTTCTTTTGAATTTTCGCTTAAGATTTTAGCTTGAGTATATAAAAAAACATTTTTTATGTGTTTTGGTATATATGCACTTTTATTGACTGCAAAAAGAGTAAAAAAGCTTACAAAAATCAGCGTTATTATGCAAACAAAAAGCAAGAAACCTTTTTTCATAAAGCACTCCACTTATAAACGCAGTCTAAATTTTCTTGGCAAATTCTTATCTTAAAAGTATCTTTTTCTCGCTCTATGCTAAAGTCTTTAACATTTTCAAGCAGAATGGAATCTATATTATTGTATTTATAAAACAAGGTTTTATCATTTAGAAAAAGCGAAATTTCAGAATCTATCACCTTATAAAAACCGCTAAAACTATCATTTACAAAAGATATCTTTTCTTTGTCTAGAATTTCTACTTTGTATTCCTTTTTTTCTTCTAAAGAAAAAAGCCTTAAAGTATTGTCTTTTCTGCCGTGCAAATCCTTTTGATTTTCCAAAATTCCTAATTTTGTTTTTTTACCATCCACAACCTCTTCATACGAAAAATTACTTTTTGGGGAGTAAAAGCTAGAATTCTCATCTTTTAAAATTATGCCAGAATAAGCTATTAAGAGCTGATTTTTTCTTAAAAGCAAAATATCATCATCGCTTAAGGTGCAAGAAAATGAATTTGTAAAGAATTTAGAATTTATACATTTTTTTAAAATTTTATCTATGAATAATAGGCTTAAATTTAAATTCATTATATTTTGGCTTAGGTCTTTGTGCTTATTATAAAAATGATTCATATTAAGCACAGGTTTTGATATTATAAGCAAGACTATAACAAATACAGAAAGTGCCATTATGCTTTCAAAAAGACTAAAAGCTTTTTTCATCTTTAAAGTGTTGTTTGTAATTTATTTTTTTTGGATTTATGCTATAAAGTTTGAAATTTTTACTACTATTTTCTTTTATTTCTAAATTGATAAGACCTATATTCTCTACATAAAGAGAGGTATCTTTAGTTTGAGAAAGCCCTTGTTGCAAATTCTTTTCTAGAGTAAATAATTCTTGATTTGTTGAAATAATAGAACTATTTTTTACAAAATTTAAGTAAGTTTGATAAAACAAGATAAATACAAAACTTAGTAAAAATATAGAAAAAATTGCTTCGAGTAGGGAAAATGCTCTCATTTTTTTAAAGCTGCAGCAAAAGCTTTAAAAAACGCATATCTTAAACCTTCTTCTTCAAGTGCTTTCACACCTTTTATTGTTACTCCAGCAGGAGAACAGATTTGTTCTTTTATAAGAGCTGGATGCTCTCTTTCTAAAAGCTCAGCAAATCCGTGAAATAATGATATAGTAAGCTCATAGCTTAATTCATTCTTTAGCCCTTCGCATAAACCAGCATTTGCAATGCTTTCAGCTACTAAGGACAAAAAAGCCGGAGCACAACCGCTAATTAGCATAGCAGGGTCAAAAAGCTCTTCTTTTTCAAGCTCAAATGCGTCTCCAAATGTTTTTATAATATCTAATATTTCATCTTTGAAAAGATTGTTTTCAAGTATAAAGCTTGTGGTTGATTTTTTGTATTTCGCAGCTATGTTTGGCATTATTCTAGCGTAATTTTTAGCTTTTATTGATTTTAAATTTTCCATTTTTACACCAGCTAAAACTGATATTAAAATTCTTGCTTCACCTTGCAAAATTTTACTCATATCATTTAGAGCATAAGGTTTAAAAGCTAATAAAATATCCTTTTTATCTATATCAAAACCGTCATACAAGCTAGTTTGTATGCCGTATTCTTTAAAAAAGGAAAAAGAGTTTTCATTTCTAGCTACTATACATAAGTCATATTTATCTTTAAGTCCTATGGCTAACGCTTTAGCCATAGAACCATTTCCTAATATATATATTTTATTTCTCATCTTTTTTTATATAATTTTCGATTTTTTCAGCTTGTGAAAAATCTGGATAATCCTTTGGATCAAGTATTATTTGAGCCATAGTATTATTATCCCAATTTATGAGTATTGGTGCTAAAAAATTTAGCCTTGATTCATTTACATCTTTTTCGTGCAATGCTACTATTATAAATGCTTGTCTTTTTGAGCTTTTATTTAAGGCAAGTAATTCTTGATAGTAAAGAGGTATGTCAAAATCATACCCAGGTCTTATTAGCTGTGAATCTATAACTACAAAGGTAAATTCTTGTCCATCTTTGCTTTGTATCTTAGAAAAAATATCATCTACCTTAGAAAATTCTACATTTTTTGTGTCTTCGAATCCCAGTATAGGGCATTTAACAGTTAAATTCATTTGTCCTTCCTTCTATTGTGATAAGTAATTCTATCACAAATAAGCAAAAAAAATGCCAAAAATTTACTTTTTATTTAAAAATATTCTAGACAAAGGGTCTAGAATATTAGACAAAAAATGCCATTTTTGCTAAAACGACTGTGATAAAACCAAGCACTAAAACTATACTATGTGTAGATTTTATAGGATTTGCTCTTTTTAGCATAAGCTTAAATACTAGTGCATTAATTATAAAGAGCACTATAATAAGAGCTAGTATTATTTTTATCATTAGAAGTTTTTGTAAATTTGTATTGAAAAATCCAAGCTCCGAATTTAAGTAGCTACTCATCATAGCTCCGCCACTTATCACTAGCAGCAAAACACAGATAGGCATTATTTTAACACCTCTTTTCATCACAGGAGATAATAACTCGTCTGCTTTTTCACCCAAAGACTTTTTAAGAGCTGTTAGCAAAAATACATCTGTAAAAATGAAACCTAGAAATATAATAGCACATATTAGATGAATAGTTAAAAAATAAGGATACATAAGTTGCATTCTATTTCCTTGAGCTAGGAGTATCATGAACTATAGTAATAGCACCTTTTATATCGCTTAATATCGCACAAGCTGCTTCGGTGCCACTTCCCATAGCACAAGCTATCATACTTGTTATACCAGCTGCAGTCCCTGCTACATATATACCATCTTTAACCAACTGTCTTTTGCTATGCTTTAGGCAAATTTTATTTGGTTTATTCATTAGCTTGTGTTCTGTTACTATGTCTCCAAGTCCTTGTATATCAAATTTTGAAGCACCTGTTGCTAAAATTATATAGTCTGATTTAAATTCTTTTTCCTTAGTTTTTGTAGTAAAAGCACCTTTTTCACCACCTATTTCAACAACAGTATCATTTACATAATTTACCTTTAAAAAATCAGAAATTTGCTTTCTTGTTTTTTCCAAAATTTCTTGTCCATTTATGGCTTTTGGAAACAAAGGCACATTATAAACTGCAACAGCGTTTATATCTGGTTTAGAATCATCAATCACCGTTATATCAAAATCAAGCTCATCATTTTTAGCACTTGCAAACAACAACGCTGCACTAAGTCCTGCTATACTTCCACCTACTATAAGTATTGATTTTTTCATCGTATTTAACCTTTCATTTTTTATAAATTTCACTTAAATTTAAGCTAGTTCGTACAAATGTAAGGTAAATACGATAAATTTAGTTTTAATTTATATTTTTTTTACACTTATTTCCTTATCTTTTGCATCTATAAGTATGCTATCTCCAATTTTCAATTCATCGGCTAAAATCATATCGCTAAGCCTATCTTCTATCATATCATAGATAGCTCTTTTTAAAGGTCTTGCTCCAAAATCCACATCAAAGCCCTCATTTGCTATCAAAAGGGCAGCGTCTTCGCTTAATTCTGCTTTTATGCCTTTATTTTCAAGAGATTTTTGCAAATCTTTAAATAAAAGTTTTACTATCTCATAAGCCTCATCTTTTCCTAGAGGATTAAAGGTGATTATATCGTCCAAGCGATTTAAGAATTCTGGTTTGAAAAAGTTTTTAAGCTCCATTTTTATAGCTTCTTCTTGCTCTTTTCCTTTTAAATTCATTATGGCATTAGAAGCTATGTTTGAAGTTAGGATTATGATAGTGTTTTTAAAATCTACAGTAACACCTTTACTATCGGTTGCCCTACCATCATCTAAAATTCCTAAAAGTATATTAAATACATCTTTATGAGCTTTTTCTACTTCATCAAACAAAAGCACAGAATACGGTTTTCTTCTAACAGCTTCTGTAAGCTCTCCGCCTTCTTCGTGTCCTACATATCCAGGAGGTGCTCCTAAAAGTCTTGATACGCTATGTTTCTCCATAAATTCACTCATATCAAATCTTATCAAAGCTTTTTCATCATCAAACAAAAATTTAGCTAAAGCTTTAGCGGACTGGGTTTTTCCCACACCTGTTGGACCAAGAAATAAAAAACTTCCTATAGGTTTATTTGCATCATTAAGTCCGGCTTTGTTTCTTTTAATCGCTCTTGCTAATGCAGATATAGCTTTATCTTGCCCTATAACGCTTTCTTTTAGATGTTTTTCAACCTCTAAAAATTTTTGCTTTTCAGAGGTAAGCATTTTTTGCACTGAAATTCCTGTCCATTTGCTAAGTATCGAAGCTACCAAGTCTTCATCTACTTGATTTTTAAGCAAAACGCCTTCTTCGCTCATCTTTTGCCATTTATCTTCTAATTCTTTTACTTCTTTTTCTAAGCTTGGAATTTTGCCGTATTCTATTTCAGCTACCTTTTGAAATTCACCCTTGCTTTTTGCTAAATTTGCTTCATTTTTTAAGCTATCTATATCTTTTTTCTTTAAATTTATATCATTAAACACAGCTTTTTCATTTTCAAATTTTGCGTTAAGCCCTATCTGTTTTTCTTTTAAATCGCTAAGCTCTTTCGCAATTTCTTGCATTCTTTGTTCGTTTTTTTCATTTTTTTCCATTTTTAAGGCTTCATTTTCTACCTCTAAAGTTTCTATGTCCTTTCTTACCTTTCTTAAAGAGCTCGGTTCGCTTTCTATTTGCATTTTAAGTTCAGCTGCAGCTTCATCTATCAAATCAATTGCCTTATCTGGTAAAAATCTATCGCTTATATATCTTTTTGATAGTTTTGCGGCAGCAACTAAAGCACTATCTGTTATGCTTACATTATGATGAAGTTCTAGTTTTTCTTTTATACCTCTTAGCATCGCTAAAGCTTCATTTACTGAAGGTTCTTTTACTGATATTGGCTGAAATCTCCTTTGCAAAGCCGCATCTTTTTCGAAATACTTTCTATATTCTTTTAAGGTTGTAGCTCCAACTGTATGCAATTCCCCTCTTGCAAGTGCTGGTTTTAAAATATTTGCGGCATCCATACTTCCTTCACTTGCTCCTGCACCGACTATAGTATGAATTTCATCTATAAAAAGCACTACATTTTCACTTTTTATAGCTTCATTTACAACAGCTTTTAGTCTATCTTCAAATTCTCCCCTGTATTTTGCACCAGCTATTAAAGCACTCATATCAAGTGCTATGATTCTTTTGCTTTGTAATGATTTTGGCACATCTTTTTTTACTATCCTTTGTGCTAGGGCTTCAACTATAGCTGTTTTACCAACTCCTGGCTCTCCTAGGAGTATGGGGTTGTTTTTTGTTTTTCTTATCAAAATTTGCATAAGTCTTTGAATTTCTTCTTCTCGTCCTATTATTGGCTCTAGTTTATTTTCTCTAGCTTTTTGTGTCAAATCTATACCAAATTTATTAAGTGCATCTAGGCTTTCATCAGCACTTTTGCTATCTATTTTTTTATCAGATCTTATAGCTTGTAATTCTTTTTTAAAATCCATAAGGTCTATAAATTTGCTTAAAATCTCTTTATAATCTTTGTTGTTTTGACTTTGAGACATTAAAAATGTATCAACAGACAAATAAGAATCTCCATTTGCACTCATAAGAGCTTTTGCGTTTTCTAAGTCTTTTATAAGTTCGTTTGAAATTCTAATATTATCTTTGCTTACATTCGAGCTTGTTGCTAACTGTGCAATTTTACTTTTTACTTCTAGTTCTAGCGCTTCTTTTGAGATATTGTTTTTGTTTAAAATTTGATTTAATATGCTTGAACTATCAACAATTAATGCCCATAATATATGCAAGGCTTGAATTTCATTATTTTTTGAATGTATAGCTAAGGAAGCACCACTTTCTAATGCTTCTAGCATAGAATTTGTTAGATAATCTTGTATATTTGCCATAATTCTCTCCTAAAGTTTTATAGTAATGATATTATATAACTTTAGTCTATTATTGTCAAGTTTCTTAAATAAAAAATTTAATATTTTAAAAAAGAATCCATAGCTTTTTTAAATTCTTCTATCTTTTTTTCATCTCCATCTTGTATGGCATGCACTACACAGTGGCTTAAATGCTCTTTCAAAATAGCTTTGGCAGTGCTTGCTATCTCGCCTCTTACAGCAGCTAGTTGTATCACGATTTCGCTACAATCTCTACCATTTTCTATCATTGTTTTTATGGACTGTAAATGCCCTATACTTTTGCTAAGCCTATTTATCATAGCCCTATTATGTCCTTTTGAGTGAGTGTGAGATTTTTTATCTGCTTGCATTTATATCCTTTAGGCTGATATTTTTGTCTTTTAATTGTATAAGATTAGGTGTTATGTCTTTTGGCAAGGTCGGAATTTCTAGTATGCTAGGGTCTATTGTATCTACATTTAAATCATTGCTATTATTATCATTTAGTAATGCACCAACATCCGTTATTTTGTCTATATCAGGCACTGTTATATTGTTTTCCTTAGATATATATTCTTTTTTGTCATCTACTTCTTTTTTATCATCTTTTAGTTCATTTTCATTATCATAGTCTTTTAGAAAGCTTTTAAGCTCTTCTATATCAAATTTTTGCACCCCTTTTAATTTTATTATGTATATATCTTTTATATCTATTTTATATTTTTTATTTATATATTTACTCAAGCTTTGTTTAAACCTTAGTTTGCCAAGTTCTGTGAAAATATCTTCGTAAAAAAAGCTAGATATAACTGTGTTTGTAGCGTCATTTAGTTTGCTTACTTGATTGCTTAGATTTTCCCCATCAAATTCAAGGCTTAGTTCTACTTTTTTTAGTGAGTTTTTGGCTTCTTTTGAGTATAATTCTGTTCTTAAATTTTCTATTGTAACTGTTTGTGCTTTTAGCATAGCAAAAAGTAAAAAAAGTAAAAAAAATACTTTCATCATTTTTTCCTTATTTTATTTTATTCTAACATTATAAATTCATTTTTTTTATAAAAATCAAATACAAGTTTATCTAATTTTAAAGCTTCTTTGAAATATTGTTTAAAATTTTTGGGATTTGAGTATATTATTAGCAATGTTTTTGGATTACTTGCCCTTGAAAGAGCTACATAAAGTTGCCCTTTTTCAAATATAAAATCTATATCACAAGCTAGTTTATCTATACTCATACCTTGCGATTTGTGTATAGTGATAGCATATGCTGGTTTTATTGGAAATTGAGTAAAAGAGGCTAAAATTTCATCTTCTTCTTCTGTAAAATTTATCATTTTAAAAGTGTATGGTTTTAAAAATATTATTTCATCATTATTTTTTTGTATCTCTAGCACTAAATCATTATCATCTTCGTATATATCATTTATAAAACCTTGTTCTCCATTGTAGTAAGCATTTTCGTATGAATTTACACAAAATATTATTTTAGCACCTATTTTTATGCTTAGCTCCTTTTGTATGGTTAAGGTATTTAGCCATTTTTCGTATTGTTTGTCGCTTAAATTTCTTTTGTCTTCTTTGCCTTTTAATGTTATAAATTCGCCTTCAAGCATAGATAGCTTTTTTTTATTTATAAAATCAGCTTTTTTGTTTGTAGAACAAAGCATTGTAAAATCATCATCTAAAAAACTAGAATCGCTTATTAAAAAATTTTCAAAATATTTTAAAACAGAATCATCTATCTCATTTTTTCTAATAGCAGAAAGCTTTGAATAAAATTCTTTATCGCTTGTCCTTTTTGATACTGTTAAAAGCAAATTTTTAAATGATAAGCTTTGCCAATACAGCGAAGAAAAAGCGTAGTTTGAATTTGTAAAAATATTTTTATCATCATCTTTTAAGACCGGCGGTAATTGAAAAAAGTCTCCAACCACTAGAATTTTGCCATCAAATTCTTTCAGCCTAAAGCCTATCATATCAAAAAGTTTTGCACTAACCATAGAAATTTCATCTATTATTATCAAGTCTGTATTTTTTATTTGCTTGTATAATTTTTCTAATTTTTTCTTTTGTTTTTTATCAAATGCTAATAGTTCATTTAGGTTAGCACATATCCCAAAGCAAAAAAAACTGTGTATAGTCATACCATTTATATTTAGTGCAGATATAGCAGTCGAACCAAGACTTACTACTTTTTTTCTTTCATTTATAAAATCTTTTTTTATAAGCTCTGTTGTGTAGGATTTTCCAACCCCAGCTCCACCACTTAGAAAAACATTATTTTTTTGTAGTAGATTTTTTATTTGTTTAAGATATAAACTCATATTATTTTTATTTCCTATTTTTAGATAGCTAAAAATATCATACTTGCTACATTTTGATTATAACATTTTTATCTTTAAGTTTTTGTGTGAAAAATTTAGTTAGAATTATTTTTTTATTTTAGGAGTTTTTGTGAGATTTTTTATACTTATTTTGTCTTTATTTTTTCTATCTTGTGCCAATAAAAAAGAGCTGATTAAAACAGAGGATATAAATTCAAAATATGCTATTCTTAAATTTGAACAAAATATAGATTCTTTAACATATTTTGATGATAATATCAAACAAGATTCTAATTCTTATAAGAAAAAATTTTTCACCCCTTGGAATGTGAAATTAGATAAAAAAAAATACAAACAAAAAGATGTATTTTGGTCTTTTCCTCTGTATTTAAGCGATAGAAAATATTATTTTTTTAATAAGCAAGAAATTCCAAAGTCTTATTTTAAAAAACTCATAGAAAATGCAAATAAAAAAGATTTTTTAAAAATCAAACAAAAAGCCATAGTTACTAATACTTCAAATTTAAAAAATTTGCCAAGCACCACTGCAATACTTTTAAATCCATTTAAAGAGGGCGAAGGTTTGCCTTTTGATTATTCTTTAGATACGGTTTTAAATATAGGCTCACCAGTGCTAATATCACATTTTACGAAAGATAAAAAATTTGCTTTTGTTTTTGCAGAAAGTGGCTTTGGTTTTATAGAGGCAAAAAATTTGCAAATTTTTACAGATGCACGTGCTAGAACTTATGAAAATTTGAAATTTATCACTCCTACTAAGGAGAGATTTCCTGTTTTATCATTAGACAATAAATTCGCTTTTGAACTTAGAGTAGGTGCTATTTACCCATATTATGCTTTTGAGGATGGACATTATATAGGAAAAATAGGGGCTTTAAAGTATAAAATTCCAAGTTATGCTGTATCGAAATTTCCTCTAGTTTTAAACGATAAAAATTTAAAAAATCAGCTAAAAGAGCTTTTTGATAAGCCGTATGGTTGGGGTGGGTATGATTTTGAAAGAGACTGTTCTTTATTTACTAGAGATTTGTTTGCCTCTTTTGCTTTTTATCTACCAAGAAATTCTTATGCACAAAGTCTTGTTTGGAAAAAATTTGATATAAGTAAGCTAAATAATACTCAAAAGCAAGACTTTATACAAAGATATGCTAAGCCCTATACTACTTTGCTTTATTTAAGGGGACATATAATGCTTTATGCCGGTGTTTTAGATGATGAAAATGTAGCACTTCATAGTATTTGGGGCATAAGAACTAAGGATGATAAAAGACTTTTGGTTGGTAAAAGTGCTTTAACTACTATTGATATAGGTTCTTATTCTAGTAGGGTGGATGCGAAAGACTTGATTTTAAGCAGATTAAGTGCTGTTAGCTTCTTATCTTTAAGTGAAGATGAGATTTTGCGTATAAATGAAGCTTTAGAAAAATATAAGTGATTTACCAAATTTTAAGGATTTTAGCTAATAAAATCTCTTAAAACCACTCCATCGACACCTAAATTATAAGCCTTTTCTAAATTTTTAAGCTCATCAAGTATGAGTAAAATTTTACTGTCAAAAAGATAAAATTCAGCCACTTTTGACGCAAATATTGCTAACTCATTATCTTCAAGTAAGATAAAATCAGCTTTTAAAGCATTTGACAAAAAAATTTCATCTTTATTTTTTGCATATATAGCCCACTTTTCTCCACTGGTTTTTAGCTTTTTTATATGATTTTCATCATAGTTGCTTATAAGATTTATGCACTTTTTATTTATTTTATCTTTATTAAATAAAATAAATTTTTCACATTCTATGAGTTTGTGTCCGAAAATTAGCATATTTTCTCCTAAATTTTAAGTTTTACATAAACTCTTTTTGGTGCTTCATAGCCTTCAAAACTTAAATTTTCATTATCCTTGTCTAAAAAATCCTCTAGAGAATAGCCATCTATCCAGGAAGTTTTTCTTTGTTCTACTTTGTTAGTTTTATTCTTATAAAGCACTTCAAAATGATTAAAACCGGCTCTTTCGCACCAGTTTCTAAGGGCTGATATAGAAGGCAAGAAATATATATTTGAAATTCTTGAGTATGTTTTTCTAGGCACTAAGGCTACTTCTCTTTCATCTTCTATAAACATAGTGTCTAAAAATACGGCACCGTCTTTGTTTAATGACAATCTTAACTCTTTTAACATCTTTAATGGATCTTGCCTGTGATAAAGCACTCCAAGACAAAAAATTATATCAAATTTTAACTCATAATTTGGTAGCTTTTCGACCCCTAAAAGCTCGAATTTCACATCTTGCTTTGCTATAGCATTTATTAGACTAAATTGCAAAAAGCATCTAATGCTAGGGTCAAAGCCAACTATTTTTTTTGGTGAGTATTCAAGCATTTTAAACATATAATACCCGTTATTACAACCAACATCAGCGACAATTTTATCTTTTATTTCTCCCATAAATGGCTTTAAGATATCAAATTTCATAAAGCTTTGCCATTCGCTATCTATAAAAAGCTCATTTAGTTTAAATGGACCCTTTCTCCACGGTTTAAGTTTTAAGGCTATATCTTTTATATCTTCATCGATTTTTTGTGAAAAATTTAAATTTACAGCTTCATTTAAGCTAAATTTACAGTCTAAAATTTCGCTTTCTATTTTTTTTATTTTTTGCAGTAATTCTTTTTGTTCTTTATTCATAAAAATTTCCTTTCATAAATTCTAGCATAAAAGCTTTACTATAACTTGCTATAATTTTTTTTATTTTTAAAATTAAGAAAGGTTTTTATGCTTGATGTTATAAGCTTTAATCAAAACACTTTTCCACTCATATACGAGCAAGACAGTAGTTTGCCTATCGTGTATTTTAAGCTTCTTTTTAAAAATTCAGGTAGAGCTTATGATGAAATAGCTGGTGAAGCGTCTTTTTTTGCTAGGCTTTTGAATGAGGGTAGTGATGATTCGTTTTTTAAGGAGCTTGAATTAAGAGCTATAAATTTAAGTGCAAGTGTAGATTTTGAAACTTTTGATATAAGCATAGATTGTTTAAAAGAACATTTTCCTTTCGCGATTAAAAAGCTTTATTCTTTGCTTTTAAAACCTAATTTTAGTGATAAAATTTTATCTAGATTAAAAAATACAGTTTTAGGGGAATTAGCTAGCAAAAACAGCGATTTTGACTACCTAGCAAAAAGGTTATTAGATAAAACTGTTTATCCTTATAAAGAATTTCAAAGCTCTATGGACGGAGATGAGAAAAGTATAAAAGATATAAATTTAAATGCACTTAAAAGGTATTATGAAAATCTTT
This sequence comes from uncultured Campylobacter sp., assembly GCF_944323605.1. Lineage (GTDB taxonomy): Bacteria > Campylobacterota > Campylobacteria > Campylobacterales > Campylobacteraceae > Campylobacter_D. Next base: position 59,698 of record NZ_CALUTC010000004.1, read on the forward strand.
TAAATTCTGAAAATTTAGTGCTTTGTATTGGGGGAGATTTAAAAAAAGATGATTTTATAAGAGAAATAAGCCCTATATTAGAGCTTTTTAGTAGTAAAAAAACAGAGAAAAAGCATTTTGATTTTGTTGAGGTAAAAAAAGATACTTTAGAGCTTAAAAAACAAAGCACGCAAGCTTATGTTTATTTTGCTTCTCCTGCCAAGCTTTCTTTAAAAGATAAGGATTTGTATCTTGCAAAAATAGCTATTTTTGTTTTAGGAGCTGGTGGTTTTGGCTCTAGGATTATGGAAGAAATACGCGTTAAAAGAGGACTTGCTTATAGTGCTTATGCTAGACTTGATCTTTGTCTTTCTTATGAAAGAATTTTTGGTTATTTGCAAACTAAAAGTGAAAATTCAAGCCTTGCAAAGAATTTATTGCGTGAAATATTTTCAAATTTTATAAAAAATGGCATTAACGAACACGAATTTGAACAAACAAAGAAATTTATGCTTGGCTCATCTTGCCTTCATTATGAATCCTTAGCAAAAAGGCTTAATATCGCTTTAAGAGAATTTTACCAAGGTCTTAAAATAGGGCAGTTAAAAGAGGAGTTAAAATTTATTGAAAATTCATCTTTAAAAGATTTAAATTCTTATATCAAGGAGCATAAAGAATTTGAAAAATTAGTTTTTGCAAGCATACAAAATGAATATTCCTAAGGAAGATGCGTCTTTATTTAAGAAATTATATATAAACAATATCTTAGATCTTGCCCTTTTATTGCCAAAGAGCATTGACGATTTTACTACAAGTAAAGAATTTAAGGATGGACATTTTTGCACCCAAGAAGTTGTTATTTTAAGTGCAAATTTTGTCCAGGGAACTCGTTTGCAAGGGCTTTGTTACTGCAAAAATATAGACAAAAAAGCTTCTTTTGTGATTTTTAATGCTAAAAAATGGCATTTAGCACTTTTAAAGGTAAATAGCGAACACATATTTCACGCCAAGCTTTCTTTTTTTAATAATAATTATCAATTTATAAATCCTAAATTTATTAAAAATTCTGGTGTATTTGTGCCAAGATATAAGATTAATGGTGTGAAAGATGATGTGATACAAGGGCTTATACAAAGATATGTAAATGCTAAAAATTTAAGTTCTTATTCTTTAGATGAAAAATATATATCCTTGCTTTTAATGTTGCATAGGTATGATAAGACTTCTTTTGATGCCTTTAAAAATCTTGATTTTTATATTAGGGATTTAAAATTTATAGAAATTTTTAATTTTTTAAGAAGATTAAGGCTTAAAAAACAAGTTTTTAAAAGCTATAAAATAAGCCCTTTTGATATAAATTCTTGGCTTTTATCTCTACCATTTAAGCTTACAAACGATCAAGTTAAAGCAATAAATGATATAAGAAGCGATTTGCTTTCAAATGAGGCTAAAAGACGAATAATAATGGGTGATGTTGGTTGTGGAAAAAGCATAGTTATTTTAGCGGCTGCCTTGCTTGTTTATCCTAGACAAGCTATTTTGATGTCTCCTACCACTGTTTTAGCGAAGCAATTATACGAAGAGGCTAAAAAATTACTTCCGAATTTTGTTGATATATTATTTTTAAAAGGTGGAAAAAAAGAAAAGGGTTTAGATAAAAAAATTAAGAGTGCGAATTTGCTTATAGGAACTCAAGCCTTGATTCATTTAGAAAAACATAATGCCGTGCTTGTTATGGTGGATGAGCAGCACCGTTTTGGTTCAAAACAAAGACAACTTGTAAATGATTTATCAAAACAAGGTGATTTAAGCCCACATTTTTTGCAATTTTCAGCCACCCCAATACCAAGGACCTTGTCTATGCTTCAATCAGAATTATTATCTTTTTCTTTCATCAAAGAACTACCTTTTAAAAAAGATATACAAACTATATGCTTAAAAGAAGAAAATTTTAATGAGCTTGAAAAGGCTATAAAAAGGGAGATTAACAATGGAAATCAAGTTGCTATAATTTATCCTTTAGTAGAAAAGAGCGAAGCTTTAAATTATCTTTCATTAAATGAAGCTAAGGCTTATTGGCTATCTAGATATGATGGTGTTTATATAACACACGGCAAGGATAAAGAGAAAGAGCAAATTTTAGAGGATTTTGCTAAAAATGGTAAAATTTTGCTAGCTACAACTGTTATAGAGGTCGGAATTTCCTTGCCAAGACTTAGCACCATTGTTATAGTTGGAGCAGAAAGGTTAGGGCTTGCAAGTTTGCATCAGTTAAGGGGAAGAGTTGGTAGGGTAGGGCTTAAATCCTACTGCTATCTTTACACAAAGCTGAAAGAATTTCCAAATAGACTACTTGAATTTAGCACCTGTATGGATGGATTTAAAATAGCAGAGCTTGATCTTAAAAATCGTTTAAGCGGAGATTTATTAGACGGTTCTTTACAACACGGAAATGAATTTAAATTCTTTGACTTCGCAAAAGATGAAAGTATATTAAGCGAAGCCAAAGAAAAACTTAAGCACCTCTATACAAAGCATTTTTAAAATTTTTAGCTATCATTTGTGCTCTTTGCAAAAATACAGCTTTCATATCCTCATCAAAGACTTTATCTAGACTTTGCTCAAAAATATCTAGCCATATATTAAAAAATTCTATAGGAAATGGCTCAAGTTCCATATGAGCTTTTAGTGGCTGACCGTTGTAGTCGCCTTCTCCAAGCATCATTCCTTGCCAAAAATTTGAAATTTTTACTTTGTGTTGTTTCCAGCTTTCATCATCTGTTCCTATTTTTGCATTAAAAATAGCACCTATGTCCTTATCTTTTCTTACCTTTTCGTAAAAAAGCTCCATAAACTTATCTATCGCTTCTTTGTTTATGGTATTGTATTTCATTGTTTTGCCTTATTTTTTAGAGTAATTTTATCTTATTTTTGTAAATAAAAGGATAAAAAAGGTATTTTAATTAAGAAGTGCTTATGAAAAGCCCTCACAAATTTTGTGAGGGAAAAATTATTCAACTTCAGCGTCTATAACATCATCATCTTTCTTTTTGTCGTCTTTTTTGTCTGTCTCGCCGTCTTTTTTATACATATTTTCAGCTAATTTATGAGAAGCAGAACTCAAAGCTTTCATTTTGTTGTCTATCTCTTCTTTAGTGGCATTTTCATTTTTAAGCGTTTCTTTTAGCTCATCAAGTGCTTTTTGTATGTTTGCCTTGTCCTCATCAGCTATCTTATCTCCAAGCTCACTTAAGGATTTTTCAACCTGATGCACTAGGGTTTCTGCTGAATTTCTAGCTTCTACAACCTCTTTTCTTTTTTTATCCTCTTCCTTGTGAAGCTCGGCATCTTTTACCATATTGTTTATCTCTTCTTCGCTAAGTCCGCTTGAGCCTGTTATTTTTATTTCTTGAGCCTTTCCTGTGGCCTTATCTTTAGCTGAAACGGTTAAAATTCCATTTGCGTCTATATCAAAGCTTACTTCAATCTGAGGCACTCCTCTTGGAGCTGGTGGAATTCCTTCTAGGTTGAAATTTCCTAAGGATTTATTATCTCTACTAAATTCTCTCTCGCCTTGTAAAACATTTATGGTAACTGCATTTTGATTATCCTCAGCTGTTGAAAAGACTTGTTCTTTCTTTGTAGGTATAGTTGTGCCTTTTTCTATAATCTTTGTCATCACTCCACCTAAGGTTTCTATACCCAAAGAAAGAGGAGTAACATCAAGCAAAAGCACATCTTTTACATCACCTTTTATAACCGCTCCTTGTATGGCAGCACCTATGGCTACGACTTCGTCTGGATTAACTGATTTGTTTAAGTCTTTGTTAAAGGCTTTTTTCACTTCTTCTTGAACTAAAGGCACACGGGTTGAACCGCCAACCATAACGATTTCTTTTATTTCATCTTTGCTAAGACCAGCTTCTTTTACAACCTCATTTATCTTAGATATGGTTTCAGATACTAAACCTTCTATCATACTTTCAAATTTAGCTCTTGTTATTTTTTTTACAAGGTGTTTAGGACCACTAGCATCAGCTGTTATGAAAGGTAAATTTACCTCTGTTTCAGTAGCAGAGCTTAGTTCTTTTTTAGCATTTTCAGCCGCTTCTTTTAATCTTTGAAGAGCCATTACATCTTTTTTGAGATCTATTCCATTTTCGCTTTGAAATTCGCTTGCTAAAAAGTCTATAAGCTTATTATCAAAGTCATCTCCGCCCAAAAAGGCATTTCCACCTGTTGCTAAGACCTCTACTACATTATCTCCCGTTTCAAGCACAGTAACATCGAAAGTTCCGCCACCTAAGTCATAAACTACTATCTTTTCAGATTCTTTTTTGTCAAGCCCGTAAGCAAGTGCTGCTGATGTAGGCTCATTGATAATTCTTAAAACATTAAGCCCAGCTATAGTTCCAGCTTCTTTTGTAGCCTTTCTTTGAGCGTCATTGAAATATGCAGGCACTGTTATAACTGCATCTACTACTTTATCTCCTAAAAATGCTTCAGCGTCCTCTTTTAGCTTCATTAAAACCTTAGCTGAAATTTCTTGCGGAGTGTATAATTTATCAGCTATTTCAACCGCACAAGCTCCATTTCTATCAACTATATGATAAGGAAGTCTATTTTTAGCTTCTTTTGCAGCCTCTTCGTTTATCATAAGCCCCATAATCCTTTTTATAGAATATATAGTTTTTTCAGGATTTGTAACCGCTTGTCTTTTAGCACTATCGCCAACTAAAACTTCACCTTTGTCGGTAAAAGCAACTATAGAAGGAGTTGTATTTTTTCCTTCTTTGTTTGGTATAACCTTGCTTTCTCCACGTTCATAAACGCTCACACAAGAATTTGTTGTTCCTAAGTCTATTCCTATAACTTTTGCCATTTTTTATCCTTTTAATTTTATTTTGCTACACTTACTTTTGTGTGTCTTAAAATCCTATCTCTTAGCTTATAGCCTTTTTGTAGAATTTGAGTTAGCTCATTTGCCTTAAAATTTTCATTTTCTGCGTAAAACATAGCTTCGTGCAAATCAGGGTTAAATTCATCGCCTTCTTTAGCTTCTATCACATCAACCCCGTGATTTTTAAGCTTTTTTAATAGCAAATCAAGCGTGTTTTTAACACCTTCTTTTATTTTAGCACTTATCTCATCCTCTACTTCTACATTTAGGGCTGCTTCTAGAGTATCGATTACATCTAGTAAATCTTTTGCAAAACCTTCATTTGCAAATGCTATCATTTGTTCTTTTTCTCTTTGCATTCTTTTTTTAATATTTTCAAAATCAGCATTTGCTCTAGCATACTTATCTTTTAAATCAGCGTTTTCAGCTTTTAAAAGTTCTAGTTCGCTATTTTCTTCTTGAAGTTCTTCTTCTAAATTTTCATCTTTTTTAGTATCCACAAATCCTCCTATTGCCGAATTTAAAAAGTTTTAAAGATTTTTAAAAGTATTAATCTTGAAACTTTTTATGTAATTATACAAAATTGAGCCAATGAATGTCAAGTAAAAATTAAATTATTTTACTAAAAAATATTTAGTCATATAGACTAAAGTTATATTAGTTATATAAGCTATATATTAATGTTTAATATTTTGTTAAGCTAAAATATAAAAATACATAAAATAATACATAAAATTTTATTGACAACGATAAAAAATGTGCTATAATCTAGTCCGCAATATTTAAAAAGGTTGAACTTTATTATGAAAAATTTAACAGTTAGAGAGAAAAATGATCTAAGTTCTTATGTTTTTGATTCTTTGTGCGATAAAAAACAAGAATCGTTTTTTAAAATCATTCTAGTTAAATTTAGAGAATTTTTTTCAAGAATTTTAGGAGAATAATTCTTTTTTATTTTCCTTTAGATAATTAAGCACTTTTAAAACCTCGTCTGTACCATATTCTTTACTATCTTTTAAAACATCATCTATGCATTCTATATATGCTTGCACTAAGTCATCAAGCTTTTGTCTTTTTGCCCCTGCTAGTAAAAACATAGCCTCCAAGACAACGTTTAATTCATATTGCAAGTCTTCTATCATCTCATCTTTATTTATCATTTTTGAGCCTTTGCTAATTCTTTGCTTTTTATCAAATCTATTATTTGAGCCTTTATAAAAGAGTAATTGCTGCTATCTTTAAATGAAGCAAAAAGCCCACCACTAGCATTTTTATGCCCGCCTCCACCAACAAGCTCATTGGCTATTAAGCTTACATCTACTTTTCCATTTGAACGAAAGCTAAGTGTTTTTTTAGAACTTACATCAAGAAAAAAATCAACATCTTCATTTTGCATCAAAAAATCATTACCTATTACAGAAGTATTTCCTATGTTATAGCTTAGTAAGCCTTTGTAATCTTTGTAATGTATTATGAAGTCATCTTTTTTCTCGTTAAGTTTTTTTACAACATACTTAGAAATCAAATTTCCAAGCGTATCGTTTTCATTTTTTTTGAAAAATTCTTTTTTTAAAAAGTGTAAAGAATCTTCTAAGGATATATTTGCCTTATCTTTGTCTATGAAAGTCTTAGCTTTGTTAAGCAAGAAAAATATATATGAGATATTTTCTTCTTTAAACATCACTCTATTAAGCTCTTTTGCGTTTGCAATCATAGATAAAAAAACCTTACCAAGCTCGAAATTTTGATCGTCTTTTAGCCAAATATCAATAGCATTTACAACATCTACAAATTTAGATAAATCTTCATTTTTTCCACAAATTTTGCTAAAAAAATCATAGCTTATCTTTGTAGCACATCTTGAGCTATCTAAAAAATACCACTCGTATTTATCAGCACATACTTTACCACTTTGATGATGATCTAGTAAAAACAGTCTCGTATTTTTTCTACTTGTAAGAGCGTTTTGAAATTCTTCACATTGTTGTGGTGTTAAATTTAAATCTGTGATTAGTATTATTGATTTGGTATTTTCATCTTTTGTTAAAGTGTTGTCTATATCACTTAGAATTGTTGAAAAATTATCATTTATTTCTTTTCCATAGTTAGAATTAAAAAAATGACAATTTTTAAAATAAAAATTGCTTATAAATTGACAGCCATAACCGTCTAAATCTATATGTGATAGATGATATATATGCGTGTTATAATTCAATTTTAATAACTCCTTCTGTCTCAAAATTCGTGTGTTCTGCTATTTCTGCAAAGCTTAAGACTACTATTTTAAGGTTAAAATTAGAGCATATATCTGCTATAAATTTTCTTAGTTGAGGTTCAACGCAAAGAACAAAAGGTTTGATTCTTGTGCTAGAAACTGCTGCAAGTTCATTTCTAAAGGCTTCTACTATAGCCCCGGTTTGAGCCACATTTATCATTAAATGATAGACACCGTCTCTAAGCTGCAAGCTATCCATAAGTTTTGCAGAACTAGCGGAATCAAGTATATAAATGCCTAAAATTCCTTTTTCATCTATATATAAATTTGTGATAACCCTAGCAAGTGCCGCACGAACGTGTTCTATAATCATATCAAAATTCTTAGTAACCTCTGATATATCCATTAATGCTTCAAGTATAGTTATCATATCTTTTATAGGTATTGAGTTTTTGAGTAGATTTTTAAGCACTCTTTGCACCATACCAACTGTTGTTATTTTGAGTAAATCTTCTATAACAGCTGGATAGTCTTTTTGCAGTTTATCAAGTATATTTTGAACTTCTTGCCTTGTTAATAACTCTGCTGCATTAGCCTTTATAAGCTCACTCATATGTGTTGAAATTACACTTGCTGGATCAACTACTATATATCCTCCTATCGTGGCTTCATCTTTTAAATTTGAATCTATCCATAAAGCATCAGAGCCAAAAGCTGGATCTTTTGTAGATATACCCTCTATCTCTTCTGTTACAAAACCGCTATCCATAGCCAAGTATTTATCAGGATACACCTCGCTACTTCCTATTACTACGCCTTTTAGTTTAAAATTGTATTCATTTGGTTTTAGCTGTAAATTGTCTCTAATCCTTATCTTAGGCATAAGAAAGCCAAGACTTTGAGCTATGCTTCTTCTCATAGAACGAATTCGTTCTGTTAATTCGCTTTCAGCAAGTCTTATTAAGCCGTATCCAAGTTCAAGTTCCAAAACTTCTAATTTTAGTATATCGTTAATTCTTCCTTCTTCTTCTTTTATGATTTCTTCTTCACTTTTTTTCCTAGGTGGTGCTTTTGCAGCTTGTTGTGCAGCAGCAGAATCTCTTTTTTTTATAGGTTGTGCTAAGTCTATTTTACCTTCTTTTACCTGCTTTGTAAGATATCCAAGACCTAAAAACACTAAGGACATAAAGCCAAGTGATAATGTAGGAAGTCCGGGAACTAAAGCAAAGATAAACAATATAAAACCTACTATTAAAAGTGTTCTGTATTCGCTTAGTAGTTGATTTAATGTTCCTTCTGCAAAATTATCCTCATCTTTACTAGCTCTTGTTATTATTATAGCGGTTGCTGTGGCTACTATAAGACCCGGAATTTGAGATACTAGACCATCTCCTATAGTTAGTATAGTATAAGTGGATGCACAATCAGCCAATGGCATATCATGCTGAAAGTATCCTATTGAAAATCCACCTATTATATTTATTATAGTTATTATAATCCCTGCTACTGCATCACCTTTTATAAATTTAGAAGAACCGTCCATAGCTCCATAGAAATTTGCTTCAGCTATGATCTCTTGTCTTCTTGTCCTTGCAGTATTTTCATCTATTAAACCAGCATTTAAATCAGCATCTATAGCCATTTGCTTACCCGGCATCGCATCAAGCGTAAATCTTGCTTGAACTTCTGAAACCCTAGTACTTCCTTTTGTAACAACCATAAAATTTATTAATACTAGAATAGAAAATACTATTATACCTATCACATAGTTTCCACCAACTACGAATTCTCCAAATGAGGCTATTATTTCACTAACAGCTGCTGCCCCATTTTGCCCTTCGCTTAAAATCATACGAGTGGTTGCTACATTTAAAGCCAATCTAAAAAGAGTAATGATTAGTATTAATGTTGGAAAGGTTGTAAGATCTGTTGGTTTTGGTATATATATAGATATTAGTATAATTAAGACTGATATTGCTATGCTTAATGCTAAAAAAAAGTCTAATATAGCCGCTGGTAAAGGAACTATAATAACAGCTAATATACAGGCTATAAAAACAACTACTGTTATTGATTTAGCTTTTACTATAGGCACTATTAATGGACCCAGATAAGGTGCTACAAGCTCTAGTATCTTTCTTTTTGCCATCTAATTTTTTTTGTTTATGATATCAAATAGCGTTATTTTTGATAAGTGGTCATTCATTGTATCTTGAAGTTGAACTAATACAGGAAGCATAAGGCATCTACTTTCTTTATTTATAGGACAAATTCCGTGAGAGCACTCAAATATGCTAACTTGTTTTTTTTCTGCACTATTTACTATATCTTTTAAAGTGTATTCTTTACTATCTTTGCTAAGTATAAAACCACCTTTTGCGCCTTTGTATGATATAAGTAAGCCATCTTTTGCTAATGCTTGTAAAATTTTAGCCAAAAAAGACTTAGAAATTTCAAGCTTTTCAGCCATAGTTTCCACATCTTGCGGTTCTTTTTTATCTGCTATGTAAATCAAAGCAAGTATTGCATATTCACTAGCTCTAGTAAAAAGCATAATATTCCTTTCAAAGAAGCTTAAATTTAGTATTATATTAGTTTTTTGTAAATAAAATCCCTATAATTTGTGTTTTATTTATAGGTATTTTATGAGTTTTTAAATAATATTTTTATACGATTTCTCGTTTGTATTTTTATTTTTGGGGTTTTTTTATGTATGTTGCACCAAGTATATTATCTGCTAATTTTTTAAGACTAGAAGATGAAATAAAAAAAATTTGTGATGCAAAGGCTGATTTACTTCATATCGATGTTATGGATGGTCATTTTGTTCCGAATTTAACCTTTGGTCCTTGTGTATTTAAAGATATACAAAAGGTAAGTTCTATTCCGCTTGACATACATTTAATGGTAAATAACGTATCTTTTTTTGTTGATTTATTTTTGCCTTTAAAGCCTAAATTTCTTAGTTTTCACATAGAGGAAGAAAAACACCCAATAAGACTTTGCCAATATATAAGAAAAAATGGAGTCGGTGCCGGCATAGTTTTAAACCCTCACACCCCAATTTCTAGTATAAAACATATGATAGATTATGTTGATTTGGTGCTTTTAATGAGCGTAAATCCCGGTTTTTCTGGGCAGGAATTTTTACCTATAGTTTATGAAAAAATAAGAGAATTAAGAGAAATCATAGACAAAAAAAATGCTAAAGTATTTATAGAAGTTGATGGTGGCATAAACGGCTTAAACGCAGCTGATTTAGATGAAGCTGGAGCTGATATTTTAGTGGCTGGTTCTTATATATTCTCTTCTAATAACTACGAAAATTCTATAAAATCTTTAAAGCTTGAATTTTGACTTTGGATAAGATAGATAAAATTTTACAAGCATTAGGCAAAAGTGATAAGCCATATTCTTGGTTTATGAAAGAGTTAGAAAGTGTTGAGGAATTAGAAGGCTTAGAATTTGATGAAGATATGCTTAAGCTTTTAGGTTTTGGAGTTTTTTTAACCTCTGAAAATAACTTTACTTTGAAAAGCAAACACACAAAGATAAAGGACGAAATTTTTTGCGTTGTAGATATAGAAAGCAATTCTAGCTTTAAAAGAGGAGGGCAAATAATAGAAATAGGGGCTTATAAAATAAAAAATTCAAAAATCATAGACAGCTTTCATTCTCTCATAAAAACAAACTATCTACCACAAAACATAAAAGAACTAACCGGCATAGACGAAACATTATTAAAAAACGCACCTAGCTTAGCCTCTGTTTTAAATGAATTTAGACTTTTTTTAGGGGATAGTATTTTTGTTGCACACAATGTTTCTTTTGATTATAATTTTATATCAAATTCACTGCATAAGTGTGGTTTTGGAATTTTATGTAATCAAAAATTATGCACCTTAGAACTTTCAAGAAGGATAATAGATAGTGAAAAGTATGGATTAAATTCACTAAAAGAGATTTTAAATATACAAAACGCACATCACAGAGCCTTAAGCGATGCTAAATCTGCTGCTGAAGTGCTTAAACACTGTATATCAAAACTACCTTTTTATATATCAAGCACACAAGATTTAATAAATTTTAGCAAATCAAATATAAAAAAATACAAAATAACATAATTGAGTAAAATTGTAAGCTATGTTTTAAAAAAATATATTAAATTTATTTATATTTTTATTTTCATTTACATAAATTTATTAAAGTTTTCTAAAAAAGTTTTTTTTGAAAGGCCATATAATGAAGAAAGTGGATTTAGTAATAATAGGTGCAGGTCCCGCTGGTATAGGTGCTGGTGTTGAGGCAAAGCTTAAAAATAAAGAGCTTGTTATACTTGAAAAGGCTGATGAAATTTGCCAAACATTCGTTAAATTTTACAAGGACGGAAAAAGAGTAGATAAAGAATATAAAGGGCATGATAGCACTAACAGAGGTCATATACCTTTTGAAGACGGCACTAAAGAAAGCTCTATGCAAACATTTAAAGATGCGATTAAGAATCATAATATAAATATTGAATTTAATAGCGAAGTAGAAAGTGTAAAAAAGACAAATGACGGTTTTTTGGTTGCTACACCTAAGGAAAGCTATGAGTGTAAAAACATAATAGTAGCTATAGGTAGAATGGGTAAGCCAAATAAACCTGATTACAAAATTCCAGGCTCTTTAAGTAAGGTAGTAAATTTTAATGCAAATTCTGTTGGAACAAATGAAAAAATCATAATAATAGGCGGTGGAAATTCTGCTGCTGAGTATGCTGTAGATCTATCGAAAAACAACTCTGTTACTTTGTGTTATAGAAGAGATAAATTTACAAGATTAAATGATATAAATTTAAAAGATATACAAGATTGTGCAAATGCTGGTAAAATAACTCTTAAGCTAGGCGTAGATATAGAAAGCGTAGAAGATGAAAATTCAAAAGTTAAGCTAAATTTTACCGATAAAAGCAGTGAAGTTTATGATAGAGTTATATATGCCATAGGTGGATCTACTCCTGTTGATTTTTTACAAAAATGCGGTATAGAAGTAGATGATAAGGGTGTTCCTGTTTTTGACGAAAACAGACAAAGTAATGTAAAAGGTATTTTTGTAGCAGGAGATATAGCTAGTAAGAATGGTGCTAGTATAGTTGTTGGTTTGAATGATGGTGTGATAATAAATGAGTTTTTAAGCAAATGAAAATACTTTTTTCTCCAAGCGAGGCTAAAAATTCCTTTTGCGATAATGCCCCGCTGGATGAAAATTCTCTTATATTTAAAGAACTTTTTTCAAAAAGACTTGAAATTTTAAATGCTTATAATGACTTTATAAAAAATTCCAACTTAGATGAATTGAAAGCTTTTTTTGAATTAAAGAATGAAAATGAGGTGCTTTCTTTCAAAAAAGATATATTTTTGCAAGGTAGTTGCGAAGCTATACAAAGATACAGCGGAGTAGCTTATGAATATCTTGATTTTCCAAGCTTAGACGAATTGTCAAAAAAATATGTTAGAGAAAATACAGTGATATTTTCAAACCTTTTAGGACCTATACTAGCTTCTGATAAAATACCAAATTATAGATTAAAACAAGGCTCAAAAATAGGAACAATCTCTTTAGAAAATTTTTACAAAATACACTTTAAAAAAGCATTAGATGATTTTTTAAAAGACGAAGATGTTATAGATTTAAGAGCGAATTTCTACGAAAAATTTTATAAAATAGATAAAAAATTTTATACTTACAAATTTATTAAAAATGGCAAAACGGTAAGCCATTTTGCTAAAGCTTATAGGGGGCTTTTGTTAAGAATTTTAGCTCAAAATAAGATTCAAGATAACAAGGACTTGTTAAAAAAATTACCGTCAAATTTAAATCTTGTAGATATAAAACTCATCAAAAATAAAGAGGAGATAAGTTTAGAAATTTTAGAATAAACTTTATTTCTTTTGCTTTTTAATAATAAATTATTATAAAAATAATTAATATTAAGTCAAATTTAATATTAATTTAAATACAATATTCTCTCTTTTTTACGACAAAATTTTAAACAAAAAGGTTGTATATTATGAAGAATTCAGTTTCCTCGAAATTATCCATATTAGTTGCTTTGTTATTTGTTATTTTGTTATTTGCTGTGAGCGTAGTTTCATATATAAATGTGAGAGCTTCTGTATATGAGAATTTATCAGCTATCCAACATAAAACTTTAATGGACGTTACAGATGTTCTTAATGTGTATGGAAATCAAAGAAGAAACGCTGTTATACAAACTGCTGAATTGATTGGTGAAAACTATCAAAATTATGCTCCTGCTAATTTTTTAAATATGTCTAAACTTTTACAAAGATCATCAAATTTTTCACTTGCTTACATAGCTATAGATAGTTCTGAAAATTCATATCAGTCAAATGGAAATATTAAAAACAAATCCGTAGGCTATGATACTGTAAATAGAGGATGGTATAAGGCGGCAAAAGAAGCTGGTAAGATCGTGGTTAGCGATCCTTATGTTTCATTTGATTCTCAAAAATTTGAGATGACTTACTCAGCACCTATAATACACAACGGAAATTTTGTGGGTGTTGTCGGAGGAGATTTTGAGCTAGATGAATTTTCTAGAAATGTTTTAGCCTTCGGAAAGTCTGCAACTTCTCATTCCTTTGTTCTTCATGTGGACGGTTCTTATATGTTTCACGAAGATGAAAGCAAAATTTTGAAAAAAGATGCTTTTAGCGAGTCTATAGCTTCTGCTTTTAATAAGGACCCAAGAATTTTAGATGAAAAAGTTACTGACTTCTTGTATTATGCAAAAGATGATGCTGGTGTTGAACAAGCAGTTATGTGTACTAATACCCTAAATCAAAATTTTAAAGCTTGTGTTACCACTTTAGCATCTTTATATACAGATAAGGTAAAAGAACAGCTTATTTCTACATCTATAACAGGTCTTATAGCTATTTTGATATCTGTGTTTTTGGTTAAGATATTAATATCAAGATCTTTAAAACCTTTACAGAGCATAACTCAAGGACTTATGTCCTTTTTTGATTTATTAAATCACAAAAGGCAAACATTATCACCTATACAAGTTAAAACAAAAGATGAATTTGGACAAATCGCAACTGCTATAAATCAAAATATAGAAGGTATAAGGCTTGGACTTGAGCAAGATAAACAAGCGGTGTCTCAAAGCGTGGATACTGTTCATATGATAGAAAATGGCGATTTAACAGCTAGAATTTCAGCAAATCCTAAGAATCCACAGTTAATAGAATTAAAAAATGTTCTTAATAGAATGCTTGATATTTTACAGCAAAAAATTGGATCTAATATGAATGAAATTCAAAAGGTTTTTGATAGTTACAAAATGCTTGACTTTACAGCAAAGATTAATAATGCAAAGGGAGCTGTTGAAACTACTACTAATGCACTTGGTGATGAAATAGTAAAAATGCTAAAACAGTCAAGCGAATTTGCAAACCTTTTAGTTGGAGATAGCACGAAACTTCAAGAAGCAGTTTCTGCCTTACAAAATAGCTCTAATTCTCAAGCTTCAGCACTTGAAGAGAGTGCCGCTGCACTAGAGGAGATAACATCTTCTATGCAAAATGTATCACAAAAAACAACAGATGTTATAGCCCAAAGCGAGGAAATTAAAAGCATAACTAGCATAATAGGCGATATTGCAGAGCAAATAAATCTTTTAGCTTTAAATGCAGCTATAGAAGCGGCTCGTGCGGGAGAACACGGACGTGGTTTTGCTGTTGTTGCTGATGAAGTAAGACAACTTGCTGAAAAAACTCAAAAATCATTAGGCGAAATAGGTGCTAATATCAATTTGCTTGTGCAAAGCATTAATGATATGGCAGAAAGTATCAAAGAGCAAACTGCTGGTATCACTCAAATAAATGACGCTGTAGCCAATATAGAAAGCATAACAAGAGAAAACGTAAGAATAGCAAATGATTCTGCAAATATTTCTGATAGTGTTAATAGCATAGCTAGCAATATACTAGAAGATACTAATAAAAAGAAATTCTAAAAACTATTTTTATAAGCACCTTTTGGGTGCTTAGCTTTAAGATTTTGTGCTACAATAACAGTTTTAAAATACAAAAAGGCACAATATGAACGGCTCATTGCTTATAGAAATTTTAGTTGAAGAATTACCAGCTATACCGCTTTTAAAAGAGTTAGACAATATACCTAAAAAGTGGAATAAAATTTTAGAAGAATACAAATTAAAAAGCAATTTTAACTTTTTTTATACTCCAAGAAGGCTTGTTTTATACCACGATAATTTTGCCAAAAAACAAGAAAAACAAAAATTAGAATTTATAGGTGCTCCTAAAGATTTAGCTTTTAAAGATGGGATTTTAACAAAGGCTGGACTTTCTTTTTTGCAAAAAGCAGGGATTAGCGAAGATGAGCTTTCTTTTAAACTTGTAAAAGGCAAAGAGGTTTTATATTATCAAAAGGAAGTAGAGGGTCAATACAGTAAGAATTTATTAGAAGAAATGATAAGTAACTTTCTAGATTCTCTTAGTTTTGGTAAGAGTATGCGTTGGGGTAAAGGCGATTTTCATTTTATAAGACCTATAAGAAATTTGCTTTGTATTTTAGATGATGAGCTTGTAGATATTTGTTGCTATGGTATAAGAAGTGCAAAAAGAACTTTTGTGCATAGGACTGTTTCTTATGAAGCATTTCATATAGATGGTGTTAATGATTATTTTAATTTATTAGAAAAGAATTTTGTTATATTAAATCAAGAAAAAAGACGAGAAAAAATTTTAAATGATTTTAAAGAATTAGAGCAAAAACATAATATCAAAATCAAAGAAGATAAGGATTTATTAGATGAGGTTGTAGCTATAACAGAGTATCCAAATGCTTTGTTAGGTAGCTTTGAGGAGGATTTTTTAATCTTACCTAGTGAAGTGATTATAGATTCTATGCGTGAAAATCAACGGTATTTTTCTGTTTTTAAAAACGGTGCCTTCACTAATAACTTTGTCTTTGTTAGCAATGCTGTATGTGAGGATTATTCACAGATTATTAATGGCAATGAAAGGGTTTTAAGAGCTAGACTTAGCGATGCTGTGTTTTTTTATGAAAATGATTTAAAGAGCGGTTTGTGTGTTGAAAAGCTTAAAATCATATCGTATTTTGAAGGCTTAGGAACTATTTATGATAAGGTTCAAAGGGAGAAAGAAATAGCAAAAGTGCTTTGTAAAATTTATGCAGGACTAGATGAAAAAGATATATTAGACGCCATAGAATACTCAAAATCAGATTTAGCCACACAAATGGTCTATGAATTTACTTCATTGCAAGGTGTTATAGGCTATCATTATGCCAAAAAACAGGGCTTTAAAGATGAAATTTGCCTTGCTATATTAGAGCAATATATGCCAAAATCAGAAAAAGATTCTCTTCCAAGCACCAAATTTACTAGCATTGTCGCTCTATCTAATAAATTAGATACCTTGATGTGTCTTTTTTCTATAAATCAAATTCCAAGTGGCACTAAAGATCCTTACGCACTTCGTAGAGCTGCTCTTGGTGTTTTAAAGATACTTATAAACTTAGGGGCTTCTTTTAGATTGGACGAGCTTTTAAAAAATATCTCCTTTTTGTATAAGGATTTTGATATTAAAATTTTACTAAATTTTATTTTAGAAAGACTTTATTCTTTGTATGACGCAAATGCCTCTTTCATAAAGGCTTCATTAAGAACTTATGATATAGTTCATATAGACAGTAGCATAAAAGCATTGCTTAAATTAAGCTCTGATAAAGACTTTTTCTCTTATTTTGATACATTTAAAAGACTATCTAATATAATCAAAGATAGCGAAAGTAGGGTGCTTGATGAAAAATTGCTTAAGGAAAAGGAAGAAAAAGATTTGTTTAATGCCTTTAAAGCTTGTGATTTGACTTTACCTAGTTATGAGCTTTTACGTTCTCTTTTTGCCTTAAAACCTCAAATAGATACTTTTTTTGATAAAATTATGATAAATGTAGATGATGAAAAGATAAAAAACAATAGATTGGCACTGATACAGAGCATATACAATGCTTTTTTGACTGTGGCTGATATAAAGGAGATAAGTTTATGAAATGGTTAGTATTTTTATTTTTTGCTTTACCTCTTTTAGCACAAGATCTTAATATCAGCAAGGGACAGGCTGTTATTTTAGAATTTGGTAAGAAAGGGCTTGAAAAGATAGAGAGCAAGAGTAACTTAGATAAAAAAGATAAAAAGCAAAGGTTTATGCTGCACCCAAAAGATGATAATAAAGTAATTTTAATTTTTAGCTCATCTTATAGAAAGCCTATAAAAGAAGCTGTTGTATCTGCGTTTTATGCTGATGGAGAGGTTAAAAAATATCACCTTTTAGGCGTGGAAGGCAGCTATAAGGTTGAAAAATTAACTGTTGCAAGAAATAAAATAAAGCCGCCAAAAGAAGTTCAAGAAAGGATAAGAAAAGAAATAAATGAGGCAAATCAAATTTATGCTACATTTACTGATGAGCTTTTATATGATGGGGAATTTATAAAGCCTCTTGATTCTGCTATAACAAGTGAATTTGGCACTGCTAGAATCTTTAACAATACCCTAGCAAGCTATCATTCTGGCACTGATTTTAGAGCAAAGGTAGGCACTCCTATTGTAGCGGCGAATTCGGGCATAGTAAGACTAGCAAAGGATAGGTATTATGCTGGTGGTTCTGTTATTATAGATCACGGATTTAAAATTTTTTCCCAGTATTATCACCTTTCTGAAATAAAAGTAAAACCCGGTCAAAGAGTAAGAAAAGGAGATGTTATAGCTTTAAGCGGAGATAGTGGTAGAGTAACCGGAGCACACCTTCATTTTGGTATCTTTGCTGGAGGCACACAGGTTGATCCTATGGATTTTATTAAAAAATTTAATTCATTAATAAATGAAAAACAGTAATTATTTAGCATTTAACTCCAAATTTAAAAAATACCCCGTGTAAGACCCGCTTTTTTTATGTTCTTTAGCTATTTTTTCTACATTGCCTGTGGCTATTATCTTGCCCCCTTTTATCCCACCTTCAGGTCCCATATCTATGATATAGTCAGCATTTTTTATAACATCTAAGTTGTGTTCTATGACAAAGATAGAATTTCCTAAATCAACTAAATGTTGCAAAACACAAACTAATTTATTTACATCTTCAAAATGCAATCCCGTCGTAGGCTCATCAAGTATATAAAGCGTTTTTCCTGTATCACTTCTGCTTAATTCTTTTGCTAGTTTTATTCTTTGTGCTTCTCCACCGCTTAGTGTTGTAGCATTTTGCCCAAGACTTAAATAATCAAGCCCAACTTTCATCAAGGTATCAAGTTTTTGTTTTATCTTAGGAACAGAGCTAAAAAAGTCATAAGCTTCAGTTATGCTCATAGAAAGTATGTCAGCTATATTTTTTCCTTTATATCTTATCTCAAGCGTCGCTTCGTTGTATCTTTTTCCAGCACACGCATCGCAAAGCACCATAATATCGGGTAAAAAATGCATTTCTATTTTTATTTCCCCATCTCCTGCACATTTTTCACATCTTCCACCTTTAACATTAAAAGAAAAGCGACCAGCTTTGTATCCTCTCATTTTTGCTTCTTTTGTGGAGGCAAAAAGATTTCTTATCTCGTCCATAGTTCCTGTATATGTGGCAGGATTGGATCTAGGTGTCCTTCCTATAGGGCTTTGATCCAGATAAATTACCTTATCTAGCTTGTCAAGCCCATTTATTTCTACATTTCCTATCTTTTTTATTTTTTTTGCGTGATTTAAAGCTTCTTGTGCGAAAGGAAGTAGTGTTTGAAGTATTAATGAGCTTTTTCCAGAGCCAGAAACCCCAGTAATAGCAACCAAATTTGAAAGCGGAAATTTAACATTTAGTTTTTTTATATTATTTATATTTACGTTTTTAAGTTCTAGCCATTCATTTTGCTTTCTATTTTTTAGCTGCTTTATATCTTTTTTTCCACTCATATAAAGAGCAGTCTCACTTTTGCTTTTTAAAAGTTCTTTGTAAGTTCCTGCAAATACAACCTCTCCACCAAATTTTCCAGCTTTAGGACCTATATCTACTATATAATCCGCATTTTGTATGGTTTTTTTGTCGTGTTCTACTACTATTAGAGTATTGCCTTTTTGTTCTAAATTTCTTAATGTTTTTATGAGTTTTTGAGTGTCTCTTTCGTGAAGTCCTATGCTAGGCTCGTCCAAAACATACATAACACCGCTTAATCCAGAACCTATTTGAGAGGCTATCCTTATCCTTTGTGCTTCTCCACCACTTATAGTTCTTGCGTCTCTTCCAAGACTTAAATATCCAAGCCCTACATCGTTAAGAAAAAACAATCTTTCATTTATTTCTTTTAGTATAGGTTTTGCTATGAGAGTATTTTGTTTGCTTAGATAAGAAAAATTGTTTTCTTTATTGAAAAAATTTACACACTCTTCTATACTCATATCCAAAATTTCACCTAAATTTTTATTTGCCACCTTTACTGCCAGACTTTCAGGTCTAAGCCTATGCCCTTGACAGTCTTTGCAAATTTTTTCACTCATATAATCACTTAAATCTTTTTCATCTTTTAAAATATCATACGCTATTTTCACCACACCTTCAAAAACCCTTTTAAGCCTATGTCTCTTCCACAAAAAGTCTATTTCCTTAGCATTTCCATACAGTATAAGCTTTTTATCATCTTCTTTTAGCTCATTAAATGGAATTTTTGTTTTTATATTATTTTGCTCACAGAAAGCTAGTAAAAATTTATAATAATACGCTCTGTGAAAACCGCTCATTATCTTAATTGCACCTTGCTCTAAGCTTAAATTTTCATTTATTATTTTTTTTAAATCTATGCTATAGCGAATTCCAAGACCATCGCAACTTTCACAAGCACCTTTATGCGAGTTGAAAGAAAAACTAAGAGGTTCGATCGGCACAAAAGATAGCTTGCAATCAAAACAAGCATTATGTTCGCTGTAGTGAAAATGTTTTGAAATTCCAAGTTCATCTGCATTTAAAACTTCTATTTCAAGCTCTCCAAAGCTTTCTTCCAAGCCTTTTTCCACATCGCTTGCAAGTCTTGATAATAAATCATCTTTTATCTCAAGTCTATCTATGATAAGTTTTATGCTGTGTTTTTTGGTTTTAGATAATTCTATATCCTCATCAAGCCTTACTGTTACGCCATCTATCTGTGCTCTTACATAGCCTTTATTTCTAAGATTGTCTAGCAAATCTACATAAGTTCCTTTTTTTTCCCTTACTAGAGGAGAATATATTATTATTTTAGCACCTTTTGGAAGTTTTAAAATTTCATTTACTATATCACTAGCACTCATACTTGAAATTTCCTTGCCGCAGTTGTGGCAGTGTTGTTTTCCAATCCTAGCATATAAAAGTCTTAGATAATCATATATTTCAGTGATTGTTCCAACTGTTGAACGTGGATTTTTCGAGGTGGTTTTTTGATCTATTGCTATGGCTGGTGTTAATCCATCTATCTTATCTATATCGGGCTTTGCCACCCTATCTAAAAATTGCCTAGCATAAGAGCTTAGACTTTCTATATATCTTCTTTGACCTTCTGCGTATAGTGTATCAAAGGCTAGAGTTGATTTTCCAGAGCCTGAAAGTCCTGTAAATACTATTAGTTTATTTTTTGGAAGTTCTAAATTTATGTTTTTTAGATTATTTTCTCTTGCACCTATTATTTTTATAATATCATTTTGCATTTTATTCCTTTGATACAAGTTAATAAAAATTTAACTTCTTAAATAAAGCATTTGCCGTCATACAAATACTTGCTATATATACTACAATAAGGGCATTTCTGTGCGATTTTAATTTTATTTTTTCCATTAGTTTTATACCTAAAAATACGCCAAGCATAGATGATATGCCTATTAAAATTCCTCCTATTAATACCTTTTCGCTTATATATCCTTGTCTAAAAAAAGAAAAAGTTCCGGCTATAGATGCAAATATGATAAAAAATAAAGAAATGCAAACTGTTTTTTTTGTATCGTATCCAAGAAAATAAGCAAGTATAGGAGTTATAAGCAAGCCTCCCCCTATGCCAAGTGATATTGCAAAAAGTCCGGTTATGGCACCAGCACAAAATAAAATAAATTTTTTGAAATTTTCACTTCTTTGACTTTCTTTAACAGTTGTTTTAAAGCTAAATACAAATTTTATAAAAAATATAATATTTATACACAAAAATACAGCATTTAAGCTAGTATCTGATAGCATTTTGATAAATTCTCCGCTAAAACTTGCCCCAAAAAGTCCGCCAAGACCGACAAAAACTCCATCTTTTAAATCTAAATTCTTTTTTTTGTAATTTATATAAGAGCCAAAACTAGATGCAAAAATCATTTGTAAAACAGACATAGCAACAGCTGTATGAGAGCTTAGGTTAAAAGTCAGCAAGATAGGCACTATCACAATGCCGCCTCCAAGACCAAATATACCAGATGCCATACCAGAAATAATTCCTATAAACATACAAACTATATATAAAAATTCAAATTCCATAATATATACCTAAAAATTTAAAAGAGAATTTTAGCATATTTTTTTTATAAAGAACTTACTTTGCTTATATAAAAAGAAGTGTTTTAAAATGTAAAAATAGTTTAAATTTGGTATCTAGCGATACCAAATTATTTATCTCTTAGATTTAAATCGTTTATTAGCTTGCTGTATTTTGCATAGTCTTTTTTCTTTAGGTAATTTAAAAGTCTTTTTCTTTTTCCTACCATTTTTAAAAGACCTAAACGAGAAGAAAAATCTTTCTTAAATATCTTTAAATGCTCTGTTAGCTCGGCAATTCTAGCACTAAGTAGAGCAACTTGCACTTCAGTAGAACCTGTGTCATTTTCTTTTCTAGCAAATTTAGAAATAATTTGCGACTTTTTAGCCGAATCCAAAGCCATTTTGACCTCCTGATTGGTATATTTTTAAAAGCAAAATTATAACAAAACAATCAAAAACAAAGCTTAATTTTACCCATTTTTTCTTATTTTACATATAAAAAAACTTTGTGCGAAGTCATTTCCTATTATTCTTCTTGCTAATGAATTTTCGCCTATAATAGCTTTTTTGCTTTCTAAGATATCTAAATCAAGATTTAAAATTTCTATTTTAAATTTAGAATTTAAAGCATTTTCTATAACTTCTTCATTTTCTTCTTTTGTAAAAGTGCATGTGCTATATATTAATTCCCCATTTATTTTAAGAGCATTTAATGCCGAGTGTAAAAGTTTTTTTTGAAGTTTGGCTATATTTTTTATATCTTTTTTATTTCTTTTTATGCTAAAACCAAGTTTTGAAAAGCTCGAACAAGGTGCGTCAAGTAAAATTTTATCAAATTTTAAAGGGCAAATTTTTCCTATGCTTAGTGCATTTTTGCAAAAAATTCTTGCGTTTTTAACACCATAATTTTGTAAATTATTTTTAAGTTTAAAAAATCTATCTTTACTAAGTTCTACACAGGATAAATACCCTTCATTATCCATAAAATTTGCTAGATTTATACTTTTTCCACCCGGAGCTGCACACATATCTAGCACAGTATCGTTTTTACTAACATTTAAATTTTTAGCACAAAGATAAGAGGAAAAATTTTGTATATAAAAAAGCCCTTGTTTAAAAGCTACGCTTTGACTAGCTTTGCTTTTTTCATCTATCTCGTAGCAGTATTTATCTAGTTTTTTAAATTTTATATTTTCTTTTTTAAAAATATCCTCAAGCTCCTTATTAGAGCATTTTATTTTATTTAAAAAAACACAAGCTTTTTTGTCATTTTTTAAAGATGATTTTATTTTTTCAAGTTCATCTACTGTGTAAATATTTTTTAGTTCATTTTCTAAATCATAAAGCATAGTAATCTTTCAAAAGCAAATACGCTGCTAAGGAGTCTGTTTTGCCATCTTTTTTCTTACTTTTTTTTGTTTTAATTTCAGCGGCTCTTTTGCTACTAAAGCTTTCATCTACAAATTTTATTTCCTCTTTAAAGTCAAGAAGGGATACAAAATGCTTGATTCTTTTTTGCATCTCATCCTCACTGGAAAATCCTTTTGGCAAACCCACTAGTAGAAGTGAAATTTTGTATTCTTCTAAAATTTTTTTTATTTCTAAACTAGCCTGTTCTCTGTTTTTTCTAAATACGGCATCTAAAGGTATGACAACGCTTTTATTTATGCAAAGTGCTATACCTATGCGTTTTAAACCTATATCAAGTGCTAGAGCGTTCATCACAAGAGCCTTACAGTTGTGCCATTTATTTCTATCCTACCAAGAAGCTCATATTCGTAGAGCAAGTTTCCAAATTTGGCAAATATTTTATCCACAGAATTTTCTTTTTTGCAAAATTCTAAAAAATCATCACTTTCTTTTTCTTTGACACAGGAAAACATTCTTACAAAAGCTGTAAAATCCGTTATAAGCTCTACTTCATTTTTTGCTAGTAGTAAATTTGTGCCATCACTTTCAAAGATTCTTTGTGGTAAAACAAACAGTCTTTTTTTCATCTCCTTACAAAGTCTAGCACTTTGCATAGAGCCACTTTTTAAGTCCGCTTGAGCTATGACTACAACATCACTAAGTGCTATTATAAGCCTATTTCTAAGCAAAAAATCATAAGGTTTTGCCTTATAATTTGCCTTATTTTCACTTATGGCAAGAGCATTTTCGTATATTTGCTTTATAATTTTTTCATTATTTTTGGGATAAATTTCATCAAGTCCATTTGCAAAAATTCCTATGGTATTTGGAAATGAAGCTATATGAGCTTGTATATCAACACCTATTGCACCTCCGCTTACTACAACTATACCAGCGTCTTTTAGCATAGAGGCGAGTTTTAAAACGCAATTTTTCGTATAAGTTGTAGCTCTTCTTGAGCCTATAATTGCGATTTTGGGTTTATAAAGCAAGTCTAAATTTCCCTTAAAATAAAGCTCTTTTGGCGGATTTTTAAGCTTTAAAAGCTCTTGTGGTATGTTTTTAATTATATCCATAAATTTCACTTAAATATACTAATTCTACTTCATCAAGCAAATTTTTACTTTGGATTAAAGCTTTGAATGTATTTTTTCTAGGATGACCTATTGCGATTGCAAAACCATTTTTTTTGGCTAAATTTACTGCTTTAGCTATCTGTTTTTTTATGTAAAAAATTTCATCTTTATTATCTAAAAATATATCTCTTCTTATGTATGTTTGATTAAAATCTTTTACTAAAATTCTTGCCTTACTAGCTCCTGTTGTAAGAGAATCTACAAAGATGAGTTCAAAGTTGTCAAATGCCTTAAAAAGCTTTATCATAGCTTCTTTATCGCTTGTAAATAAGCTTCCTGTGTGGTTATTTACAAATTTCAAATTTTTAAAATCATTTTTTATCTGTGCTATTTTATTATTTATAAATTCTTGCGTGTGGTTTGGTTTTAAGGTTTGTATCTCTTCATTTTTAAATTTCAAAGCTGCTAAAGGTAAATGCACCATAAAAAAGTCAAATTCTTTTGCATACTCTTTTGTGTAAGGGTGATTTTTAGAGCTTGGAAAAAATGAAGGTATCAGTTTTAATCCGGTATTTTTTAGTGCTTTTACTTGCTCTTTTGAGGACATATCATCTATGATTATGGCTAGTTTTGCGTTAGAATGCTCTTTTTTTATAAGTTTTTTACTTTCTTTTTTTTCTAAATTTAAAGTTAAATTTATATCAGGTCTATAAAATTCCTTTTTTGTTATGCTAAAATTTATATCTGGTATTTTTAATTCTTGTGTTTTTTGTCTTATTTTATCTTCTTGTATGTTTGAGCTATGATTTGTTTCAAAATTCATATAAACTTCATCTTCTAAATTCTTTTCATAATCAGCAAATAAACCTTTTGTAAGCTTTTTGCTTTCATTTTTTTCTTTGATAGTATTTATGCTTTTATTAGTTTCTGTTTTATTGATCTCATTTTTTTGAATTTCATTATTTTGCGTATTTTCTTTTTTTTCAATAAATATAAATACAAAAATTCCAAGCAAAAACAATATAAAAACTATGATACTTAGTTTTTTTATCATAAATTTTTCCCCTAACTAAACTTTAGCAAAACAAAAAGCAAAATGCGTTCCGTTTTTAATATTAACTAGACTATGGTAAAATTATTATTTTTGAAAGGTTTGTTTTATGAAAAAAATTTTTATAGCATTTTTACTTTATTTTTCATTGTTTAGTTTTGCTAAGGCTGAGGTTGATGGGTTTTATTTTGGTGGAGGTTTAGGATATGCTTCTGTAAATATAAAGCCTCAAGATGCAAATGGGGATAATTTAAATTTGCATTTCATACTAGGACATAAGCTTTTCTTTAATGAAAATATGGGTATTAGAGTTTATGGAAATTTTTTGTATGATTGGATGAATGGACTTCCAAGTCACGCCGGAAATGTTGGCTCGTATTATCATCTGGGTGCAAATGTGGATTTTTTATATAATTTTATAAACCGTGGATACACCTCTTATGGGGCATTTGTTGGGCTAAATTTAGGTTTTACTTTTTGGAACACAACAAGCCTTGATACTTATTTAAATTTTGGTCTAAGAGCAGCTTTTAATGATGCACATTCTTTAGAGCTCGCATTTAGAGTGCCTTTTGAGTATCATACTTTAAATTCAAGCACTGGCAAAGAGGGAAAACAGGTGTTTAATCCTATGCTAAGGTATGTTTATACTTTTTCTGATTATTATTAAAAATATTCTCACAAGAGGTTTTTTGTGAGATATTTTTTACTATTTTTTTTATTTTTGACTTTCACATATTCAAAACAGGATTTAAATTCACTAAGTATTATAATGGCTGGAGATGCCTTGATTCATAGCAGAGTTTATAATGATGCACAAATTGTAGAAAAAAATTCAAGCTATGATTTTTCAAAAATGCTAACTCATCTTTCTAAGCTTGTAGCTTCTTACGATTTAGCCTTTTATAATCAAGAAAGTTTGTTGGGTGGCAAAGAGCTTGGTATAAGCACTTATCCTAATTTTAATTCTCCTAAAGAATTTGGTAAAAATATGACAAATATTGGTTTTAATCTCGTATCTTTAGCAAATAATCATAGTTTAGATAAAGGAGAAAAAGGCGTTTTGTCTTCTTTGGATTTTTGGCGACAACAAAATTCCACACTTTACGCAGGCTCTTATATCTCAAATGAAGACAAGAATGAAATTAAATTTTTTATGATAGATGGTATTAAAATCGCTTTATTAGCTTATACATACGGAATTAATGGACATAATTTGCCCAGTAATAAGCCCTATTTAGTTTCTTTGATAGATAAAAAAGAGATAGAAAAAGATATAAAAAGGATAAGGAAAAAGGTTGATTTGCTCTTGGTTTCTATGCATTGGGGAGATGAATATATTTTTAAACCTAATAAAGAGCAAAGAGATTTAGCTAAATTTTTATCATCTTTAGGCGTTGATGTTATTATAGGCACACATTCTCATTTCATAGCACCTATAGAATTTATAAATGATACTTTGGTTATTTATTCTTTGGGTAATTTGCTTTCAGCACAAAATGAGCTTGAAAAAAGAGTAGGGCTTTTGGTCGGGGTTGTATTTGAGAAAAAAGAAGATAAGCCTAAGATAAGGGATTTTGGTTTTGAGCTAAGTTACACATATAGGGATAAAAACGATAAAAATTTTAAAATTTATCCATTCAGAGATTTAAATGAAAGCATTTTGACAGGGTATAAAGACATACAAGAAAAATACGAAAATATAGTTCTTGACATAAACAAAAGCATAAAAAAACAGCTGCCAAGATAGTTTATCATAGCAACTTTTGTATATATTTTACGCTTTTTATAACACCTTCTTTTTGCAAGTTTAAAAGTTTTTCTAAAATCTCTTTGCTCACTTCTTGAGGGTAGTAATACTGCATTGCCTTAAGCTCATCAAACAAAGGCTTTTCAAGCTTAAAAGCTCCTTTAAATTCACTTACACCCCCGCAGCCTAGCTCTCTTTTAAAAGTAGCACAGTAAGGATAGCACTGCTCTATGTTTATCCTTTCTAAGCCTTGTTTTTTAAGGATTTGAAGGAGGGCTTTTATATTGATATTGCCCTCTCCTAAAGGCACACCGCAAACATAATTTTGCCCATCTTCAGCAAAAACTATATGATCCTTTGCGTGTGTGCTTATGATAAACTTAGACATATTTTCACAGGCTTTCACAGGCTCTTCAAAAGCCATCATAGAATTTCCAAAGTCAAACAAAAGCCTAACTCTAGGGTGCTTGATAAGAGCTAATAAATCAAGCAAATCTTGCGAACTTTGATACTCGTGATTTTCTATAGCTAGATACAAATCATTTTCCTCTAAAAGAGGAATTAGCTCCTTTATCTGCTTAGCACTTGCTAAAAACTCCTCCTTATCAAAAGAAGCGTGAATTTTAGAATCATCATACGCTCCCTCACTAGCACTTTTTACTTTTTTGCTTTTATCCGTTAGAGGCACATAGCTTCTTATAATTTTTGCATTTAGTGCCTTACAAACCCTAGCTATCTTTTGAAATTTAGCAAGCTCAAAGCCTTTTGCGTCTATCTCGCAGTAAAAAGCATACTCATCAAGCTTTTGTCTTAGCTTACTTAAATGCTCCTCCTCATCACTTCCAAGACAGCCCCAGTTTTCATCAAGCCCGTAATCTTTTATGATGTTTATAATCACTCCATCAAGTCCTAGCTCTTTAGCAAAATCACAAAAGGAAAAGATGTCCATTTTATGGTTTTGAAACCAAAGATGCATACTTTCTGTTTCTAAGCCTAGTTTCATTGTTTCTCCTTAAGCTAGCTGTGCTTGTTTGCTTTTAATTCTTTTTAAAAGATAAGTGCTTACTAAAATTCCACACAGAGCAAAAAAGCCCATTATGCTAAAGACTATCTTATAGCCTAGAATCCCTTCATAAGTATCTATGATAAAGCCGTAAAGTGCAAAGCAAAAAAGCTGTGGCGAGTAACCAAAGATGCAGGCTATACTCATAGCCGCACCGCTGATTTCTCTAGGCATTTGTATCTCATCAACAGGAGCAAAAAAGGTCGCTCTCATCGTAAAGACTATGGCGGCAAAGCCTAGGGTTAAGCACATACCAAGATAGATATTTAGGCTTTCGTGCGGCATAAAAACAAAGATAAGCATAGCAAGAGCAGCCAAAATAAGAGCAAATCTTAAGTATCTAGTTGAGGAGTGAAAGACCTTATCCGCACAATACCCTCCAATTGGTCCTCCAACAAGCTTTAGGGTGTATTGATTGATAATGCCATACGCTCCTGCTAAAGCCACAGGCATACCATAAATATCCTTTAAGAAAGGCACAAAATAAATAAGTCCGCAGTAAATAGAGTAGATAGTAAAGATAGTTAGAGAAACTATCCAAATTTCAGGCGTTTTAATCGCTTTCATCACGCCTTGCCAAGCGGCTTTGTTTTTGCTAATTTCATTACCTTTTTCATCTGTGGTATTTATCTTATCATCTTCTAGTAAGAAATATGCCAAAACCCCTGCCACGATAACACAAAGACTATAAAAGATTATGGCAGCCTTTAATCCTCCAGCACCAGAGCCTAAAAGCACGAAAATTCCTAAAGCTGAAAAGGCAACTATGGTATCAACTACGCCACGACCAGCTTCTAAAAAGCCAAAGAGCCTGCCTTGTTGGGTGGAATCTCCAAGCAAACGAATAGCCTTAAGTAAAACAGGCCAATACACCACCTCGCCAAATAAAGACAAAAGCCCCCAAGCGATTAATATCCCATAAAAGCTAGGAAAAGAAGCGATATAAAAGCCTATAAGTCCAACGCAAATCAAAGAAAATGGTATCAAAATCTTTTTTGAAAACCTATCGGCGATGTAGATGGAGGCGAAATTTCCCACCGTTTGCACTATGCCATAGACCGAGAGGGCTAGGCCTATTTGGGTATTGCTTAAATTCATAAATTCTTGCATAGGCACATAAAAGGCATCTTTAAGTGAGGAGAGCTTAAAAACCGTGCCTCCACCGATAACTAAAACTATGAAGGTAAACCACCTAATAGGCTTTGCGGAACTCATTTTTTCTCCTTTTGATAATATTTTATTATCAATCTTTGCATAGTTTTTAATAAGTTTTTATTAAATTTTTAGCAAAAATCAAAAAAAAAAAAAAACAGGTTACGCAAAGTAGCAAATTATTAAATAAGAGCGTAAAAGCTGTATTTTGATGAACTTTTTTGCATTTTTTATTTTAGGTTTATAAATTAGACAAAATCACAGTTTGTCTATCGCAGCAAAGGCTTTTTTGCAAAAGTTTGCATATGTTTTTCTATACTCTTTTTGCCAACAGTCTTGAAGTACGAATTTATCATATAGCAAAGCCCCCCCCCCATCGCTTGCATAAGAGCCGTTAGCATATCTATTGGCAACCACCTTGCGTATTAGCACTAAAGATGGCACTTGCAATATATCGCATACATGAACTTGCCCTGTATCAATTGATATGAGATAATCAAGCTTGGAAGAAAAATAAAACAAAGAAGCGATACTTTCATCATTCACAAAGCTTTTTAAATTTTTGCTTTCATCTATGTTTATTTGCAAGGTATTGTGTTTAAAATTCAAAAGAACGAATAAATATTTAGGATAAGTTAAAGCTAGATTTTGTGCTAAATTTATCCACTGTCTTGGCAAAAAGTTATTGCCAACACCTTCTGAGCAATTTGAGAAAGGGTTTATAGCTATGATTTTTTCATATTTATTATCTAGTTTATTAAAAAATGCATCGCTTAATTCGCTTTTGTATGGAAGACAGTTTTTTAAGTTTGAAAAATTTATCTTATTTATATTTTGCTCGTAGTGCTTTTCATCTATAGCTTTTACTAATTTCAAATTTATCTCGCTCATATGAAGTTTAGATCTAAAAAATAATCTTGGAGTGTGAAAATAAGAAGACGTTACGCTTACAAAATGTGGAAAAACTATAACTTTTTTAAATTAAGCCTTTTTAGTTCTTTAAAAAAAGTAGAGGATCTCCTAACTGATATAAAAATATCCGGATTTAGTTTTTTTAAATCAGCGAAAAAATCGTTAAAAAAGAAAACTTCATCTAAGAAGCTTATATTTTTTAGAAAATCTTTATCTTGAAAATTATTTATAAAAAGAATAAGTTTATAATCAGGATATAAGCACTTTGTAGAGTAAAGTGCTTTAAAGCATACAAAAAGATCGCCAAAACCACCGGCGTGAAATACTATGTTTTTCATATAAACTCCTCATACATAAAAAGCACAAAAATTGTGCTTTGAGTTTTATTTCTTGGCTTTTTCTATGAAAGAATTTAAAAGCTTAACAGCCTCATCAAGTCCTTTAAAATCTTGCACTTTTACCCATTTTCCAGCTTCTAATGTCTTATAAGTTTCAAAGAAATTTTTTATCTTTGCTAAAGTGCTTTGTGGAAGGTCTTTTATATCTTTTACATTATCAAACCTAGGATCTATCTTTGATGTGGGAACAGCTATGAGTTTTTCATCCATTCCAGCTTCATCTTCCATTATCAAAACCCCAACAAGCCTACAAGGAATAACAGCACCAGCTTGTATAGGTTTTTCATAAAGCACTAAAATATCAGCAGGATCTCCATCATCTGCTAATGTATTTGCTATAAAACCATAGTTTGCAGGATAATACATAGCTCCAGCTAAAACTCTATCTACAAAAACTGCACCGCTGTCCTTGTCTATCTCATATTTTATGCTTGAGCCATAAGGTATTTCTATGACCGCATTTATTTTGTTTGGTATTTCTCCAATTTTAATCTTTTCTAAATTCATTATTTCTCCTTACTTATTAAAATGTATAATGCTTGGACTGTGAGAGCCTATGATTATGTTGTTATATACACTCTCAAATTCTTTTGCAAATTTTTTTCTTGTTTTTCTTGCTAAATCCTTATCATAATCATATTGTATGCTTATATCTGGATTTTTTACCTGCAAACTTGTATGTATCAAATCAGCTATGAAAAATATATTTAAGTCTTGTTTTTTTTGTTCGTTTATTAAAAAAATTCTATGACCCGGAGTGTGCCCATAAGCTTTTTTAGATGAAATTTTAACAGAATTTCCCTGTAAAAACTCATTTTCATCTTTTAAGAATATCGGCTCAGCAAAAGCTTCTACACTTTTTCTTACGAGATCATCTTTGCTTTCTTTTAGCCAAGTGTATTCTTTTTCATCGATTATTAGTTTTGCTTTGGAAAAGATATTTTTATTATCTTTTAAAATTCCTCCTAAATGATCTTTGTGTCCGTGACTTAGTATTAAGTAGTCAATATCGCTTGCATTTGTATTGGTTTGTTTTAGGGCTTTTATTAAACTGTCTTGAGTATGCAAAAAACCAGTGTCTATTAAGGCTGTGAATTTTTTATCTTTTATCAGTAAGACAAAATGTTTATTTGATTTTTCTTTCTTTGTTTTTATATCATTTTCGTATTTTTTAATCAATCTTTCTTGCTCTTTGTTTTCGGCGATAAGTTTGTCATAAGGAGGGGTAAGATTAGCAAGGCTTATCAAATAAATTTTCACATCTTCAAAATAGCCTATTTTGTTTAGCTCTGAACTTATATCATACACATTTTGCTTTTTTAAATCCTGTTTTTCTATAAAACTATCGATAAGATTACCAATAGAATTTACAGTAGATACAGATTCTTTAGCTTCCATTAAAGTTAAAGCTATAAACAAAGTGCTAATTATGTAGCTTAAAGTCTTCATTATGCTTTCTTTTCTAATATTTGTTTTATCAAATCTTGCATTTGTGCCACTATCTCTTCTATGCTTCTTTCTCCATTTATTTCAAAGTGCAGATTTTTTTTAGCATAAAAATCTTGAATTTCTTTTAGAGGTTCTATATATACTTTCATTCTGTTGTTAAACACTTCTTCATTGTCATCTTCCCCTCTTGATCTGCCTAAAACTCTATTTCTAGCTGTTTCTTCGCTTACTTTTATCTCAATAACAGCTTCTAGTTTTACATCATTTTGTGAGTTTAAGACCTTATCAAATTCAAGCATTTGTTCCACGCTTCTTGGGTATCCGTCTATTATGACTATTTGTGTTGGTGCTTGTTTTAAAGCGGATACTATTGTATCTACTACTACGTTTAAAGGCACTAAATTTCCTTTTGATATAAAACTATCTATAAGTTTGCCAAGCTCACTTTGTTTTGCAACCTCTTCTCTTAATAAATCTCCAGTTGAATAATGCGTAGTATCATCATTTTGCTTTGCTATAATACTAGCATCAGTTGTTTTGCCGCTACCAGGTGCGCCTATTATTAAAAACAATTTTTTCATTTTAAATTCTCCCTTATTTTTATACCTAATTCTTTTAAACTTAAAGTAGGCACTTCAGACGGTGCATTTGTCATCAAGCATTGTGCCCTTTGCGTTTTTGGAAAAGCTATCACTTCCCTTATGCTACTTGCTTTGCTAACTAGCATTATAAGCCTGTCAAGCCCTATGGCTATACCTGCGTGAGGTGGTGCTCCGAATTTAAGAGCATCAA
This sequence comes from uncultured Campylobacter sp., assembly GCF_944323605.1. Classification (GTDB taxonomy): domain Bacteria; phylum Campylobacterota; class Campylobacteria; order Campylobacterales; family Campylobacteraceae; genus Campylobacter_D. The sequence continues at coordinate 92,421 of NZ_CALUTC010000004.1, forward strand.
GTAAAAAGCCAAATTTCTCTTCTTGTTCCTCTTTTTCTATATTTAAGAGTTTAAAAACTTTTTGTTGAATTTCATTTTTATGAATTCTTACACTTCCTCCGCCAAGCTCGACACCGTTTAAAACTATATCATAGGCTATGGATTTTATATTTTCTAAATCTTTTTCATCTATGTTTTTTGGCATAGTAAAAGGGTGGTGCATAGCCGAATACGTGCCATCATCATTTTTTTCAAACATTGGAAAATCAACTATCCATACAAAATTTAACTCATCTTCATTTATGATATTTAGTTCTTTTGCTAGAAACACCCTAAATCTTCCCATATAATCAAGCACTGTTTTCTTAGCACCTGCACCAAAAAATACTACATCTCCAACTTCTAAAGCACATATTTTTACAAGCTCATCTAAATCTTTTTCATCAAAAAATTTGCAAAGAGGTCCCTTTAAACCGTCCTCTTTTACTTGTATAAATGCTAGTCCTTTTGCACCAAATTTGCGTACGTATTCTTCAAATTTTTGCATTTGTCTTTTTGAAAAAATTGTATCGCCTTTTGGAACTTTTAAAGCTTTTACTCTATTTTGTTTTGTATCTTTTGCTATATCTGAAAAAATTTGATTGTTTGACCTTGAAAAAATATCTGCTACATCTATAAATTCTAAGTTAAATCTTAAATCCGGCTTATCGCTACCGTATTTTTCCATAGCCTCATCATAAGGCATTCTTCTGAATGGGATTTGAATTTCTTTATCGCAAGCTTTGAATATATCTTTTAAGAAAATTTCCGCACTTTTTATCACATCTTCTTGAGTGCAAAAGCTCATTTCAACATCTATTTGCGTAAATTCAGGCTGTCTATCGGCTCTTAAATCCTCGTCTCTAAAGCATTTAGCTATTTGAAAGTATTTATCAAAACCAGAACACATAAGCAATTGTTTAAATAGCTGCGGGCTTTGAGGCAGAGCGTAAAACTGTCCTTGATGAATGCGAGATGGCACTAAATAATCCCTAGCACCTTCAGGTGTTGCCCTTGTTAATATAGGTGTTTCTACTTCTAAAAAACCCATATTAGCTAAAGAAGTTCTAGCAGCTATACAAGCTTTTGAGCGAAGTGCAAAATTATTGTAAAGTTTTGGATTTCTAAGCTCTAAAAATCGGTATTTTAGTCTTAGCTCTTCATTTACTGTTTCATCTTCAGCATCAAACGGAACTGTCTCGCTTTCATTTTCTATGAGTAATTTTGTAACAAGAACTTCTATTTCTCCGGTTTTTAGCTTAGAATTTGTTAGATTTTCTCCTCTTTTTCTGACTTTACCCTTGGCTATTAAAACAAATTCATTCCTTACTAGCGAGGCTATTTCGTGTGCTTCTTTGCTATCTTTTGGATCACACACAAGTTGTATAAGCCCACTTCTATCTCTTAAATCTATGAAAATAACTCCCCCGTGATCCCTATAAGAATTTACCCAGCCACAAAGGCTTACTTCCTCTCCTACATTATCTAAATTTAGGCAAGTATTATAATGAGTTCTCAAGTTTTTTCCTTAAAAAATAAAAAATAAAATGAAATTGTATTATCTTTATTCTTTTACTTAGCTAAGATTTGATATAATTTTATTATGCAAAGTTTAATTGATTATAAAAATATAAAAAAAATAGGGCTTGTAGCTAGACCAAATACGGATTTAAGTAAAGAAATTTCTTATCTAAGCAAACTTTTTGCAAAAAGAGGCATAGAGCTTGTAAGCACTGTAGAACAAGAAGAATTGCTAGAAAAAAAGGAATTTGACCTTTTATTTAAGGAGTGTGATTTTATCATATCTCTTGGAGGAGACGGCACTCTTATATCTTTATGTAGAAAAGCTTGTGAATACGATAAGGCTATTTTAGGCATAAATGCTGGAAATTTAGGCTTTTTGACAGATTTTACCGCTTTTGATGCAGATGAATTTTTTGACGATTTTTTTAATGGAAATTTTAGGATAGACAAACCCTATCTTTTGGATATTTATTTAGAAGATAAGCAAGGAAACAACATAATAAAAAGTGCTTTTAATGATGTGATTTTTTCCAAATCTAATCACCAGTCTATGGCTCACATAGAAGTTTTAAGAAATGATAAAATATTTAATGAATACTATGGAGACGGTTTGATAATATCAACTCCAGCAGGATCTACCGCTTATAATCTTAGTGCAAATGGACCTATAGTTTATACTTTAGCAGAGGTTTTTATATTAACTCCTATATGTTCGCATTCTTTGACACAAAGACCAATAGTGCTTCCAAGAGGATTTGAAATGACTTTAAACGCTAAGGACTGTGTTTTTTGTATAGACGGACAAGAATATTACAATGTAAATGATTATAAAAGCATTAAGATAAATTTAAGCACAAAAACAGTTTCTATCATACACCCAAAAAAAAGAGATTATTTTCAAATTTTAAAAGAAAAGCTAAATTGGGGACATTGATGATAAAAAAAATATTTATGAGAGAGAATTTAAGCTTTAAAATAGCAGAACTTGAGATAGAAAAAGGATTAACAGTTTTTACAGGTCTTAGTGGTGCTGGAAAATCCATACTTTTTAAAGGCATTATATCCGCTTTTGCCCTTTGTGATAGCGAGGCTAAATTTGTTGAAGTGCTTATTGACGATGAAATAAATTCTAAAGATTTTGGCATAGAAAGTGAAGAAGAAAATGTTTTTAAAATGCTTAAAGAAAAAAATTCAAAATATTTTTTAAATAATCAAAGCATAACAAAAAAGAGCTTAAATTCTTTAAGCAAAAGCTTTATAAAGTATTTATCTGTGAAAGATAATAATGAATTTAGCAATGAACGATTTTTGAGATTATTGGATTTTATGCATAAAGAAAAAGATAAAAATTTTGATGATTTTTTGCTCGATTTTGAGAAAAATTTTAATGCTTACTGTGAAAAAAATGAAATTTTAAATAAGATAAAAGAAGAAGAAAAAAGAGTAGAAGAGCTAAAAGAGCTTACATTAATGCAAATAGACAGAATAGAAAAGATAAAACCCAAAATAGGCGAGTATGAAGAGCTTATGAGCTTAAAAAAAAGATTATCAAAAAAAGATAAGATAATAGAAGCTTGGCAGAAAGCAAACGCTATTTTTGAACTTGAAAATGTCGTAAATGAAGCCTTAAATTTAAGCGATAAAGATAGTGCTTTTTTTACAGACTGTTTAAATGAGTTAAGATTGATAAGCGAAAGTCAAAATTTTGATGACTTTGATTTTGATATAGAAGAAATTTTAAACCGTATTGAAGATTTGTCTTATCTGATAAAAAAATACGGTAGCATAGAGCAATCTTTAGAAATTCTAAAAGATAAGAAAAAAGAACTTGAGCATTATGAAAATTTAAGTTTTGAAAAAAAGGAGCTTGAAAAAGAGCTTCAAGAACTTTCCAAAAATATAGAAGAAAAATCCAAACTTTTAAGCTCATATAGGAAAGAAAATTTGAAACCTTTGGAAGAGCTTTTGAATTCTTATCTTTCAAAGCTATATATGAAAGATGTCAAACTTGAGTTAAAAGATACTGTTTTATCAAAATTTGGCAAAGATGAGGTAAAACTTAGCATAAATGAGGCTGAACTTAAAAATTTAAGTTCAGGAGAGCTTAATAGACTTAGACTAGCTTTTATAGCACTTGAGTGTAAGCTTTTAAATTTTGGAAAAGGCATAATTTTCTTAGACGAGATTGATGCAAATTTAAGTGGAAAAGAGGCTATGAGTATAGCGACAGTTTTGAAAGAATTGTCTAGTTTTTATCAAATTTTTGCAATATCTCACTTGCCCCAACTTTCATCAATGGCTAAGAATCATTTTTTGGTTGAAAAAGAAAATGATAAGAGCATAGTTAGAAAATTAGCTGATGATGAAAGAATTGTGGAGTTAGCCAGAATGGTAAGCGGAGAAAATATAAGCACAGAGGCTTTGGATTTTGCTAAGACTTTGTTAAGTTCTTAAGCAAAAATATACAAAATATATGTTAAAATTTTAAATTCAATTTTTAAAAATTAGGACTTTTTATGTCGGGAAGAATATTAATAATAGATGATAATAAAATGCTAACAAAACTTCTAGCAAAAAAGCTTGATAGTATTTTTGGCTTTGGTATAGATATAGCTTTTTCTTTTGCAGAGGCTAAATCTTTGCTAGAAAATTCGCAAGATTATTTTGTGTGTTTTGCCGATCTTTGTTTGCCAGATGCTTTAAATGGCGAAATAGTCGATTTTTTGATTGAAAAATCTCTTTTGGTTGTAGTTCTTACCGCTAACAGTGATGAAAAGATAAAGCAAAAATTTTTAGATAAGGATATTTTTTCTTACATATACAAAGAAAGCAATACCTGCATAGATCAGATAGTTTCTACAGTCGAACTTTTAAAAACTTTTCAAAAATTTAAAGTCATACTTGCTATGAGTAATCTAAACGAAAGAAATTATATAAAAAACTTACTTTCATTAAGACAGTTTCAAATTTTAGTTGCAGCACACGGAGAGGAAGCACTTTCTTATTTAAATGATAATACAGATACAAATTTGATTATTTGTGATGCTAAAATGCCAGTGGTTGATGGCATTGATTTGTTATCTCAGATAAGGGAGGACTACCCTAAAACACAGCTTGGAGTCATAGTTTTAGGAGATAAAAATGACAGCTTGGAGGTATCTTTTTTAAGAGGTGGAGCAAATGAATTTATAGAAAAGCCTTTTAGCAAAGAATTGTTTAATGCTAGATTAGATAGATATTTACAAGAAAAAAAAGACCAGCTTTTAATGGAGCATTTTAATTATCTAGAGCCTTTAACAGGTGCTAAAAAGGCATTTTATCTTAAGAATTCTGTTGATGATTATATAAATGATAAGTCAGAAAACGAATCTTTTGCCTTTGCCATTGTAGATATAGATAATCTAAGAAGTATAAATGCAGAATATGGATATAATATAGGAGATGAAGTTATACGAACCGTCGTAAAAGAAATTTTAAATGAAACCTATGGTAGAGATATAGTCGGGCATTTTTCAAGAGATAAAATATGCGTTTTGCTTAAAAACACAAGCAGCGAACAAGCGATAAGAGTTTTATCTAGCATTAGGACAAATATAAAAAATAAGGGCGTTTTGGTTTCCCTAGATGAAGTGTTTTTTACTGTTAGCATAGGTGTAACTTTCTCAAGTGCAAAAACTAGCTACGAGGAGTTGATACACAAAGCACAAGATGCTTTAAGCATAGCAAAAAATGCTGGAAAAGATAGAGTTGAAGTATGTTTTTAACTTGTAATTATGAGGATAGCGAAGCTATCATAGATACTCACTGTCATTTAGATGACGAGCTTTACTATGATGATTTGCACGAGCTTATAAAGGCTTGTGAAGTTAATAATATTAAAAAGATGATAATACCTGGTGCAGACCTATATACATTAAGCAGGGCTGTTGAAATAGCTCAAAGATATGAAAGTGTTTATTTTTCTGTTGGAGTGCATCCTTGCAACTGTGATTTTTATGATGAGGATTTGTTAAAATTTTATATAACTCACCCAAAATGCGTCGCTGTCGGGGAGTGCGGGCTTGATTATTACCGTAAGGAAGATAAGGACAAGAAAGAAAAGCAAAAGCTGATTTTTGAAGCACAAATTGCTTTAGCAAAAGAATACAAAAAACCTTTAATAATACACTGCAGAGACTCCAGCGAAGATTTATATAATATCTTGTCTTTTCACAGCCATACTCTTTATGGAGGGGTTTTGCACTGTTTTAATGCAAGTCCTTTGCTTTTAAACCTCAAAGATATTGGTTTTTATTTTGGCATAGGCGGGGTTTTGACATTTAAAAATGCTAAGAATTTGCTTGATATCTTGCCAAAAATTCCAAAAGATAGGCTTTTATTAGAAACAGACGCACCATATTTAAGCCCAGAGCCATTTAGAGGAAAAAGAAATGAGCCGATTTTAACTCATCTTGTTGCCACAAAAATGGCGGAGCTTTTATCTATGGACAGAAATGAACTGATAAAAACTTGCACCAAAAATTCAAATGATTTATTTTTTTAAATACAACGTAGGATAATGTTATGAGAATTTTATTTATGATATTATTTTTTTATTCTTTTTCTTTTGCAAATGTTTTTGCTCCAGAATACCACCAAAAACAGCTTGAAATTTTAAGAAATTTAGATATAGATAGTTCTTATATTAGCGATTTGGTTTTTTTAGAAAATAAGGACGAACTTAAAAGATTGCATTCAAAAACACTTGTTTTATCGGCACAAAATTATTATGATGTAATACCAGTTATTAGAAAAGCTTTGCACGATGAAGACGTTCCAGAAGAGCTTATGTATTTGGCGATAGTTGAATCAGGTCTTAAAAGTAGTAGCACTTCAAATGCTAAGGCTGTTGGTATTTGGCAATTTATGGAAAACACTGCTAGAAGCCTTGATTTAAGAGTTGATCTTTATATAGATGAAAGACGAGATCCCTTTAAGTCTTCAATAGCAGCCGCTAGATACCTAAAAAGCTTAAGAGATGAATTTGGGAAATGGTATTTAGCTATTCTTGCTTATAATTGTGGAAACGCAAAGCTAAGGCAGGCTATAAAACAAGCAAATAGCGACGAATTAAGCGTTTTGCTTGATCCAGATGCTAAGTATCTTCCTTTAGAAACTAGAAATTTCATAAAAAAGATACTTACAATAGCATTTTTAGCAAATAATGAAGATTTTGTTTTGACAAACGATTCTTATTTTGTTAATTACACTAAAGAACACAATTTTGTTAAGGTAGAAGTGCCAGATAGTGTCTCATTGAAAGATTTAGCAAAGATTAGTGATTTGTCTTTTGATGAGTTAAAGAGATATAATCCGCATTTTCGCTACGATTTTACACCACCAAATTCTAAATATTATATGTATATACCCATAGATAAGGTTTTGTTATTTGAAAAAAATTATAATCCAAAAAAAATAGCAAAGGTAGATACTACAATTCCAAAGACGCAAATTTACATAGTAAAACAAGGAGATTCCCTTTACAGCATAGCAAAAAGGTATGGAACAACAGTAGCTACTTTAAGAAAGTATAATAAGATAAAAAAAGATCACTTAAGTCTAAAGCAAAAATTAATAATACCACTTAAGAAAGAGGAAATAAAATATGCAAGTATTAGCAAAAAGCAAAATTCTAGGCTTAATTCTAAGTAGTTTTACGGCTTTTGTTGTTGTAGCCTGCACCACTAAAGCCCCTAGTTCGTATTATCCAAGCAAAGATTTTAGAACGGATAAAAGTGCTTCTTTTGGAGCTAAAGGCACTATGAAGCCTTATACTATAAATGGTAAAACATATTATCCAACAGTTGTTGAAGTTGGTGAAACTGCCGAAGGTATAGCTTCTTGGTATGGACCCGGTTTTCACGGTAAAAAGACTTCAAATGGAGAAACTTACAATCAATACTCTTTTACAGCGGCACATAAAACATTGCCTATGAATACAGTTTTATCTGTTACAAATTTAAATAATGGACTTAAGACACAAGTGCGTATAAATGACAGAGGTCCTTTTGTTGATAACCGTATAATAGATCTATCAAAGGCAGCAGCTGAACAAATAGATATGCTTCAAAACGGCACAGCACCTGTGAGGCTTGAGGTTATAGGCTTTGGCTCTGTCGATGATGCTGGAAGTATAGTTCATCATAATGAAAGCTTTGGTTCTAGCGGTGATATAGTAAATAACGGTATGACTTATGAAGGTGGAACTTTTATGGTGCAAATTGGTGCTTTTAGATATAAGGAAGGTGCTGATAAAACAGCTCAAAAATATAGCTCATATCAGGGATATAAAGCAGTCGTTAGGACTAGCTCAAAAGATGGTTTAAACAGGGTATTTTTAACTGGTTTTAGAAGTATGGAAGAAGCTAGAGATTTCGCAAGTAGCGGAGCTTTTGTAGGTGCTTTTGTTGTTAGAGATTAGTTATGATAGAAATAATTTTTTTAGATGTTGATGGTTGCTTAACTGATGGTAAAATCATATATAGTAGCGATAAAACAGAGATAAAAGAATTTGATGTAAAAGACGGTGCAGCTATAGAAGCTTGGCTTAAACTTGGAAAGAAAATAGCAATCATAACAGGCAGAAAGTCAGACTGTGTAAATTTAAGAGCTAAGGATTTAAAGATAGATTTAGTTTATCAAGGCATAAGCAATAAACTTGCTTGTGCTAAAGAGATTTTAAAATCGTTAAATTTAAATTTCGAGCAAAGTGCTGCTATAGGTGATTTTTTAAATGATAAGTCTTTGTTAGAGGCTGTTAAATTTAGCTTTAAGCCAAGCGATGCACATCATTCTTTAAATGTTGATTTTACATTAAAATCCCTTGGCGGCAAGGGTGCTGTTTGCGAGATGATAGAAACGATTATAAAAGAAAATTCTATGCAAGAGCAATGGGATAAACTTTGGCAATAAAAATTTTCTCTGTTTTAATGGGGATTTTTTCTTTAGTTTTCGTTTTTTTAGGTATGCAAGATCTTTATTCTATCGAGATAAAGCCATACAGCGTGGATTTTAAAAGTATAGAAGCACACGATATAGGTGCTTTTGAGTTAAATTCCTCCATTGTAAATTCCTTTTATGAGGCTGATGATTGGATAAGATTTAATGATAAAGATGAATTTGTAAGAGTAAATATGCTATCTTTAGAACAAAATATAAGTGCTAATGAGCTTTTGATGAAAGATAATAATATTAGCTTAAAAGGAGATGTTTATTATACCGATGTAAATGGAACGAGGATAAAAAGTGATGAAATTTTTTATATAAGAGATTCTAAAATTTTATACACAGATAGTAATTTTAAAGCTTATAAAGATAATAATACACTGCTTGGAAATTCGCTTATATATGATCTTGAGGGAAGAAAAATTCGCATAGAGGGTGTAAGGTTGTGGTTGGACGCAAGGTAATTTTTCTAGCTTTTTTATTTTGCTTATCTTTTTCTAAACAGTTAGAGATTAAGGCAGATAATTTTAGTGCTGATGAGAAAAAAATGGTAAATATCTTAAGTGGCTCCGTGCTTGTTAAAAGCAATGAAGATGTGTTAAGGTCTGATAAATTACTGATTTTTACAGATAAAAATAATAAGCCCTTAAAATACGTAGCTTCTGGCAATGCTTCATTTAAAATACTTATAAAGGATAAATTTTATACAGGTTCTGCTAATGAGCTTATTTATTATGCTACAAATGATATTTATGAAGCAAATGGAAATGCTTATATACAAGATTTAAGCACAAATAATAAATTATATGGAAATAAAATAAGCATAGACAAAAAAAAACAAAGCTACACTGTTTTTGGCTTAAACAACAAAAAACCTGCTAGATTTATTTTTAATCTTAAGGAAGATTTTAAATGAAAGTGAATGCTAGTTTTTTAAAGTCTTTATCAAAAGCTGAAGATTATGAAGCCACAGGCACTGAAGTTGTTTTTTTGGGTCGTTCAAATGTTGGAAAAAGTTCTCTTATAAACACACTGTGTTCTAATAAAAATTTAGCAAAATCATCATCTACACCGGGAAAGACACAACTCATAAACATTTTTAATGTAGAATTTACAAAAGATGAAATTAAAAAGAAATTTACCTTTATAGATATGCCGGGTTTTGGGTATGCTAGAGTGTCAAAGGCTTTAAAAAAGGTTTGGAATAAGAATTTAGATGAATTTTTAAGGCTTAGAACCAGTATAAAGCTTTTTATACATTTGGTAGATTCAAGACATACAGGGCTTGAAATAGATGAAAATGTAAAGGAGTATTTAAATTCATTTTTAAAAAAAGAGCAGGTTTTGCTTACTGTTTTCACCAAAGCAGATAAGTTAAATCAAAGTCAAAGATTTAAAATCAATAAGGATTTTCCACAATGCATACTTGTTTCAAATACCAAAAAAACAGGTTTGCAAAATTTAGAAGAAAAAATTTTTGAGTTGGGGTAAAAATGCCAAGAAGAAAATACGGAACAAAAGTATATAATCATTACATAGACGGCACTTATGTATTTGTCGGACTGTGTTTTGTTTTTTATCAGATATTAAGCTCTGTTTTTTCTTATTTTCCTTTGATGTTGGGATTTTTTTTCTGTTATATGTTTTATCTTTTACAAGAAAGTGAAAAATCACTTTATAACCTTGATTTTCGCTGGTATTTTTCTTTATGCTATCTTTTGTTGATAGACATAACTCACGATTTTTATTTATTTTCATCTTGGTTTTCATTTTTCATTTTTTATTATTTTCTAGCCGATTGGCTTAAAATAAATTTTAAAATAGGAAAATTTTTGCCAATAATTTTTGTTTTTTGTGCTTATTTTTTACTTTTTTCTATAGATAATTTGCTTTCTTATGTTGATAATAATGGCATACATTTGTTTGGTATAGAGCTTTTGATAACTGTTTTTATGGAATTTATACTTGCATATATATTTTTCAAGGATAGTATCAAATGAGACTCAAACTCGTTTATGCTTTTATATTTTTATTTTTTGTCGTAATTTTATCTAGGGTTTATTATTTAAGCATTAAATCAAATTTGTATTATGAAGAGCTTGCAAAACAAAATTCTGTAAAAACTTATATGATAGCTCCAGTTAGAGGAATGATATATGATACAAGAGGAGATTTATTAGCTATTAATGAGCTTGGTTTTAGTATATCAATAAAACCTTATTTGCATATAAGAAAAAAAAATAGACCTATTTTAGATGATGAAATTTTTAGTATTTTACAATTTTTTCCAGATTTAAATGCAAGCGAGATAAAAAAGACCTATCAAAGAGAGGATTCTTACTATAATCAAGATTATATACAGGTTGTGGATTTTATATCTTATGATGATATGATAAAGCATTATTCAAATTTAAATTTGAGAAAAAATTTAAAAGTAGAACCTCAAGTTAAACGAAAATATCCATATAATGAAGTAGCCTCTCACGTAATCGGCTATATCGGCAAGGCAAATACTCAAGATATAAGTGAAAATCCTATATCAAAACTTACAGGTCATATAGGAAAAAGTGGTATAGAAAGATATTATAATGATGTATTGCAAGGAGAGCAAGGACATAGAGAGGTTAGGATAAATGCACTTAACAAAGAAATAGAGGAATTAAGCTTTAAATCAGCCTATTCTAATGATTTAAATTTAAGTATAGATATAAGACTTCAGCAGTATTTGAGTGAAATTTTTAGCGATAATGCAGGAGTTGCTATAGTAGTAGATGTAGATGACGGTTCAATCCTAGCTGCAGGCAGTTTTCCAGAATACAATCTAAATTCCTTTGTAGAGGGAATTTCAGTAGCAGAATGGAAAGAGCTTTCAAATAATCCAGACCATCCTTTCACAAATAAAATGATAAACGGGCTTTATCCACCGGGTTCTGTTGTTAAAATGGGCGTGGCACTTTCTTTTCTAAAGTCTGGTTTGATGGGAGCTGCTAGTCAGATAACTTGCGAGGGTTTTGTGGAGTTAGGGGGTAGAAATTTTAGGTGCTGGAATAGAAGTGGTCACGGACATATGGACTTAAAGCATGCCTTGCAACAGAGTTGTGATGTTTATTTTTATGAAGGCGGACTAAGAGTAGGTATAGATAGGATAGCTCCTGTGCTTTCTAATCTTGGTTTTGGTTCTAAGACCGGAGTTGATTTGCCTAGCGAATTTATAGGGACAGTTCCAAGCAGAGAATGGAAAATGCTTAGGTATAAAAGAGAGTGGAGTGCTGGAGAAACTTTAAATACAAGCATAGGACAAGGTGCTTTTTTGGTTACACCTATGCAAATAGCAAGATATACAGCACAAATAGCTACCGGAAAAAATGTAAGATTGCATTTTTTTAAAAATAATCTTGATTTTAATAAAAGCGTTGAAGATGATGAAATTTTTAATGAATTTGATAAGAGTTTTTTGCCATATATAAGAGAAGGAATGTATGCTGTTATGAATGAGCCGGGTGGAACGGCTTATAGGTATTTTAATAATTTTCCTATACAAGTAGCTGGAAAGACAGGCACTGCACAGGTTATTAACTTTTCACAAGCTGAAAAAAAGAATATCAGAGAATCAGATCTTGAGTATTACTCTCGTTCCCATACTTGGATCACAAGCTATGCACCTTATAAAAAGCCAAAATATGTGGTTACCGTGCTTTTAGAACACGGCGGTAGAAGCACGACATCGGCAAAGGTTACTGCAGATATTTATAGAAAAATGATGGAGCTTGGCTATATCAAATAAGCAAAGCTTCATTTTTGCTTGTTATTTCGTGCAATTCTTTAGATAGTTCTATGAGATTTATATCGCTATCTTTTAAACCTATGTTTATAGTAGCTACCATACTTTTTTCGTTTTCATTTACGCATAATGATTTTACAAGCATATTTGTGTCTTTTTGAACTATGTTAGCCGCTGATTTTATGAGCTCTAGCAATTTTTTTTGCTCACATTCTTCTAGCTTGTCAAAATCAAGCTCACTACACCCGCAACCAATAAGATTGCAATACTCTTGAAAATCGTCCCTATAAGCACCTAAAGCTGACATATTGATCCTTTTTAATTTTTTTTGTTACATAATAAAAGCAAATTATGTTCCAAAAAATTTTATATCTTTTGCATAAGTTTGCTTAGTTCGCTTTGCTTTTCTTTTTCTTCTTTTATCAGATTTAAGCTATTTGCACTATCTAAGGTATTGTTTGAATTTATGGAAAATAAATCAAAAAGCTCATCTATCATTTCGTTTTTAAAACTTAAAGATTGAAAAGAAAAGTTAAATTCTATTTCATTTATACGTATTATTTGTATGCTTGTGCTAACAGTTATCTTTAAACTTATGGTAGTGTTATTTCCAAGAGTTAAACCGTCTTTTAATGAGGCATTATCTATGTAAGAATCTATGTTTGAGATTAAATTTTTTATTTCTTTACTATCAAAATCACTCAAATTCTTATCTATATAAGTAGATAATTCGTCTACTGTTTGTTTTAGCTCTGGCAAAATTTTATTTATATATTTAATGAAATCTTGTGCTAAAACATTTGCATCTTTTAGAATTTCATTTGCATTTTTATCCAAATTCTCGCTATTTTTAAGTATGTTTTCACTATTTGTTTGCATATTTTCAAGTGTTGTTTTTACACTAGAATTTATCTCATTTAGTTCTTTAAAAAATGAATTAACTTCCTTTTTAAGCCCCTTATCACTCGCATTATCCAATATATCTTTTTCATAAGATAGTATTTTATCTAATGAAAACAAAAATTCTTTTTCTAAAACCTCGATGTTAGCTTCTTTAGATTCGGTTTTTTCAACTTCATTTGTTTTTATGGAATTTTCTTTTATTTTTTCATTTAAATCATCTTCAAAATTTCCACTTTCTTTTTCTTTAAACAAAGAAGCATTTTTGTATGTATTTAAGTTAGAATCGTAATTTTGAATTAGCATAATTAATCCTTTTTAGAAATTACAAGCAAAAAATGTTCCTAAATTATGCTATTTTAAAAATCTTTAAAAATCAAGCAAAGATACTAAACCAAGAGTTTGCATTAAGTTTTTTAGCTATTTTTATCATTGTTTATTATTTTATTTATCAAAGAAGTGGTGCTAAAACCATCTTCAAATTTTATAAGTTCTACTTTCTTTACCAAATCAGAGCCAACTACTTCTTTTCCAGTATAATCCGCTCCTTTTACCAAAATATCGGGCTTTAAAGCCTTTATAAGTTCATAAGGCGTGTCCTCATCAAATATCACAACAAAATCTACAAAATAAAGAGATGCTAATAAACAAGCTCGATGAAACTGCGAATTTATAGGCCTTTTATCGCCCTTAAGTTTTTTTACACTTTTATCAGAATTTAGACCAACAACCAGCAAATCTCCTAGCGTTCTAGCCTTTTCAAGATACTGTATATGCCCAAAGTGGAGTATATCAAAACAGCCATTTGTAAAAACTATATTTTTTCTATTTTTAAGAATGCTTGCTAATTCCTCTTTGTTTTTTATCTTATCTTCAAAATTAGCTCTTTCGAATTTCCTTATCTCTTCAAAGCTAACAGTCGCAGAACCAAGCTTTGACACAACAACAGCAGCGGCTTTGTTTGCTAACTCACAAGCTTTTATCATAGGCAAATTTAAAGCCATACAAAAGGCAAGGATTGATATTACGCTATCTCCAGCTCCAGTTACATCAAAAACTTCTCTAGCCTTTGTAGGTATAATATGCACCTTATCATCAAGAAATGCTATACCATCTTCTGAAAGTGTTATCATAGAATACTTTAATGAAAAATCTTTTTTTAATTTTATTAAAGCTTTTTCTAAATTTTCTCCATTTAAATCGCTAAATTTTAGTGCCTCTAAAGCCTCTTTTTTGTTTGGTGTAAGCAAAGATGCACCCTTGTATTTGCTATAATCTTTTCCTTTTGGATCAACTAAAACAGGTATTTTAAGCTCATTTGCTTTCTTTATGACATTCTTACAGACTTTATCTGTTAAAACACCTTTTCCATAGTCGCTTAATATTATAGCCTCGCTGTCTTTTACGAGATTATAAAATTCATCTAAAAGTTCATTTTCTAGCTTTGTATCCTTAACTGTTTCATTGTCTAATCTTAAAATTTGTTGTGCTTGAGATAATATCCTTGTTTTCAAAGAGCTTATTCTACCTTTTTCAAGCAGAATTTTTCCATTAAGCTCCTTTTTTAGAAATTTTCCGTTTTCATCATCGCCTACAACACTTAAGGCAGATACATTTGCACCCAAAGCTTTTAAATTCGCATATACATTTGCAGCACCGCCCAATCTTTGCTCTTGTTTTTTGGAATTCATAACCAAAACAGGTGCTTCTGGGCTTGCTCTATTGCAATCGCAATAAATATAATTATCTATCATTAAATCGCCGATTATTAAAATTTTTGGTGTTTTTGAGGATAAAAAATCAAGCATTGTATTCTTTCTCAAAGTAGTTTTTTATGTATGGTAGATAAGATTTTATACCTTCTTCTAGACTAAATTCAGGTCTATAAGCAAAGCTATCATCAAGTTTTGCTTGAGTATGAAACTGGTATGAATTTTTGTAAGGATTTTCAAAATACTCACATTCAAAATTAGTGCCAAGTTCCTTTTGTAGTATATCTGCTATATCTTGAAAGCTTCTTGCTATACCTGTGCCTACATTATAAATTCCACTTTTAGCTTCAAGTGCTTTTAAATTTGCATTCACAACATCTTTTATGTAAATAAAATCTCTATAAATTTTATCACTTCCTTTAAAAAGTCTAGGTGCTTTATTTGATAAAAGCTGCAAGGCAAATTGTAACACTGTTGAAGCTGTTTTGCCCTTAAAAAATTCCCTTTCTCCATATACATTAAAATATCTCAAACCAACTATGTGAAGCTCATTTTTGTATTTTTCACATAAATTATCCATCATAAGTTTTGAAAAAGCGTATGGGTTTTTAGGGCATTCATAATGCCCTACAGTTTGCGGGCTTTTAGCATCTCCATAAACTGAAGCAGAGCTTGCGTAAATAAGCTTTATATTTAAATCTATGCAAATATCTATAAGAGCTTTGAAGCTGTTTAAATTCGTGCTTAAAACTTCTTTTTGATTGTAAGCTGTGGTATCTGAGATTGCTGCTTGATGAAATATTATATTTGGTTTAAAATCCTTAACTTTTTCTAGGAAGTCTCTTTGCAAAATATCGCTTATAAAAAGCTCGCCTTTAAAGTCAAGTAAATTTTTAAAATGCCCCAAAGCTTTTAGATTGCCATTTTCAAAGCATTCATCGCTACGCATCTTATCTATTATCAAAACATCATTTTCATCTTGCAAACTTAAGGCTAAATTTGAGCCTATAAAACCAGCTCCACCTGTTATAAGTATTTTCATTTATTTTCCTTTAATAAAAAAGAAATCAAATCTTTTAAGGTTTTAAACTTTGTATAAAAATTTCCTTCTTGTTCTTTTTCATTTATCAGATACAATTCTTTTAAACCAGCATTTTTACCTGCTTGCATATCGCTTATATTATCTCCTATAAACACCGATTGCTCGAGGTTTAATTTAAATTCATCTCTAGCGTCAAAGAGCATTTTAGGTTTTGGTTTTCTACACTCACAAGCTTCTAAATGCGGACAGTAATAAATCTTTTCTATCTTTATGCCTTTTTTTTCAAATTCTTCAAGCATAAAAGAGCTTAATATTTCAAAATCTTTTTGCGTATAGTATCCACGCGCTATACCTGATTGGTTTGTTATAACAAAAATTTTATATCCCTTTTTTAAAAATAACTCACAAAGTTCAAAAATTCCATCTACAAATATAAAATCTTTTATTTTATGAACATATTTTTTATCTATGTTTATAATACCGTCTCTATCCAAAAATAAGGCTTTCATTACATAATTATAACAAAAAATATTAATGTATAAAAAAATATCATTTAAATAAAAATTAATTTTATTTTTATAAAATTAAAAGTCTATAAAATTTTCGCGAAAGGAAAAGATATGAGAAAACTAATCGTTGTTTCTGCTTTAGCATGTCTTGGCGTTTCAGCTTTTGCTGCTGATGGTGCTACACTTTACAAAAAATGTGCAGTTTGCCACGGTCCTAAGGCTGATAAGGTTTATCTAAACAAAGTTCCAGCTTTAAACTCTATATCAAAAGCTGAAAGACTTAAGTATATGAAAGAGTATGCTGCTGGCACAAGAAATGCTTACGGTCAAGGTGCTTTGATGAAGTTAAATTTAAAAGGTTTGACAGAAGCTGATTTCGAAGCTATAGAAAACTATATAGAAACTCTAAAATAGTTTTATAGCAGAGTTTTGCTCTGCTATTTTTTATCTTTACTATCTTATTTTATCCTTCATTTTTTATTTATTATTTGGGAGAATTTCATTGAAAAGAGCATTATGTATTATGAGTGGTGGTATGGATAGCACTCTTTGTGCTTATCTGGCTAAAAAAGAGGGTTATAAAATAATCGCACTTCATTTTGACTACTCGCAAAGGACTGAAAAAAAAGAAAAAGAGTGTTTTGATAAAATTTGTGAGCTTTTAGCTGTTGAAAAGTCTTATTCTTTAAATACAAAATTTATAGAACAAATAGGTGCAAATTCACTTACTGATAAGAGTCTTAATATACCAAAAAATGAACTTAATAAAAACGAGACTCCAAATACTTATGTTCCTTTTAGAAATGGTATTTTTTTAAGTATAGCAGCTGCTTTGGCTGAGGTTGAAAAATGCGAGGCTATATTTATAGGAGTTTTAGAAGAGGATAATAGCGGTTATGCTGATTGTTCTAAGCTTTTTATAGAAAAGGCACAAAATTTTATAAATGAGGGTAGGGCAAGTAGTATAAAAACCGTCATTAAAACACCTCTTATCAATCTTAAAAAAGAAGATGTTGTGGCTTTAGCTTACAAGGAAAATGTGCCATTAAAATATACGTATTCTTGCTATGAAAGAGAAGATATGGCTTGCGGAGAATGCGATAGTTGCTTACTTAGATTAAAAGGCTTTAAAAAGGCTGGATTAAAAGATGAAATTCGATACGCTTTTACTCCTAAATTATAATTTGTTTATAAAAAGCTATTAAAATTAACTCATAAATGACGGGAGCTTGTGTAACAGGCTGAGAGTAAGCTAAAAGCTTAGACCGAACCGGACCTAGATAATGCTAGCGGCGGGAGAATTTATCTACTTTTACATACTTTTATACCCTTCATTTATCCAAATTTTCTTAAAAGGATAAAGATGAAAACTCAAATGCTATACGCAAGAGAAGGTATTTTCACTAAAGAAATGCAAATAGTTGCCAAAAAAGAGGGCCTAAGTGAGGATTTTTTGCTTGAGAATTTAGCAAGTGGCAAGATAATAATCCCTGCAAACATAAATCACACAAGTTTAGACCCAAACGGCATAGGCTTTGGTTTAAGGACTAAGGTAAATGTAAATTTAGGCGTTTCAAATGACTGCGTGGATTACAGCGAGGAAATGCAAAAGGTGGATTTAGCGCACAAATTCAATATAGAAGCCATAATGGATTTAAGTAATTACGGCAAAACTTCAGCCTTTAGAGATGAGCTTATAAAAAAATCAAAAGCTATGATAGGAACTGTGCCTGTGTATGATGCTGTGGGCTTTTTGGAAAAAGATTTAAAGCAAATTTCAGCTAAGGATTTTTTAGATGTGGTTTATCATCACGCAAAGAGTGGGGTTGATTTTATGACTATACACGCTGGGATAAATTCTCGTGCTTCTAGGGTTTTTAAAGAAGGCAAAAAAAGGCTTACTAATATAGTTTCAAGAGGAGGATCTGTGCTTTATGCGTGGATGGCTATGAAAGATGCTGAAAATCCATTTTTTGAATACTACGATGATTTGCTTGAAATTTGTTTAAAATACGATGTAACACTTTCTTTAGGAGACGCCTTAAGACCGGGCAGCATTTATGATGCAAGCGATGCGGCACAAATAGCAGAATTAATAGAGCTTTCACTATTAACCAAAAGAGCTTGGAATGCTGGAGTTCAGGTTATGATAGAAGGTCCTGGGCATATGATAATTGATGAGATAGAGCCAAATATGAAACTTGAGAAAAAAATTTGTGATGGGGCTCCTTTTTATGTGTTAGGACCGTTAGTTACAGATATAGCAGCTGGTTATGATCATATAAGCTCGGCTATAGGTGGAGCTGTAGCTGCTGCAGCTGGTGCGGATATACTTTGCTATGTTACACCGGCTGAGCATTTGAGATTGCCAAATTTAAATGATGTAAGAGACGGTATAGTTGCTACAAAAATAGCAGCACATTCAGGTGATTTAGCAAAGCTTCCAAAAGAAAGAAAAATAGATAATGAGATGAGTAAGGCTAGACAAGACATTGATTGGGAGAAGATGTTTAGCTTAGCCATTGATGGAGAAAAGGCTAAAAAAATGTTTAATGAAAGACGACCAGAGGAATTAAATTCTTGCTCTATGTGTGGAAAAATGTGTGCTATGAATACTATGAATCAGGTTTTAAAAGGGGAAAGTGTTAATCTTAGATAGTTTAAGAAAATTTTATATCTTGTCAAATGCAAAATGTATTTGACAAGATTAAAGAATGCTATATTTTGTTTATTTTTGACCTATAAATATATAATGCTGACAGCTTCCCTCGTAATCATCTAAATAAAAAGGATCATAAGAGCCTATATGTAAAGTTTTAAATGGAGCAAAAATGGTTTTTAAATCTTCTTTTTCTTTGATAAATCTTATATAGCTTGTTTCGTTTAATCTAGCACTTAGACCGACTTCATATAAACCACTTTCTGCGTCATATTTTTTGGTATGTTTGAAATAATAATTATTTTCACTCATCATAGTAGCAAAAAATACACAACCGTCATTTGCTAGATCATAAAATTCTAAGACAGTATCTTTAAAGCTTTTTAAAGGTAAGTAATATAAGCTTTGATTTGCAATGATTAAATCAAAATTTAACAAAAAATTTGTCTTTAAAGCTAGAATTTGCTTTTATACAAGTGTAACCCCCCCCCCCTGTTGCTTTTTCGTATTTTTCTTTGTATGTTTTTGTTGAATTCATCTTTTTATCCTTATTTTATTGGGGTTTTTAGTTTATATTCTCCAAAACTGTTTTTGTAAAAAATATCTTTATTATAATGCTTTTCTACTATAGCCCAAAATTTAGATTTTGAAATATTTAAAAAGTCGCAAAAATCCTCAACACATCTTTCATCTAGTTTCGCATCTCTTTTATTTACAAGCTTTATAGCCTCATCTCTACTTATAAGTTTGTATCTAACAAATCTAGACGCATAATCACTAGCCATAGCATGTCCAAATTTAGGGTATTTCATCCAAGAATGCACTATATAAGCTATGCTGTCTATTTGGTCAAAATTTTCTACACAGTGTTTTCGCTCCCATTCAGAACTCAAATCAGTAAAACCTCTACTTTTAGCAAATATATAGTTTGAGTATGAATTCCATTTTACAAAATAGCTTAGATATATAGGTTCAAGCTTGTTTATATCGTCTTTTTTGGGATCAAAAAATAGCTGCAAATCTTTTTCCTCTATCTCATCATCTAAAAATTCATCTAAATTTAAATCACTTGCAACACCGTTTAAAAATATATTTTTAGCACAAAAATTTTCTTCATCATCGTATCCACCATATTCGTAACTAACATTTTCCCCATAAACAAGCAATGGAGTGTTAAATTTCAAAGCCATAGCAAAGGGATAAGAGTATATTAGTCTATCTATAAACCAAGTTGGCTTTGCGTATTTTTCAAAACTTTTCAGCATTACAGCTTTTTGTGTTTTTATATCAGGTTTTAAGCTTATTATATGACACTTAAATTCATTTGATAGATTTTTTAAATTCTTTTTACCAGCTTCTGTCATTGTGAAATTATCCTCAACTGTAAAAAGTATGGGATTCATATTTAGTTTTTCTTTTATTATATGCACTTGAAAATGACTATCTTTTCCACCACTTACAGCTATTGCACAGTCATAGTCAAATTTTCCATTTCTATGGCGGTGTTTTTCACATATTTCTTCTAACTGTTTAAAACGGGATTCGTAGTCTATATTTTCTTTTTTTGCGTGGTTTATGCAAGCAGAACAGATAAAATTACCATTTTTATCTTTTTTAAATTTAATTCCTGGTCGAGTATTTGGCATTACACAGTTACTACAATATGCAATCCCCCCCCCCCCGTTGCTATTTTTTCCATATTTATCCTTTATTTTAAGTTTTATTTATCTAGTTAAATTGACTAAAATTATAAGAAATTAAAATAAAATAAAGCTTTAAAAGGTTAAAATTAAATACTTCTGGTTTTTTCTTTTTAAGCACCTAAGTAGGGATACGCAAGCCGAACTGTGCTTTAAAGGTCTAAATTTAGGAGATTTTTCAAAGGAGATTATATGAAAAAAGTTTTGCTTTTGACATTCGCTTTAGCTACAGTTGCTTTAGCAAACACTGGTGCAGATACTACTGCTGTTATGAACGGTTGGATAAAGGCTTTTTCTGTTTTAGCCGCTGGTTTAGGTCTTGGTGTAGCAGCACTTGGAGGTGCTATAGGTATGGGTAATACAGCAGCAGCTACTATAGCTGGAACAGCTAGAAATCCTGGTTTAGGCGGCAAGCTTATGACTACAATGTTTATCGCTCTAGCGATGATAGAAGCTCAAGTTATATATGCTCTAGTTATTGCTCTTATAGTGCTTTATTCAAATCCATTTGGACCACTTTAATCTTAAAAAGCCTCATTTGAGGCTTTTGCGGTTATGGTGGAATTGGTAGACACGCTATCTTGAGGGGGTAGTGCGCATCGCGTGTGCGAGTTCAAATCTCGCTAACCGCACCATACTATAATATTTCTTAGGATTTTATTTATGAGAGAAAAAACCGTTTTTGAGATGATAGTAGAAGGCAAGATCCCTTGCACTAAAGTTTTAGAAAGTGAGGATTTTTTAGCTTTTAATGATATAAATCCAAAAGCTAAAATTCATATACTTATAATACCTAAAAAACATTTTAAGGATTTTCAAGAATTTGAACCTGAATTAATGGCTAAGATGACTAGCTTTATTCAAGAAGTAGCTGTTTTAAGCGGAGCTGATAAGCAAGGCTATAAATTATTAACTCGTTGTGGTGCAGCTGCTGGACAAGAAGTTTTTCATTTGCATTTTCATTTAATGTCTGGATTTTAGTCGCTAATATATTAAGCCTAATTTTCTTTTATGTATTCCTTGACAAAAATATCATATTTAGATAGTATTATTGCTTTGATTTATAGTTTAGTAAGTTGATTATTTGGTCGCTTAGCTCAGTTGGTAGAGCGCCACCCTTACAAGGTGGATGTCATAAGTTCGAGTCTTATAGCGACCACCATTTCTTTACGGTGCAGCGGTAGTTCAGCTGGTTAGAATGCCGCCCTGTCACGGCGGAGGTCGCGGGTTCGAGCCCCGTCCGCTGCGCCACTTTGTCTCCTTAGCTCAGCCGGTAGAGCATCTCCCTTTTAAGGAGGGGGCCGTTGGTTCGAATCCAACAGGGGACACCATTTTATTTATAGTTTTTTACAAAATTATCTATTCTTTTTAAGCCACTTATTATATTTTCTAAATTTGTTGCGTATGAAAATCTAACAAAACCGTCCATTCCAAAGCCAACTCCTGGCACTAAAGCAACTTTTTCTTTATCCAAAAGCTCTTTGCAAAAACGCATAGAATCTTTTTGAATTTCTTGTATATTTATAAAAAGGTAAAATGCTCCTTGTGGAATAGTCCCTAGTTTTAAACCTTTTATAGATGATATTATTTCACAAGCTTTGTTTCGTCTTTTTTCAAATTCAAGCCTCATAAATTCTATATCTTTATCAGCCTTACCAAGTAGTGCCGGTATAGTAGCATACTGTGTGATAGAGCAGATATTTGATGTGCTTTGTCCTTGAAGTTTTACAACAGCTTTGTTTAATTCTTTGTTTTTACTAGCCATATATCCAAAACGCCAACCGGGCATAGCCGCACATTTGCTAAGCCCATTTATAGTAACGGTTCTTTTAAAAGCATCTTCACTTAAGCTTGCAAAGGAATAAAATTCTACATTATCATATCTAAGCTTTTCATACATTTCATCACTTAAAACTATGATCTTTGTTCCTTCAAGGACCTTTGCTAACTCTCTTAATTCCTCTTTTGAGTATATCGATCCACAAGGATTTGATGGAGAATTTATTATGAAAAGTTTGGTTTTATCATTTATGGTACTTTTTAATTGTTTAGCATCTATCTTAAAACCATTTTCTTCTTTACCTTCTATAAATACAGGTTTTGCTCCGGCAAATTTAACCATTTCTGGGTAACTTACCCAATAAGGACTAGGTATGATAACTTCATCTCCTTCTTCTACGAGAGACTGTATGCATTCAAATAATGATTGTTTTGCACCAACATTTGTAATTATTTCATCTAGTTCGTAAGCTAAAGCGTTGTCTTTTTTTAGCTTCATTTGTATGGCTTGTAAAACCTCTTTTGTTCCAGCTACATTTGTATAAGCACCACAACCCTTTTGTATGGCATCTATAGCCGCTTGTTTTACTATTTTTGGTGTATCAAAGTCAGGTTCTCCAGCAGAAAAACTAAGCACATCTTCTCCGCTCTCTTTTAGTTTTTTTGCTTGAGCTGTTATAGCCATAGTTAGCGATTCTCCTAGTATCTGCGATCTCTTGCTTAGCATTATTTTTTACCTTTTTAAAAATTTGTTAGATTATATCTAAAATATTATGTAAGTTAGCAATTTTAAGTCAATTTTTAATGAGACTTTTTAGTTTTTCTATTTCTTTTTCTAGTTTTTCAAGTTTATCCTCGCAGCATTCATCTATAGCCCTGCTTTTTTCTTTTCTTTTATGTTCTACTATGTAAGCTGGAATGCCTACTGCTGTTAAATTTGCCCCTATATCTTTGACTACAACTGCATTTGAGCCAATTTTAGCATTTTCTCCTATGGTTATATTGCCAAGCACCTTAGCTCCACTTCCTATTATAGCTCCTTTTTTTATAGTAGGATGCCTTTTTATATCTTTTTCAAGGCTTGTTCCTCCAAGTGTAACTCCTTGATATATCAAAACATCATCTTCTATAATGGCAGTTTGTCCTATAACTATACCGTTTGCGTGATCTAGAAAAACTCTTCTGCCTATTGTGGCTTCTGGGTGCAAATCAACTCCGGTTAAAAATTGAGAAATTCCACTTATAATCCTTGCTATTCTTTTAAAATTTTTTTTGTAAAAAAAGTGTGCAAATCGGTAATTTACTATAGCCCAAACACCCGGATAATTGAAAAAAAGTTCTATGTAAGAGTTAAATGCAGGATCTTGCATTTTTGGTTGCAAAAAATCCTCTTTTATAATGGCAAAAAAGCTCATTTTACACTCCTGTGTTTTTAAGGTATGCATTATCATTTAAAAACAAGTAAAGCTCTCCTAGAATTTGTTTTTTTTGATTTTCATTTACTAGTTTTGAGTTTGAAATTCTTTCATTTAGTATATCTTTGATGCCGTGTATATCATAGTCTAAATCATCTAAAACATCAAGTATGCTTTGTGCTTCAATTATGTTTTTTATCTCATAACCTTTATCATTTATTTTTATAGTAGCCTCTGTTGGATGAGTAAAGAGATTATGTTTCATACTAAGCACTTCTTGATATGCTCCTAAAAGAAAAAAGCCTAAAAAGTATTCTTCTTTTTCAATATCAACATCGTGTAAGAATAGTGGATTGTTTTTAGAATATGAAATTTCTCCATCACTATCACAAGTTATATCCCAAATGCTAGCACTTCTTGTCGGTTCTTCGTTTAGCTTATGTATGGGAACTATTGGAAAATTTTGGGAAAGTCCCCAAAAATCAGGCATACTTTGAAAGACAGAAAAATTTACAAGGTATCTTTCTTGCACTTCATCTTGTATAGCCGATAAATCTGCTGAATATTGCTTATCTCCCAGCAAGACTATAGCCTTTTTTGCTACTAAATGTAGTAGAATTTCAGCATTTGACCTATCTTGCAAATCCACATAACCAAGGTCAAAAAGTGTTAAAATATTTTCCATATAATCCATACTATCATGCAGATATTCTAAAGCATTTGACGGCTTAATGCTTTTGTATAAATCATACATTTCATCTATTAGTTTTGGATTGTTTTTATCTTTTAGGCTTAATTTATCCTCCGCGTATTCTTGAGAGAAAAGTTCTAAAACAGGGGCTACTAATACAGCGTGATTTGCTGCTACAAAGCGACCGCTTTCTATAAAAATATCAGGTTCTAAAACCTTTTTTTGTTCCGCAATATTTTTAAGTATAAAAACCACATCATTAGCGTATTCGTTAAGATTGTAATTTCTTCTATTTTTGTTTTTAAATTGCGAATACTCAACAGCTAAACCTCCACCTAAATTAATGGCTTTTAGATTGTTAGCACCCATTTTTTTAAGTTCAGTGTATATGTTTGCTGCCTCATTTAAGGCTTTTTTTATAGGTTGAATTTCTGAAATTTGTGAGCCTATGTGAAAGTGTATCATAGTAAAATAATCAAGCAATTTATTCTCTTTTAAAAGCTCTATTGCTTCTATAAGTTCTGTTGAGGTAAGCCCAAATTTAGAATTTATACCTCCACTTTTTGCCCAAATTCCAGAGCCTATTGAATGCAGTCTAACCCTTATGCCTATGTTTGGTTTTGGCTTAAATCTTTGTTTTGCTATGTCTATTATAGCTTCAAGTTCATTTAATCCTTCTATAGTTAGAGTTATATTATGCCCCATTTCACGAGCTATAAAGCCTATATTTATAAGCTCTTTGTCTTTAAAACCATTTACTGTTATAGGAGCATTTTCGTTATTGTAAGCCATAGCTATAAGTAGTTCTGCTTTACTACCGGCTTCAAGACCGTAATTATAATCCTTGCCAAGCTTGACTAGCTGTTTTACAAATCCTGGATATTGATTTACTTTTAATGGATAAACAGCATTAAACGAACCCTTGTAAGAACATTCTTTTTTTGCTTTTGCAAAATTTCCATAGATTTTTTCTATTTGTTTTTGTATCAGATGAGGAAATCTTAAAAGTAAAGGACCCTTGTATCCGTCATTTCTAAGTTCTTTTACTATGTCTAGAATAGCTGGTTTTTTGCCATAATCAACGCAAACTTTACCATTTTTTATAATAAAGCTATCATTAGCCCAAATATCTATGCCATAGTTATTCATAGCTCATACTCCAAATTTTTTATAAGAATTTGCTTTTCTTCTTTTTTCTTTAAGTGCTTGTAAAATAGGCTTTGGTTTCTTGCTTCGTTTTCTCCCATACAAAGAAAGATAGAAGCTTTTAAATTATCAGCGTTTGATAAGTGTTTTACTAATTTTTTAGCTTCGTATGAGAAAAAAACTTTTTTATTTCGTCTAAGCCTTATGGCTATCTTAAAAAGTTCGTCTATATAAAGCTTATCTAAGGAACAAAGGTATATAAGATCTTCTTCCTCATTAATTTCTTGCTTTTCTAAGATAGACATAAATCTTTCTATCCCTAGTGCAAAACCTACACCGTATCCTTTTTTTCCACCTAGGTATTCTATGAGCTTATCATATCTACCGCCTCCGGCTATAGAGGATTTTGCACCTACTTCATCACTAACAAATTCAAAAGCTGTTTTGTTATAATAATCAAGCCCCCTTACAAGCCTGTCGTCAAGTTCGTATTCAAGATCGTTGTCTTTTAGCACCTTTTTAACTAAGTCAAAATCTTTTTTGCACTCTTCGCAAAGACATTCACTCATTTTTGGGTGTTTATCTATAAGCTTTGCACAGTTGTCATTTTTGCAGTCTAGCACTCTTATAGGATTTAGCTTTATTCTTCTAAGACAATCATCGCAAAAGCCTTCTTTTGAATTAAGAAAAACAAGTAGCTTTTCTCTAAAATCTTTCATACAATTTTGACATCCTAAAGAATTTATTTTTAGCTTCGCTTTTATTTTAAGTTTTTGCAGAATTTCATTTAGCATTAAAATGACATTTGCGTCTTCATAAGCACTAGCTTCTCCAAAGCTTTCAACTCCAAATTGATGAAATTCTCTTAAACGTCCTTTTTGTGGTCTTTCGTATCTAAACATAGAGCCGTGATAAAACCATTTTTTTATACTTCCTTGTTTGTCGAATTTATGTTCTATATAAGCCCTTACAGCTCCAGCAGTTCCCTCTGGTCTTAGACAAACTTCATTTTCTCCTTTGTCTATAAATTCATACATTTCCTTACCGACTATATCAGAGCTTTCTCCTACTGTTCTTTTAAATAAATTTGTAAATTCTAAATGTGGTAAATTTACAAAATGAAAACCATAATTTGTAGCAATCTCCTCGCATACGGTTATTATTTTTTTGTATAAAAAAGCTTCTTTTTCTTCTATATCTTTCATACCTTTTATGGCTTTAATCATTTAAAAATTCCTTTATTTTTTTATAAATTTCCTCTTTTTTTAAAGCTGCGTTTATATTTAGAATTTTAAGTTTTTTTTCTTTTTCCTTTAAAAAATTTATAGTGTTTTTTATGTTGTTTTGAATTTCTAAAAAATAGCTAATGCCTCTTTTTTCTATATTATCTTTCGCTTTGTTTTCTAACCTTTTTGAAAGTTCTTCCTCATCTATATACAAAAAAATGATTTTTTGTGGTAAAAAATCATCAATAGCAAAAGAATTTAACTTAAACAAAAGCTCAATATCATAATCTTTAGCGTAAGCTATGCCTGAAATTAAGCTTCTATCGCTGATTATAAGTTTTTCTTTATTTTTAGAAATCACTTCATAATAATGCTGTGCTCTATCTGCTAAGAAAAGCAAGAATTCAGTTTTTTTAGATAAAGCAAATTTTCCGTCTAATAATATATTTCTTATATTTTTCCCAAGTTCTGTGGCACCGGGTTCAAAAGTAAATAAGGCTTCTTTAAAATCTTTTTTTAAAAGCTCTATTTGAGTGCTTTTTCCGACACAGTCGATACCTTCTATCGCTACATACAAGTTTTATCCTTTAAAAAAGGTAAAATTTCTTTTGGCACTAAAGAGCTTACGTCTCCTCCATAGGCATTTATAGAACGCACTATAGAGCTAGATATGAAAGCATTTTTTAAATTAGGCATTAGATAAACCGTTTCAAATTCGCTCCACAAGGCATTATTTGCATAGCCTATTTGTAGTTCATATTCGAAATCACTTACCGCTCTTAGACCTCTTATTATTGTATTTATTTTAAGTTCTTTTGCAAGATCTACTAAAAGATTATCAAAGCTTATAACCTTTATATTTTTTAGATTCGAAGTTGAAAGTTCTATTAGCTTTTTTCTCTGTTCTACCGAGAAACAAGGATTTTTATGTTCGCTTTTTGCAACAGCTATTACTAAGTTATCAAAAATTCTTAATGCTCTTTTTATAACATCTAAATGTCCATTTGTTATTGGGTCAAAAGTGCCTGGATACAAACAAGTCATTTATTATCCTCTTTTTGTAGATATTATAGCAAATTACTCCCATTTTTTATATAAATTATGTTCTATA
This sequence comes from uncultured Campylobacter sp., assembly GCF_944323605.1. Classification (GTDB taxonomy): domain Bacteria; phylum Campylobacterota; class Campylobacteria; order Campylobacterales; family Campylobacteraceae; genus Campylobacter_D. The sequence goes on from NZ_CALUTC010000004.1 coordinate 120,618, forward strand.
TCAAGCAAAGAAAGCCATTTTCCAACAAAAAAATTTCTAAGTTCGTCTAAATCTTTGCTGTTTGAGTATGAAGCATAAACTGCTGGAGCTATTATAACACCTATTTTACTTAGCTTAAACATATGCTTTAAACTTATGCTAGAAAAGGGCATTTCTCTTGGTGCTAGTATAAGCTTTTTGTTTTCTTTTATGGCTACAGCTGCTGCTCTTGTTATGAGACTGTCTGCAATACCTGAGTATATTTTTGCTAGAGTATTTATAGAACAAGGCGTTATTACTGTTTTTTCTATACCAAAAGATCCGCTTGAAACACAAGCTTTTAAATCCTTATTGTCTAAAAAAATTGTATTTTTTAATCCTAATTTATCTTTGTAAAATTTTAAAGGATCTTTTATTTTTTTATTTTCCTCCTTTAAACTTAAAAGAGCATTTTCGCTAACTATACAAAAAAGCTCACATTCATTTTTTAATTTTTCAATAGCACTTAGTAGATAAAAACCTAATTCCACCCCGCTTGCTCCACTCATACAAAGTAGAATTTTCATTTTATTTGCACCTTGTTTTTGTCTATAATCACGCCTTGCAATACCTTGCCATCTTTATTTTTTAGCTTTATACTATCTCCTATCTGCCCGCCCTCTATGGCTTTTAACTCTATCATTATGTTAAGTCCTGTATCTTGCATAATCCCCATAACTTCATCATTTCTTTTTATAAGATCTACTTTTCTAAACATATTGCTTTTTAAAATAGCATTTTTCTTTATGGTTGTTTTTGTTATCAAATCCAAATCATCAGTGCTAGCTAAAGCACCCAGAGGCACTCTGTCAAAATCCATAAATACTAAAGTATAATCAGAAGCATTTAAAATTTCTCCTCTACCCATAGCTCTAGTAGCTCTTAAAACTTGCAAATTTCCCTTTATAAAATATCTAAAAAAAACAGATCTTAAAATTCCATTTTTATCATTAAATTCAGCCTTAACATATCCATTAGCTTTGTCAAATCTAGCTTTGGCAAGTCTTATAAATTTTAGCTCATCAAAATCTTTTGGCATAGAGCGACTTTTTAAATTTATGCTTTTTATAATTATTTGTGGAAAATTATTTTTGTATTCTTTTATAAGAGCTAGTTTTATTTCCTCTAAATTCGCAGCATTTGTAAGGCTTAACATAACAAACACTGCGAAAAATAAAATTTTTTTATACATTATCAGAATATAGGTATTAAAGAATCAGAAAAGGTTTTACTTATATATTCTTTCATTTCTTTGCTTTGCAAAACCTCTTTTATAATCTTTGTTTTATTTGAATTTAAATCCTCTTTTCTAACAGCTATGACTATAGCATAGTTTTTATCATTTTCTACAAAAAGCCCATCTTTGTATGGTTTTAACGAGGCTCCTAAGGCGTAGTTTGCAGGTATAACTGCTATGTCCATATCATCTAAAGAGCGTGGAAGCTGTGCTGCTTTTAAGGTCTTAAATTTAAGTTTCTTTTTGTTTTCGATTATATCAAGTTCGGTTTTTAAATCTTTATTTTTTAGTTTTATAAGTCCAGCTTTTTCCAGTAGCTCTAATGCTCTGCTTTCATTTGTAGGATCATTTGGTATAGATACTATAGAATTTTCCTTTAACTCATCTAGTTTTTTTATTTTTTTTGAGTATATAGCCATTGGTATAAGTATGACAGTTCCTATATCTTCAAGCTCTGTGTTTTTATTTTTATTAAAATCATTTAAAAAGGGTTTATGTTGGTATAAATTTGCATCTATTTCTTTGCTATCTAAAGCCAAATTTGGTGTTATATAATCAGAAAATTCTTTGTGTTCTAGCTTGTATCCTTTTTTTTCAAACAAAGACTTTGAATAGTTTAGAATCTCTCCATAAGGAGTAGGCGTAGAGCCTACAACGATAACTTTGTCATTTGCTAAAACAAAGCTAAAAAAAAATAAAAACAAAGTTAGTATTTTTTTCATATCAAAAACCTTTTAAAATGCTGGTATCACAGCACCTTTGTATTTATCTTGTATAAATTTCTTAACTTCTTTGCTTTGCAAAGCTTTTATTAAAGCCTTAGTTCTGTCGCTATTTTCGTTGCCTTTTTTTACAACTAGTATATTAACATAAGGGCTAGATTTGCTTTCTAACAATACAGCATCTTTTGTAGGATTTAGCTTTGCATCAAGAGCATAATTTGAATTTATAACAGCAAAATCCACATCATCTAAAGAACGTGGAAGCTGTGCTGCTTTTAGCTCTTTAAATTTTAAATTTTTAGGATTTTCTACTATGTCAATAGGGGTTTTTAATCCACTTTTTTTAAAAGATACTAATTTAGCATTTTCTATTATATCTAATGCTCTGCTCTCATTTGTAGGATCGTTAGGAACTGCTATTGTAGCACCATTTTTTATATCGTTTAGGCTTTTGTATTTTTTAGAATACACGCCCATAGGTTCAAGATGAATTCCAGCTACATTTACAAGCTTTGTTCCTTTGTTTTTGTTAAATTCATCTAAATAAGGTATGTGTTGAAAGAAATTTGCGTCTATTTCACCGCTATCAGTTGCTAAATTTGGTTGTATATAATCATTAAATTCTTTAACATTTAACTTATACCCTTCCTTTTCTAGCATAGGTTTTATAAAGTTTAAAATTTCAGCGTGTGGAACAGGAGTAGCTCCGACTACTATTTCCTTTTGAGCCGCATTTGCACTCAAAGCAAAACTCGCAAAAAATGCTAAAAGCAATATCCTTAGTTTCATAAAATCTCCTTTAGGCAATAAATAGCCTTAATTCTAACTAAACAAAGTAAATATATTTTACTTACACTAAAGTCGATATTTTTGCAAAATTTAAAAATTAATTTAAAAAAAGTGTTTTTTTAGTATAATTAACAAAATTCATAAAGGACCTTAAATGATTCATAAAATTTTGATTGCAAATCGTGGAGAAATAGCTGTTAGAGTCATAAGAGCTTGTAGAGATTTACACATAAAAAATGTGGCTGTTTTTACTGAACCAGATAGAGAATGTTTGCACGTTAAAATTGCTGATGAAGCTTACAGAATAGGCACAGATGCTATCAGAGGATACTTAGATGCTAAGAGGATAGTAGAGATAGCAAAAGCTTGTAAGGCTGATGCTATACACCCTGGATATGGATTTTTGAGTGAAAATTATGAATTTGCTAAGGAATGCGAGGACGCTGGTATAATTTTTATAGGACCAAAATCAGACGTTATTAGAAAAATGGGTAATAAAAATATAGCAAGATATTTAATGCATAAAAACGGTATTCCTATAGTTCCTGGGACAGAGAAATTAAACAATCATAGCATAGAGGAAATAAAATTTTACGCTGAAAAGATAGGATACCCTGTTATATTAAAGGCAAGTGGAGGCGGTGGCGGACGCGGAATAAGAGTAGTTCATAAAGAAGAAGAGCTTGAAAACGCTTTTGAATCTTGCAAAAGAGAAGCTTTAAGCTTTTTTAATAATGATGAAGTTTTTATGGAGAAATACATAGTAAATCCAAGACATATAGAATTTCAAATACTAGCCGATAATTATGGCAATATTATACATCTTTGCGAGAGAGACTGCTCTATACAAAGACGACACCAAAAGATAATAGAAATAGCACCTTGCCCTAGTATATCGCAAAATTTAAGAAAGACTATAGGTGTTACTGCTGTTGCTGCTGCAAAAGCTGTTGGATACACTAATGCTGGGACTATCGAATTTTTGCTTGATGATTATAATAATTTTTATTTTATGGAAATGAATACAAGAATTCAAGTAGAACACCCTGTAACAGAGGAGATAACCGGTGTTGATTTGATAGTGCGTCAAATTCGTATAGCATCCGGAGCTATATTAGATCTTGAGCAAAGCGATATAGTGCCAAGAGGCTATGCTATAGAGGCTAGAATAACAGCTGAAAATGTCTGGAAAAATTTCATACCTAATCCCGGTAAAATAGGGGAGTATTATCCTGCTTTAGGACCTGGAGTTAGGGTTGATTCGCACATATATAAGGGCTATACTGTCCCACCTTCTTATGATTCTTTATTGGCAAAACTTATAGTAAAAGCTGGTAGTTTTGAGCTTGTCGTAAATAAGCTTCAAAGAGCTTTAAAAGAATTTACTATAGATGATATAAGAACTACTATACCTTTTTTGATAGCTATAACAAAGATAAAAGAATTTAGAAGAGGGTATTTTGATACCTCATTTATAGAGACGCATATGGAAGAATTGCTTGAAAAAACAGAGGATAGACACCAAGAAAATAAAGAAGAGGTTATAGCAGCTATTGCAGCAACGCTTAAAAAGATTAGAGAAAGTAGGAAATAATGGACTTTGTAGATAGTTTAAAAAATATAAAAAAAGATATGATAGAAAAGTCTAAAAAGGAGACACAAGATGATAATAAAGAGGAAAAGATGATAAAAGATTTTTTTGATTTTATTAAGGATAGCGATATAAAAAAGAAAAATTAATGCAAATAATAAATTTTTGCTCTTTAGAAAATAACTGTCCCTACTTAAAAGGAAAAAATTCACGGACAGAATATAATTTTATAATAAACTGCTCTAAAGAGCTTAATCAAGAGTTGATTAGTAGAGGTTGGCGAAGATTTGGTTCTTATTTTTCTAGACCGATATGCAAAGACTGTGATGACTGCGTTAGTTATAGGATATTAGTAAAAGATTTCGTATTTTCTAAGCAGTTTAAAAGAGTTATTAAAAAAAATTTAAATACAAAGGTAGTAATATCTAAGCCAAAAATTAGCGATGAGCATATTTATATATACAATAAATACCACGAATATATGAGAAAAAAGAGAGCTTGGGAGGAAAATAAGATAAATTTTTCCCAGTATTATAGGCTTTATGTCGATGGCAATGGCGATTTTGGTTATGAATTATCATTTTATGTAGAACAAAAGCTTGTTTGTGTGGATTTAATAGACATATTAGAGGACGGGATTTCTAGTATATACTGTTATTATGATCCTGACTACTCTCATCTTAATTTAGGAAAATTTTCTTTGCTTACAGAGATTAATATAGCCCTAAAAAACGAGCTTTCATACATTTATCTTGGTTATTTTGTAGAAGGGTGTAAATCTTTAGCGTATAAAGCCGATTATAGTCCAAATGAAATTTTAAAAGGCACTACTTCTTTAAATGATAGTGCTAAGTTATGGGAGTTTAATAATGCAAATTGTTCAAAGCTTAGAATCAATTAGCGTAAATACCGATGATTTGAGCCTTTTTCAATACTTAAAAGATTTGATAACTAGAAATTTTACAAAGGTTTTAGGCAGAAAAGATAAAATTTTTTCATTTTTTGAAGAAAATGAGATACCTCAAAGAAAATATTTTTTGAAACTTCTTGAAAAAAAATACAAAGATACAAATGATACAGATATAAAAGAATTAAGTTCTTCTTATTACAAGACCTTTAGGCTAAATTTAAAGCTTGAAAACACTTTAAAAGCTGTATTGGCTTTAGATGTTGAATTTAGCGACTGTGCTATAATGTTTAAATTTAAAAACAAAGATAGACTCTTTATATCTTACGTAAAACAGTATTTTAAGGACCATAGTGTAGAATACAGTGAAAAAAATAATATATTATTTATCAAACACAAAAACGAGCTTACTTTTTCTTTGTTTGAAAGCTTTGCTTCTGTCAGCGAACATTTAAAATATACAGTTGATTTTAATATAGACAGTAAAAAATATGATGATTTTAAGAAAAATGCTAAAAATAAAGAAAATTCACAGTGGAAATTTAATGCTTTAGCAAAGCTTTTTAGTTCATATTTTCAGACTCTTGACTGTAAGCCAAGTGATGATTTGCAAACAATTAGACAGCATTATCTTATTTTGGTAAAATTATATCACCCAGATTTTCATCACGGCAAGAGCAGTGAAGAGAAAGCTTATTGTAGGGAACAGTTTGAGAAAATTCAAATCGCTTACGATAATTTAAAAGCACTTTATAAAAACAATGCTTGAATTTTTGGCAAAGATCCTCCAACAAATATAAGTATGATTATTAAAGGTGCTATAAATTTTATATAATAAAACCATAATAAAGCAAATATTGAAAAATCTTTTTTCTTATTTTCTAGCTCTATTAAGGCATCTTTTTTCATTACCCAGCCAACATATATCACGCAAAAAAATGAGCTTATGACAAAAAGTATATTTGCACTAGCAAAATCAAAAAGATAAAGTATATTTAAATCAAATGGATTAAATTCTTTGTATCCGTAGTAAAATATACAAGGCAAATTACCAAATACAAAGACCGCAATAATGCTTAAATTAACGGCTTTACTATGTTTTATATAAAATTTTTCTTCTAATACTGTGATTAATACCTGATACACTGTTATCGTTGTGCTTAGCGATATTGTTAGCAATGATATAAAAAATATAATAGCAAAAAATTCACCAAAATACATATGAGAAAAGGCTACTGGTAGGCTTTGAAAGATTAAGGATATTCCAGAATCAACTTCGATGTTCGCTGTAAATAAAGGAGGAAAAATCACAAAGCCCATTAAAAAAGCAATGACGGTATTTACAAGCACCACTATAAATGCAGATAATTTTAAGTTTTCTTTAGAATTCATATAAGATGATAAGGTTATGATTACTCCATATCCAAGAGAAAGCGCGAAAAAGACTTGACCTAGTGAATAAAGTAAAATCTCAAAATTTATTTCATTTATATTAAAATTTAAATAAAACTTAATCGCATCTACAGCTCCATTTAAGCTTAAGTTTCTAAATATCATTATAAGCAAGCACAAAAGCATTATCAATGAAAGATATTTAGCGGCTTTTTCTATGCCTTGTATGACGTTTCTTTTTAAAATGATATAGTTTAAAAATACAAAAATAGCCGTGCAAAATGTTATAAAAAGGGGCTCATTTTTTATATGTGTCTCAAAAAAAGCGTGGCTTATTTCCTTGCTAATTGGATGTTTAAGCTCTAAGCCTCCATATCCTAAAACAGCACTAACAGTGTGTATAAGATATGATAGCACCCAGCCAGAAAGCACTACACAGTATGCCAAAAAGCCAAAGGCACCCAATAAACCAAGATAGCCTATGAATTGCCAAAATTTTTCTCCACTTGAATTTTGCTTAAAAGCATCTACTGAATTTGTACGTGCCTTTTTTCCTATCACATTTTCTACGAGCATTATTGGAAAGCCGAGTAAAAACATAGATATTATAAATGCTAACACATAAACTCCGCCGCCGTTTTCGCCAACCAAAAAAGGAAAACGCCAAGAAGCTCCAAAACCTACAGTAGCACCTACTAAGATAAGTATGTAAGCCATACTAGATGACCACATTAATCTATGCAAAATCTACCCCCCCCCCCCCCTAATTTTATCAGGCAGGGCAAGCTTTTTAAGATTTTTGTTTTATATTAATTTTTAAATTTTTTTGTAAATAAAGATTAAATTTTTGCTATTTTTTACATATTTTAAGCTTGTTTTTTTTTTTTTTTTTTAGCTTAGTATTTTTTTTTTTTTTTTTGGTTTATGTTTTAAAATTTTTTATTTTAAATTCTTTGAATTTTTTACCCTTTGTTTTTTTTGTTTTTTTTGATAAGCTAAGGATTTATTATTTTATTTTGGATTAATGTATGAAAATTAGTCATTTAAAATCCTTAGAAGCAGAGTCTATTTACATAATGCGAGAAGTAATAGCCGAATTTCAAAATCCAGCTATGCTTTATAGCATAGGTAAAGATAGTTCTGTTATGCTACATCTTTTGCAAAAGGCATTTTATCCAGCTAAACCCCCTCTACCACTAGTTCATGTAGATACAAAGTGGAAATTTAAAGAGATGATAGAATTTAGAGACAGACGTGCTAAAGAACTAGGGCTTGAGCTTATAGTGTATTCTAATCCAAAAGGCGATGAGTTAAATATATCTCCTTTTACCCACGGATCAAATATGCATACAGATATTATGAAAACAGAATCCTTAAAGCAAATGTTAGATATTTATAAATTTGATGCTGTTTTTGGAGGGGCTAGAAGAGATGAGGAAAAATCTCGTGCAAAGGAAAGGATTTATTCTTTTAGGGACGAAAATCACAGATGGGAACCTAAAAATCAACGTCCAGAACTTTGGAATCTTTATAATTCAAGGCACAAAAAAGGAGAAAGCATAAGGGTTTTTCCATTAAGCAATTGGACTGAACTTGATGTATGGCAATACATATATCTTGAAAATATCCCTATACCTAGCCTTTATTTTGCTAAGCAAAGACCGGTATTTGATTATATGGGCACTAAAATTTTACTTGATGATGATAGGGTGCCAAAGGATTTGGCTAAAAAGGCTAAAAAAGAATTAGTCAGGTTTCGCACCTTAGGTTGTTACCCTTTAACAGGGGCTATAAATTCGTCAGCAAAAACAGTCCTAGAAATTATAGAAGAATTAATCCTAGCAAAAACTAGTGAAAGACAAGGTAGGCTTATAGATAGTGATGAGGAAGCTAGTATGGAAAAGAAAAAGCAAGAGGGGTATTTTTAATGCAAGAAGTATTAGCCTATCTAAAAAAACACGAAAAGAAAGAGCTTTGCAGATTTATAGCTTGTGGAAGTGTTGATGACGGCAAATCAACTCTTATAGGAAGGCTTTTATACGATACTAAAGCTATTTTTGAAGATCATTTAAATTCTTTGCAAAAGGACAGCAAAAAGCTTGGCACACAGGGAGAAAATTTGGATTTTGCCTTACTTCTTGATGGTCTTTCTAGCGAAAGAGAGCAAGGAATCACCATAGATGTAGCTTATAGATTTTTTAGCTCTGAAAAAAGAAAATTCATAATAGCAGATACTCCAGGACACGAACAATACACCAGGAATATGGCAACAGGAGCAAGCACAGCAGATATTGCCATCATTTTAATAGATGCTAGAAAAGGGGTGCTAACGCAGACAAAAAGGCATTCTTATATAGTAAATTTACTAGGTATAAAACAATTTATCATAGCCATAAATAAAATGGATCTTGTAGATTATGATGAACTTAAATTTAATGAAATTTGCAAAGCGTATAAAAAAATACTTTTACACCTTAACAAGGATATAAAAGTGCATTTTATACCTATATCAGCTTTAAATGGCGAAAATATCGCTAAAAAAAGCAGCAATCTTTCTTGGTATAAGGGTAAGACTTTAATACAACTTTTAGATGATATAAGCTTAGATTCAAATGAAGATAAAGACTTTGTATTGCCTGTGCAATATGTCAATCGTCCGAATTTAAATTTTCGTGCTTTTTGCGGTCAAATAGCTGGCGGTGCGGTTAAGCTAGGAGATGAGATAGTTGTTTTGCCATCAGGAAAAAAATCAAAAGTAAAAAGCATAATAGGCACAGATATACAAAATTTAAAAGCCTTAAATCAAGATGAAAAAGCTGAATGCATAAAACAAGCAAGTATAAAACAGTGCATTTCTCTATGCTTAGAAGATGAGATAGACATCTCTAGAGGAGATGTAATAGTCAAAAAAAATCATCATACTAAAATTTCAAACAAAGTAGCAGTTATGTTGATTTGTATGAGCGAAAAAGGTCTTGACCTTGATTCTACATACATAGCTAAGCTATCACATAGTATATCTAATGCTAGGATTAGGGAGATAAAATACAAACAAGATATAAATAATTTTAAAAAAATAAAAGCAAATACTCTTAAATTAAATGATATTGCATTTTGCGAGATAAGCTTTGATAAGAATCTTGTGCTTAAAAAATATGATGAAAATAAAGCCCTTGGAGCTTTTATATTGATAGATAAATATTCAAATCAAACCCTAGCAGCCGCTATGGTGCAAGAAATTTTAGATGAAGATAGCCAAAGAGTATATACAAAAGCTGAAAAAGAATTAAATGCTTTCATAAGAAAACACTATCCGCAGTGGGGATGTAAAAAAATATGAGTATTTTACCTATGAAATTAGTTGTTGGAGTGAGTTTAGCACTTTTGCTTTTTTTGCTTGTTAAAAATAAATTTAAACCCGGCATACTTTTTGCCTCTTTGGCTGGATTTTATTATATTTTAGGATACTTGGATTTTAAAAGCCTTACTAGCTCTTATACAAATGATTCTTTAATATCTTTAGTGCTTTTACTTTTAGTTTCTTTAGCTGTTGAAAAGACTATCTTTATAGAGTATATTTCTAAATTTATCATAAGTAAAAACTATCTTTTATCTCTTTTTAAGTTGGGAATTTTAACTTCAGCGGTATCTGCTTTTTTAAACAACACAGCCGTTGTCGCTTCTTTTATGTCTATAGTTAAAAACAATAAATTTATAGCCCCATCAAAGCTTTTAATCCCGCTTTCTTACTTTGCCATTGTTGGTGGAACACTCACTCTTATAGGAACTTCTACAAATTTGATAGTGAATTCATTTGTCATTCAAAGCGGCTTACCAAGCTTAAAAATGTTTGATTTTTTTATAGTGGGCTTTTTTATATGCTTATTTGTGCTTTTAAGCTTAATGCTCTTTAACAAACTTTTACCAGAATACAAAGATGAAAAAATAAATTTAAAAGAACACCTAATAGCCTTAAAAGTGCTTGATACAAGCTCTTTGATAGGAAAAAGCATACAAGAAAATAAGCTTAGAAATTTAAGATCTTTGTTTTTGTTAGAAATTCAAAGAGGCTCTACTACTATCTCTCCAGTTTCTCATAATGAAATCATACAAAAAGGCGATGAGCTAATATTTAGCGGAGATATATCCTCTTTTAATACTCTTAAAAAATTTGACGGGCTTGAGCTAAGTCAGGGTTATGAGATAGATACAAGCAATCTTGTAGATACTATCATAACGCCTACTTCAAGCCTTATAGGAAAAAAGGTAAAAGAAGCAAATTTTAGAGCTAAATTTGATGCAGCTATAGTTTCTTTGCAAAGAGGAGATAGTTTTATCAAACGAGTCGGAGAAACGGTGTTAAATGCCGGAGATAGACTTATATTAGCCACTGGAAAAGATTTTAATTCTAGAGAAAATTTAAGCAAAAATTTTTACATACTCTCCAAGATAAAACAAAATCAAAATTTTAATAGCAAGCAAAGTTTTTTCATAATATTAGGCTTTTTAAGTGTTATTATTTTTTCAGCCTTAAATTTTATATCATTTACAAAGGCTTTGCTTTTATTTTTATGCTTTTTATTTGTTTTTAAATTTTTAAGTTTAGCAGAGATTAAAAGGAGATTTCCCTTTGAAATTTTTTTCATAGTAGGCTCATCATTAGCCATAACTAAAGTTTTAGTAGATAGTGCTTTGGCTAAGGATTTAGCAGACTTTATCATAAATATTTTTGGAGCTTATGGAGTTTATGGAAGCTTTGTTGGAGTTTATCTTATCACCTTGCTTTTGACCGAATTTATAACCAATAATGCAGCCGCAGCCCTAGCTTTTCCTATAGGTTTTGCAACAGCTACTGCACTTGGCGTTAATCCTCTTCCTTTTATATTTGCAGTTGCTTATGGTGCGAGTGCTGGTTTTATGATACCTCACGGCTATCAAACTCATCTAATGGTAAGCTCACTTTGTGAGTATAAAATCACTGATTTTATAAAGATAGGTTTTGTAGTGTCTATAGTCTATAGTGCTGTAGTTTTAATAGCTGTTCCTTTGGTGTTTAAATTTTAAATTTGGTTTAAAAATATGATTTGTGTGGAGTTGTTTTGAAAAATATCACTTGGCATAATACAAGCATAGGCAAAAAAGAAAGATCTAGCATAAAAGCTCAAAAACCTTGTGTTTTATGGCTTACAGGTCTTAGCGGTAGCGGAAAATCAAGTCTTGCTAATGCAGTAGAAAAAAAGCTTTTTGAGAAAGGCTATCATACTTACTTGCTTGACGGCGACAATGTTCGTATGGGTTTAAATAAGGATCTATCCTTTGATGAAGCTTCAAGGAATGAAAATATAAGACGCATTGCAGAGCTTTGCAAACTTTTTGTAGATAGCGGACTTATAGTCTTAAGTGCTTTCATATCACCATTTAAAAAAGATAGAGATATGGCAAGAGCTTTGCTTGATGAGGGTGAGTTTATAGAAATTTTTGTGGATACTCCTTTAGAGCTTTGTGAAAAAAGAGATGTAAAGGGGCTATATAAAAAGGCTAGAAATGGAGAGATAAAAAATTTTACAGGTATAAGTTCGCCGTATGAAAAGCCACTTAATGCCGAGATTCATATAAAAGATTATGATTTTGATGAGAATGTGGAATTGATTTTAAGATATTTAGAAAAGAAAGGTTTTTTACGTGCTTGAAAATATAAACTTAGATGAATTAAAAGGCATAGCTTTAGATGCCTCTAAAGATGTGATGAGGGTTTATGAAAAGGATTTTTTGATATATGAAAAAGATGATAAAAGCCCGGTAAGTGAGGCTGATTTGCTTTGTAATGATTTTATTTGTAAGGCTTTAAGCAAATTTTCTTTGCCAATACTTAGCGAGGAAAACAAAGTCATAGCCTTTGATGAAAGAAAAAAATGGGAGTATTTTTTCTGTGTAGATCCCTTAGACGGCACAAAGGAATTTATCAAAAGAAATGGCGAATTTACCATAAACATAGCCTTAATCCATAAGGATACGCCTGTTATGGGTGTGGTTTATGCACCGGCTTTAAAATTAATGTATAGTGCTAAAAAAGGGCATGGCGCTTTTAAAAATGATGAAAGATTGCCTCTTAAGCTTAAAAGAGACACTTATAAAATAGTGGCTTCAAAATCTCATTTAAATGATGAAACTAAGGCTTTTATAGATAAGCTTAAAACAGATAAGCAAAAAGAATTTGTATCCATGGGAAGTTCTTTAAAGCTTTGTTTGGTGGCTAGTGGAGAGGCAGATATTTATCCACGACTTGCACCTACTATGGAGTGGGACAGTGCAGCAGCCGATGCTATCGTGCGTGAGGCAGGAAAAATGACTTATGATTTTTACACAAATAAGCCCTTGCTTTATAATAAAGAGGATTTAAGAAATCCTTATTTTGTAGTTAGATAAATTTTTGAAAGGAAAACACAATGACAGCTTATGTGCATATAGGAGCATCTAAAACAGGCACTACTACTATACAAAATTTTATGGCTAAAAATTATGAAATTTTAAAAGAAAAAGGCTTTTTATATCCAAAAAGCCTTGCAGCATGGGGATATAATCATTGTGATTTATTTTATATTTGTAGATATTTGCAAACAAAGGATGAGAGTTTAAAGTATTATTATGATTTGCTTGAAAATTTTAAAAAAGAAGTTAATGAAAATAAAGATAAAATTTTTGTTTTTTCCAGTGAATGGTTTGAGATTGCAACTGTAGCAGATCAGTTAAAAAAAATATTAAATAAAGTAGGTTTTGATGATATAAAAATAATAGTTTATATTAGAAATCAAGCAGATAGAATGGTATCTTGGTCTTCTCAAGATGTCAAGAACAACACGTTTTTTATATTTTATAAAAAACCAGAAGATATCCATTCATTTAATTATAAAATTATTTGCGAGTCTTATATAAACACTTTTTCTAAAGAAAATCTTATAGTAAAACTCTTTGATAAAAATGAATTTTATGAAGGAGATTTAATTAAAGACTTTTTACATATATTTAACATAAAATTAGATGAAAGTTTTATAAAACAAGAACCTGCGAATGAAAGTTTGGATTTAATAGGCTTTGAACTATTAGAGAGGATAAATTCACATTTTGAAGGTTTTGCTTGGTCTCCTAAAGGTAGAAA
>NZ_CALUTC010000005.1 GCF_944323605.1 uncultured Campylobacter sp.
AAAAAAAAAAAAAACTTAAAAAATATTTTATAAAAAAAAAAAAAGGGGGGGGGGGGGGGGGGGTAAAGTAGTTTAAAATTTTTATTTAGGCACTACTATGTCGCTTCTGCATTCTATGCTTGTATAGACATTTCCTCTTGGATTAAATTCAGCTACTAGCTTGATGTATTTTGGTTTTAGCTTATTTTTTAGGGTGGAGTAAATTTCATTTACACTAGCTTCGTGGCTGATGTGTTTATACATAAAAGAATTTATATAAATCTTTATAGCCTTAAGCTCAACTATAAACTTATCAGGTATATACTCAAGCTTTAAGGTGGCAAAATCAGGATAACCACTTCTTGGGCAAAGACAAGCAAATTCAGGCAATGTTATCTTTATAATATAATCATTCTCAGCCTTATTTTCCCAAAGTTCTAGATCTTTTTCAACATCAAATTCTTTTATCTCTTTTTCACCGTATCTCATCTTTTTCCTTTATAAGTCATACCTTACCTTCGCTTAGTATTTTAAAGGCACTAAGTTCTGGTTCTTTTTCATTCTTACAAATTTCAAGAGCTTTTAAAGCTTTTTCGTAATCCCTTGGCATTATCTTAAAAAAATCTTTTTTATCAAATTTTTGCATTATATCCTTAGCTTTTTTCGAATTTGTATATGATATATGTTCTTCAATGATAGCTTTTAGCTCTTTCTCATCGTCTTTACTAAGGTTTTTTATATCAATAAGTTCTTTATTTACATTTGCTTCATTGTGTCTTCCAAAGATATATACTACTCCTCCGCTCATACCAGCAGCAAAATTTACTCCGACATCGCCTAGCACAACGACTATACCTCCCGTCATATATTCACAGCCATGCACTCCTGTGCCAAGAACAACGGCTTTTGCACCGGAATTTCTAACACAAAATCTCTCTCCTGCTATGCCATCTAAATAAACAGAACCGCTGGTTGCACCATATAAACAAGCATTACCCGCTATGATATTTTCCTCAGGACTAAAGGTAGCTTCATCAGAAATTCTAGCTATTATCTTTCCGCCGCTTAAGCCCTTGCCTAAATAATCATTAGTATCGCCTATAATCTCAAGCTTTATACCCTTACATAAAAAAGCACCAAAGCTATTTCCTGCACTTCCTATGGCTGTTAAATTAATCCTATCCTCGCTTAATGCATCTTTACCATAAGTCTTAACTATGTAGCTTGAAAGCATTGTAGCAAAGGTCCTGCTAAGATTGCTTACTTCTAGGCTTAATTTTATCTTTTTATTTTTCTCTAAGGCGCTCTTACAAAGTGGGAGCAAAATTCTATAGTCTATAGTTTTTTCAAGCTTGTTATCTGAAAAACTTTCAAAATGCACAGCACTTTTATTATATGTTGGCAAGGATTTTATGATACTGTCTAAATTTATCTTTGCTAATTTACCGCTTAATTTTTTTTGCTTTAACTTATCTATCCTGCCTATCATATCATCAAGCTTTTCAAAACCAAGTCTTGCCATATATTCTCTAAGTTCCTCGGCTATGAAATACATAAAATTCACAACATCCTCTGGCTTGCCCTTAAATCTATCTCTAAGCTCTCTGTCTTGAGTAGCTATGCCAAAAGGACAAGTATTTAGATGACAAACCCTCATCATAGTGCAACCCACGACAATCAATGGAGCGGTAGCAAAGCCAAATTCTTCAGCTCCAAGCAAGGCGGCTATGGCTAAATCTCGCCCTGTTAAAAGTTTGCCATCAGTTTCTAGCCTTACTCTTTGTCTTAGCTTATTTAGTATAAGTGTTTGATGAGTTTCTGCAAGACCTAATTCCCAAGGAATTCCAGCGTGAGGTATAGATGTCCTAGGACTAGCTCCTGTGCCGCCATCATAGCCTGAAACAAGAATCAAATTTGCACCTGCTTTTGCTACTCCAGCCGCAACCGTTCCTATGCCGCTTTCACTTACAAGCTTAACAGAAATTTTTGCCTTGCTATTTGCATTTTTCAAATCATATATAAGCTGTGCTAGATCCTCTATAGAGTATATATCGTGATGAGGTGGAGGAGATATCAAAGAAACTCCCGGCGTTGAATGTCTTGCCTTTGCTATCCAAGGATAAACCTTAAAGCCCATTAACTGTCCGCCTTCACCAGGCTTTGCTCCTTGTGCTACTTTGATTTGAATTTCTTTAGCATTTACCAGATAATTTATATCAACACCAAATCTCCCACTAGCAACCTGTTTGATAGCAGAATTTTTATTTATACCATCTTTTATTTCATATCTGCTTTCATCCTCTCCGCCTTCACCAGAATTTGACTTAGCTTTTATAGAATTCATAGCTATAGCTAGACATTCATGCACTTCTTTTGAAATAGAACCATAGCTCATAGCTCCGGTTTTAAATCTTTTTACTATTTCATCAGTACTTTCGACTTTATCTATACTTATAGCCTCGCTAAAATCAAAATCCATTAAGTGTCTTAAATTTACAATCTTACTATCTACTAAAGAACTGTATTTTTTAAACTGTTTGTAATCGCCATTTCTGCAAGATTCTTGCAAATGAAATATAACTAAAGGATCAAACAAGTGTTCTTCTTTGTTGCTTCTGTATTTGTGATTGCCTTTAGAATCAAGTGCATTTGAGCTATCTTCAAAGACTTTTTTATGATGAGATATTAATTCTTTTTCTATATCCTCTATATCTATACCTTCTATCCTTGAGCTAACGGAAGTAAAGTATTTTTGCATTAACTTAGTGCTAAGTCCCAAACATTCAAAAATTTGAGCTCCACAATAACTTTGCAAGGTTGAAATTCCCATTTTAGAAGCTATTTTTACTATACCGCTTGAAGAGGCTTTTATGAAATTTGAAACAGCCTTTTCATAGCTTATATTAAGATCTTTTTGTCTTACAAGCTGGTTTATGCTTTCATAAACTAGGTAAGGATTTATGACAGTTGCACCAAAACCAAGCAAACAAGCAAAATGATGAATTTCTCTAGGTTCTGCGCTTTCTATGATTATGCTTACGTGAGTTCTTTTTGATTTCCTAACTAAATAATTATGCAAACCAGAAACAGCTAATAATGCTGGTATATAGCTTAAATTTTCTTTAACACCTTTATCGTTTAAAACTACTATACTAGCGCCACTGTCTATCTCTTTTTCTACTTTTATAAAAAGCTCATCTAAAGCCTTTTCTAGCGAAATTTTACCGTATTCAAACAATAAAGAAAAATCTTTAACCTTAAAATCTTTTAGTTTCTTTATCTCATTTAATTCCTCATTGCTTATGATAGGAAGGCTAACCTTTACTCTTTTGCAGTGGCTTTCGTCTGGCTTTAAGAGATTTCCCTCTCTACCAAGATAAATTCTTGTTGAAGTTATAATCTCCTCTCGTATGGCGTCAAGTGGTGGATTTGTAACCTGAGCAAAAAGCTGCTTAAAATAATTGTAAAGGGGTTGGTATGTATTTGACAACACAGCCAAAGGAGAATCATTTCCCATTGCAGCAAGAGCTTCTTTTCCTGTTCTTGCCATAGATTCAACGCTTTGTTTTAGTTCATCATAAGACCAGGCAAATATCTTTTGAAGCTTTAAAACTTCCTTTTCGCTCAAAAAATTATGTTTATAATCTTTACTTTTCAAATCCTCAAGTCTAACTAAATTTTCAAGCCATTTTTCATAAGGTTTGGCATTTGCATAATGCTCTTTAACCTCATCATCAGATACAACTCTACCCCTTGCGGTATCTACCAAAAGGAGCTTACCCGGCTCAAGTCTTTTTTTTGCCTTTATGTTTTTTTCATCTATTTTTAAAGCACCTGTTTCGCTTGAAAGTATTAAAAAATCATCTTTTGTTAGATAATATCTTGATGGTCTAAAACCATTTCTATCCAAAGACGCACCCATTACAACACCATCAGTAAAGATGATAGCAGCAGGTCCGTCCCAAGGCTCCATTAAGGTTGAGTGATATTCATAAAATGCTCTTTTTTTAGGATTCATATTTGTATTTCTATGCCAAGGTTCTGGTATCATCATCAAAAAAGCTTCTTCTAAAGTTCTACCATTCAAAGATAAAAATTCTAAAGTGTTATCAAACATAGCAGAATCGCTACTTGGTTTGGCTATTATAGGAAATAATTCATCTAAATTCTCAAAATAATCAGACTCCAAAAGACCCTCTCTAGCACTTATAGTATCAACGTTTCCTCTTATGGTATTTATCTCTCCGTTATGTGCCATATATCTATTTGGGTGTGCTCTTTCCCAACTTGGAAAGGTATTTGTAGAAAAACGAGAATGCACAAGAGCTATGGCAGACTTTAAATTTACATCTTTAAAATCTAGATAAAAATCACTAAGTTGAGTTGAAAGCAACATACCTTTATAGACAATAGTTCTTGAAGAAAAACTAGAAAAATAAAATTTAGGGACTAAAGCAGCTTTTTTTTCTATAATTCTTCTTGCGTTATAAAGCACTCTTTCAAATGCCAAGCCCTTATCTACATCTTTTGGTCTTTTTACAAAGGCTTGTAAAAAATAAGGCATAGCAGCTAGGGCTGTTTTTCCTATGTCGCTTGGATTTATAGGCACTTCTCTAAAGCCTAAAAATTCTAAGTTTTTTTCTTTTAAACCATCTAGAAAAATTCTTTTAGCCTCTTCTTTTGCTTCTAAATTCGGGGATAAAAACATTTGAGCTACTGCGTAATCACCTTTTTTAGGCAAGGTAAAACCAAGCTCTAAAGTAGCGAAAAAATCGTGTGGGATTTGTATCAAAATTCCGGCTCCATCTCCCGTATTTTCCTCAGCACCAGCACCGCCTCTGTGTTCAAGCTGCATTAAAATTTCTAAAGCATCGCAAACAACCTTATAAGAAGCGATACCTCTTATATTAACAACGGCTGCTATACCACAAGAATCGTGTTCGAATTTGCTGTCATAAAGTCCGAAATTATAGGAAGTAGAGTGTGAATTTTGCATAATACTTTCCTTCTTGTTTGTTTATTGGCTAATTATATCCAAAAAAGCTTTAGGGATATTTTAAGCATTTTGTAAATTTAAATTCATAAAAACTATGCATAACTTCGCACATTAAAACAATCTCTCTTTGTGAAATTTTTCTATCCTTTTTTGTGCGATGTCAAAATACCTTTTCTCTATTTCAAAGCCTATAAATTTGCGTTTCTCTTGCAAAGCAGCTAGGGCGTGAGAACCAGAGCCTAAAAAGGGATCTAAAATGATTTGATCTTCCTTTGTGAAAAGTTTTATTAAATGTGAAATAAGCTTTATAGGCTTAGGCGTTAAATGCTCTATTTTATCGACACTATCTTTTTTTCGTGCTTGTTTTGATACCTCCATAACATTGCCCGGAAATTTCCCATCAAGGCTTTCTTTGGTATTCATAAGCCCTAGTTTGTATTCACGCCAATTTTGCAAAAAAGTGCCAATTCGTGGCTTTTGTGCTAAGACCATAGGTTCTATTTGAGGCTTTAACTGCGGAGTTTTCATACCTTCTAGCTCTTTAAGCAAAACTTCTTTTTCAACATCACTTAAATTTTTGTCCTTTTTGATGAAATGACTTTGTGAAAAAGCTTTTGCCTGTCCTTCATACTTCCATACTAGCATATCTCTTATCTCAAATCCTGCCTCATCAAAGCTCATAGCCATTCGATGATAAAGCCTTGCTTGAGAAAAGATTATGCAAAAGCCACCAGGTTTTAAAACTCTAAAAAGTTCCTTTGCAATAGGATTCATAAACTCTTGCAACCTTAGCCCTTGCATTCTATCAAATTTCATACCTACGGGTAAGCCACCGATGACGCCTGATTTTTTAGCCTTTGTTTGCAAATTTGTATCATTCCATTCGCTTCCCATTCCATCGATAAAATAAGGCGGATCAGTGATGATACAATCAATACTAGAATCTTGTAAATTTTTGAGTGCAATTTTACAATCTTCATTAAATATTTTATAGCTTTTCATATCATTTAGTTTTATTTTCAAACAACTTTTTTTAGATAAGTCATTGCAATCCTTATAATTAGGACTATAAAAATTAACTTAAATTTTTATGGTTTTTTGCGGTTTTTGCCTTTTATATTCTAAAAAATCTCTTAGTTTTTCATATTCGCTTTTGCTTAAAAAACGGTATTTTCCACTAGCTAGCATACCCAAATCAACCACGCCAAAAGAAACTCTCTTTAGATCCACAACCTCAAGATCAAAGAAAGCAAAAAAACGTCTTAATTCTCGATTTTTACCCTCATTTATAAGAACCTTAAGCTTTGTGTAACCGCCGCTTGAGCCAAGAATTTCATATTCTAAAAAAGGAGATATTTTCATAGAGCTTATCTTTGTTTTTGCGTGGGCTCCTTTTTTTGAATTTACAATTTCAAGCCCATTTTGCATAGCTTCTATAACCTTTTCATTAACGATTCCTCTTATTTTTAGATAGTATTTTCTTTCTAAATCGCTATTCATCAAGGCACTTACAACTTTTACACTATCACTTAGTAAAAGTAAGCCCTCACTAGCATAATCAAGCCTCCCAACAGGCAAAAAAGATGAAAAATGTCTAGGCAAAGAATCGTATATAGTCTTTCTGCCCCTATCATCTTTCTTGCTTACTAGCTCTCCTTTTGCTTTGTTATAAACTATCACGGTAAAAATTTTTTTTTCGTTTATAAGCTTGCCTTTAATGCTTACCTTATCGTTTTTTTTGACGGTATTGTTTAATGAGGCTATTTGCTTATTTATCTTAACAAAGCCAGATTTTATAAGCTCATCAGCCTCACGGCGAGAATATTTGCTATTATGAGAGATGTATTTGTTTATACGCATTTTTAGCCTTGCTTACTCTATGTTTAAAATTTTGTCATTTGCAAATAATTCTTTAAGCTCGAAAGGATAATCCTTAACCTTTTTATCCCAACTTTTTTATCCCAACTTTGTAAATATATATCTAGTATATATCTCATTGCTTCAACTTCACTTCTATTAGCAAATTCCCTATTTTTAGACCAATCACATTGAAAAGGTAAGTTATTACCATTTGGAACTAGTGTTTTGATTCTTTTTAAAGAAGTGTAAAAACAATCTCTAGTATCATTTTTATTTATAACTAAAAAATAATAATCAAAACCTATTTTAAGCTCTTTAACTAACATTTTATGAAAAGTATTCCAAGAAATCGGCATGTTTATAACTCCTGTCAAAGCATAGCCCATACCTAATTTTGAGGAACAATTATCCGCTGCAGAATTATCTAAATCTGAAATTTTAATATTTACATAAATTTTTTCTTTTTCACAAATGCTAAAATCGTACCAAGATCTAATATTTGGTTTTTGTGTATTTGAAAAGTTTTTTAAAATTTTATCAAGAAGAACTTCCTCGCTATTTGCAGAATTTAATCTACCATCATCATTGTTATTATAAAGCAATATTGGATTAGCCTGTAAAAACTCAACAACACTCTCTAAATATCTCATCATCTATCAAAGCCTCCTTTAAAGCTTTTTGTGAAAAAATGTATCTGCCTCCTGTAATAAAGCCCATATCTTGCCAAGGCAAAGAATTTAAAGCTTCTAAAGCCTTGTTTAAATTCATTTTAACCTTTGGAAAAAGTGCTAAGATAGAGCCATCCCATTTTTTACAGTCGTTTATAAAAAAAGGATTTTTGTTTCTAGTCTTGCAGTTTACATAAATTCTAGCTTCATTTTCTCTAAATTTTACAGCCCTACCCCAATGCCACCAAGTATCTTCATCAAATTTTTTAATACCTCGTTTTATTAAAATTTCTTTGTAATTTTCTAAACTTTCATCATATCTTTGATAAATCATTTTTTTCAAAGTTCCTGTTTTAGCGGTTTTTGAAAAAACAAAATTCTCTCCTTTTTCACTCTCAAAACACTCATCTTTTCCACTCACTGCACCAACTTTAATTTCAAAAAAATCCCCCAAAGTTTTTGTGTATATTTTATCGCAAAAAGAGATTATGCCATCTTTTGTAAGCAAATGCTTTTCTCCCTGAAAAGTCTTTGTTTTATAAGAAAAATTTCCCTTTTCGTATCTAAAAATACAAACATTAGGACAGGCATTTTGAAAAAATTTTTCATCGCCAAAATCTAAAAAATGTGTGATTGTGCCATTTTGCAAAAGAAGATCATTAAGCTTTCTTGCAGAAGTAAGCTTTATAAAGTCTCTTGGCACTATGAAGATTAATTCGCCCTTATCTTTTAAATGATAAAAGCACTTTTCTATGAAGTAAAGATACAAATTTGCTTCACATTTTATAATGCTTTTGTGTTTGATGTTTATAAATTGATTATCCACATAGGGAGGATTGCCAATGATAGTATCAAATTTCTCATTTATAGAATAATCAAAAAAATTCATATTTAAAACTCTAGGATCTCTAATAAGCTTTGAATCTATTTCTATGAAAATAGAATCTTCTTTTAAACAGCTTTTAAAAGCTAAATTACCACAACTTGGTTCTAAAAGCCTGCCTTGATTCTGTATAAGAGAAATACATTTTTCAACAAGTATTTTAGGTGTAAAAAACTGTCCTAATTTTTTATTGAAAAAAATGGTTTTTGTCATATCTTTTTTTATCATATAAATATACTTGATACTATAAAATTTTAATTACGCATTTTACATCACAAAAACTGTAGGCACTATTGTAGGGTATTTTTTGATTTTTCTAAAAATATGCTTCCTTAAAACCTGCCTTATTTGAGCTTCTAAAATTCTAGGATTATTTAAAATCTCATCTTTTACATTTTCAAAAAAGTGAGATAAAACCTCGCTTAATTCCTTAGAAAATTCGTTGTTTTGATTATTTGCGACTATGCCATAACTTAAAACTCTTGGTTTTTGTATGAGTTTTTTATTGCTCTTATCAAGTTGTGCTATTATAACAACAACTCCATTGTCGGCTAATTTTTGTCTATCTATAACAACATCATCAGCTATTTGCTTATTGATTTGATTATCAACAAATACCTTTCCAGTCTTTACAGTGCCAACTCTTTTCATATATTTTTGACAAAGTTCTATTTGATCGCCATTACTCATAAGATAAATATTTTTTTCATTTACCCCACATCTTATAGCGGTTTGCCTATGTTTTGTTATATGATTATATTCTCCATGCACAGGTAGAAAAAATTTAGGTTTGCTAAGACAAAGCATAAGTTTTTGCTCTTCTATATTTGCGTGCCCGCTTACATGAATTTCGCTAAATTCTTGATACGCAACCTTAGCACCGGCTTTTAAAAGATAGTCAAGAACGGCACTTATGCTTCTTTCATTACCCGGTATAGCTTTGGCAGAGATTATAATTTGATCGCTTGGTTTTATTTTTATAAATTTATGCTCATCTGTTGCCATTCTATATAATGCACTCATCGTCTCGCCTTGAGAGCCTGTAGTAACTATTAAAACTTCATTATCTTTATGCTTACTAACTTCATCTGCGTCTATAAAAATTTTTCTATCTAAATTTATATAACCAAGCTCCATAGTTGTGTATAAATTTCTTTCCATAGAGCGACCTATAACACAAATTTTTCGTCCATATTTTAAGCCATATGTAATGGCTTGATAAACACGGTGTATATTTGAACTAAAGGTGCTCATTATAACCCTACCTTTTGCCCTTAAAAATATATTATCAAACGTATCTCCAACAGAACTTTCACTTTTTGTATAGCCCTCTTTATAAGAATTTGTGCTATCGCTTAAAAGACACAAAATTCCTTTATCGCCATAATAAGCTATCCTATTTAAATCACTAGGATAATTATCAATAGGAGTATGATCTATCTTAAAATCTCCACTATGCAGTATAGTTCCAGCTTTTGAGGCAATAGCAAGAGCAGAAGCATCGATAACAGAGTGCGTTATATGTATCCATTCTATATCAAAATCACCTATATTGTAAATTTTTCTTTTTTCTATAGGTCTAAAATTTTTTCTTTCGTTTTTTAAACC
This sequence comes from uncultured Campylobacter sp., assembly GCF_944323605.1. GTDB lineage: Bacteria > Campylobacterota > Campylobacteria > Campylobacterales > Campylobacteraceae > Campylobacter_D. The sequence goes on from NZ_CALUTC010000005.1 coordinate 9,995, forward strand.
ATGCTCTTCAAATTTATTTGAAATCATACCAAGAGCCATAGGACTAGCATATAAAGGAAAAGAAAATTCTTTATAAAAATACGGCACAGCTCCGATATGATCCTCGTGTGCGTGGGTAATCAAAACAGCTCTAACCTTATCTTTTATCTTTCTTATATAGTCAAAATCAGGTATAACTATATCAACCCCGTGCATACTTTCATCAGGAAAGCTTAAGCCTATGTCTATGATTATAGCGTCTTTGTTTGTTTCTATGACGGTCATATTTCCGCCCACTTCACCAAGACCTCCAATAGGAGTTATTCTTAGCTTGTGTTCTGCATTGTTAGCAAATTTTAATGGATATAATCTTTGCTCGTGTATGATTTTATTTGCTTCTATTGATTTTGACATTTGCACCTGCCAAGGTTCATTACCCATTAAATTTGTTGGTATATTTTTGTTTTTCTTTTTCTTAGGAGTTTGTTTTAGTTCCTCATTTTTTTGCACATCATTAGAATCATCTTTTTTTATAGAATTTTCCAAAGATTTTCTTTTTCTTTTATATTTATACTTTTTACTATTTCTAGCAACTATATTTTCATCAGCTTGTATTTCACTTTTGTTTTGCTTGATTTCCTCGCTCATAATATTCCTTTAAGTGCGTAAAAATTTTAAGATAATCATTGACATCAAGTTGGTGAGGACGAACGGTATTTTCTATACCTAAAGAATTTAAAATTTCATACAAAGAATTTTGCTTGTCTTTTAAATTGCTTACAAGTTGTTTTCTTGGGGACTTAAAACAATCTCTAAGAAAATCCTTAAAAGGCTCTAAGTCAAACAAATCTATAGCTTGCTGCTTTTTTTCTAGCAACATTACAGATGATTTTACCTTTGGCTCAGGATAAAAGCTTTCTTTATCTACATCAAAAAGAACTAATCTTTCGCAAAATAAAGAAGATATGATAGATATTGCACAATATTCCTTTTCACCTCTATTGGCACAGAATTTTTGCACAACCTCCTTTTGTAACATTACCAAAAGCCCTAAGCACTTATTATCTTCAAGTGCCTGTAAAACCAAAGAACTAGCCATATAATATGGCAAATTAGCTACCAAGAAATAATCTCTAGTAGCTAAAGCCCTGCTAAAAAATTCACTGGCATTTAAATGAAATAATTTAAATTCTCCACCCAAAATTTGCTTTTGAAATTTGCTTTCTAAAAATGGAATAAGCTCATCATCTATCTCATAAGCTTCAACCTTGCATTTCTTCAAAAGCTCTTGTGTCAAATCACCTAAGCCAGGCCCAATTTCCACTATGTAATTTACATAATTGGGTATGGCTTGAGTGATTTTGTGTAATACATTCTTATCTTTTAAGAAATTTTGACCAAAATGCTTTTTTGCTTTAATCATCTCTAATTTTACCTAAATTTTATTTAATATTTTGCAAAAATTTAGAAAAAAAGGCTAAAATCTTTTATTTTTTAGAAGCAAAAGGAAAAATATGTCTAATTTAATAGTCTGTGCTGGAGGAAATGAAAATTTTTATTTTGCAAAAGCCTTAGGAATAGGTATGATACAATCCAGTATCAAACTTAGCGAATTATGTATAAAAGAAAATCCTCCTAAAATTATATTTGTAGGAACTTGTGGGCTTTATGACAAAGGAGAGCTTTTACAAATTTATCATAGCTCACATGCTTTTAATATAGAATTTTCCTCTATTAAAGATAAATTTTATAGCCCTATAAAAAATGAAATAAATTTAAATGTTTCATATGAAACATTTAAAAACTATAAAACAAATTCCTCAAATTATATATGTCAAAATAAAAAGGCGGCACAAGAATTTGCAAAGCTTGGTTTAGAGCTTGAAAATATGGAATTTTTTTCTATTCTTTGCGTAGCTAAAAATTTCGGTATAGAAGCAGAAGCTTTTTTATGTGCTACAAATTTTTGCGATGAAAACGCACATAGCCTTTTTATAAAAAATCAAGAGGAAGCTAAAAAAAGATTGACATTATTTTTGCAAGAAAAAAATATAATATAAAGGCTTTTATCTTAAAATGAGAAATTTACTAGACTTTACAAGTGAAGAATTAGCTTTAGAAATAAAACCTAAATTTAGAGTTAAGCAAATTTTTCAATGGATTTATCAAAAATACGTTGATAGTTTTTATGATATGACCTCTTTGCCTATGGACTTTAGAAAATATTTGAGCGAGAATTATTATTTTAAAACATTAGAATGTTTGAGAAAAGAAACAAGTAGGGACGGGAGTGAGAAATACCTTTTTAAGCTTAAAGACGGTGAATTGATAGAAACTGTTTTTTTACCTATGAAAAAGGAAGAAAAATCAAATAATGGAAAAATTTTAAAAGAGGCAAAATTTACTATCTGCGTATCATCACAAGTTGGTTGCAAAAGTGCTTGCTCTTTTTGTCTTACGGCAAAAGATGGCTTCAAAAGAAATTTAAACCCATCTGAGATAGTAGCTCAAATTTTGTATATAAAAAAGGAAAAAAATATACCGTATGAAAAAAGAGTAAATGTAGTTTATATGGGTATGGGAGAGCCTTTGGATAATCTTAAAAATGTAGCAAAAGCTGTAAAAATTTTAAGCGAAAATGATACCTTGGCTATAAGCCCTAAAAGACAGACCATAAGCACTAGTGGCTTAGCCAAACAGATAAAAGAATTAGCAAAGATGGATTTAGGGGCATTGCTTGCAATTTCCTTACACGCTGTAGATGATGAATTAAGAAGCGAATTGATGCCTATAAATAAAGCTTATAATATAGGGCAAATTATGGAAGCTTTAAGAGATTTTCCTATAAACCAAAGAAAAAGATTGATGTTTGAATACTTATTAATAGATGGGATAAACGACAAAATAGAACATGCAAAAAAACTTGTAAAACTTTTAAATGGGATTAATGCAAAAGTAAATTTGATACTGTTTAACCCGCATTTTGGTTCAATATATAAAAGACCAAAAATGGAAAATGCTATAGCCTTTCAAGACTACCTAAGTTCAAAAAGGATAGTATGCACCATAAGAGAAAGCAAAGGGCTTGATATATCAGCAGCTTGCGGACAGCTTAGCAAGAAAGGTAAAGAATGACTATACTAGATATAGTGGAAATTGTATTTATTTTTGCGGTAGTATTTATATCTATAGTAGGGATCATAAAGGTATTACGAGACGAACGGAGAAATTAGTTTGTTTTTATACTATGATATATTTAAAAGCATACATCTTATTTGTGCTTGTTTCATCATAGGATATTTAGCCTATGATATATTTGTATTTTCAAAACTAAAAAATTCCATAAAAAACGAGGAATTTACCGCATTAAAAAGAATGCTGCTGAAAAATAGTGTAAAATTTTTAGCACCAAGCTTTTTAATACTGCTCCTTTCGGGTGCTTTTCTTGGATATTTTCATTCTGAAAATTTTTTTCTTTAGAAAATTCTATACAAAAGCTTATACTTATAAAAATTGTTTTATTATTTTCTCTCATCTTGTGTGTTTCTATATCTTTATCGTGTATATTTTTATTTAAAAAACAAGATCCTTTTAAACAATTTTATCATTACATAGCCTTATTGATTTGTATCTTAGCTTTAATACTTGCTAAATTTGCTTATTTTCTCTAAAATACCATTAAGGAAAAAAATATAAATGTCGATTTAACTTGTAGTTTTTAACAAGGATTTTTCATGAGATTTTTTTTACTCTTTCTTTTGTGTATAGTTAGCTCCTTTGCTTTAGAATTTGAAGAGGTTGGACATAGAGCTTCTACTATGGGAGGTGTTGGAGTAGCTATGAAAAATAACCCCTACGCCATATTTTATAACCCTGCCCTAGCTAGCATAAATGCTAAACCTAGAATGGGATACGCTTTTTCAGGCTCTTTAGGAGAAAAACAACTTTTAGACGTATTTAAATTCGATTTAAACAATATACAAGATATAGAAGCTTTTAATAAATTATTAGACGATAATTTACTTAGCACAAAAGTTCAAGGAGCTTGGGCATTAAAAGCACCTAGCAATCTACTTTTTGGGGATTTGTCAATAGGCTTTATCGTAAATGTATATACGGCATCTACATTCACTGGACAGCTACCAAATAATATAACAGCTATAAATGACCATATAGACTTTAATATAAGAAGACTTGATACAGTCGAGTTGCCAGTATCCTACTCTTTCAATATAGATACTGCTATAGGAAATTTATCATGGGGAGCTGCCCTCAAATTTATGAGTTTCTCAAATGTTCAGGTGAGTAGAAAACTAGGAGTTAATGACTCAAAATCAAGCATACAAAATGATATAAAAACTATAATGAGTGGTTCAGACTCTGTCTCTGATTATAACTATGGTATAGATTTAGGTTTTGCTTATAGCCCGGTGATATTGCCAAATTTTACAATTGGTATAAGTGGAAAAAATTTAAATAGACCTAAATTTAACTTCAAAGAACAAGGGAAAATTACAGCCTTTCCTCAAGCAAGATTAGGTTTGGCATATGAACTAGGAGAGGGTTTGCTTATAGGTGCTGACGCTGATTTAACTAGAAATATTATGCTTACTCCTAGTGGCTCACCTAAACAATATTCGCAAAAAATGGGTATAGGAATAGACGCACATACAGCTTTTTTCAGTGCTAGAGCAGGTTTGGCAACAGATATAATGCAAAAAAATGGTCTGATAATGTCTTTTGGTTTAGGTGTTGGTTTTGTAGATCTTGGAGTATCAGTATCTACAAAAAAAGGCGAAGTTGATGATATGAAATACCCTAGATATTTCTCTCTTCATCTTGGTGGAAGCTATGAATTTTAAAATGTTTCTTGTGAAACATTTTAAAAAAATAAACAAAATCACCATAATAGAAATTTAAAAAAACAAATTTTTAAAATTAGAAACAAGTAAAAAATTATAAAAATAAATGTGGCTTTTTATAATTACTAAAATATATGAACTTTATCTTATTTGAGAAAAGCTATAAAAAATACATTATCTTAAATACACAAACACCTTAAATCTTTAATTCTTGATTCTATATCTTTTTTATGAGAATCTAGCTCATTTTTGCGTGCGATAGACATTTTTATAAACTCATTTTCTTTCTCTATGCCGACAAACTTCCGCTCTAAAAGATTTGCCGCTATACCTGTGGTGCTAGAGCCACTAAAAGGATCGCAAATAAGTGAATTTTCCTCGCTTGCCATTAAGAGTAAGCGAACCAAAAGAGCTAAGGGCTTTTGTGTAGGGTGTTTGCCATTTGCTTTTTCCCAAGGGGCGATAGCCGGGAAGCTCCATACATCACGCATTTGTTTATCGCCATTAAGTTTTTTGAGAATCTCATAGTTGAAAATATGCTTATGTTTATGACTTTTTCTAGCCCAAATAATCTGCTCTGTGGAATGCGTAAGATAGCGACAACTAAAATTTGGTGGCGGGTTTGTCTTTTGCCAAGTAATAATATTTAGAATCTTAAAATCAAGCTTTTGTAAAATTCTACCTAAAGAAAAGATATTGTGGTATGTGCCACTTATCATAATACTACCTGTGGGTTTTAAGGCTTCTTTTGCATTTTGTATCCATTGCGTATTAAAAGAATCTATCTCATCAATATTCTCTCCCTTGTCCCACTGTCCTTTATTTACACTTACAATCTTTCCACTTTGAATACTCAAACCATCATTTGAAAGAAAATAAGGCGGATCGGCAAAAATTAAATCAAACTGCCCCCTAAACTCTTTTAAAACCTCATTGCAATCACCCTGATATAGTAAAAACGTAGAATCTTGGCTTTGGAATGTGGGTAATGTTGGGAGAACTCTACTTGTCATTTTGTGCCTTTTTAGTAAAATCAGATATATTGCTAAGATTATACATCTCTACGCTTTTGTAAGCTTCTTGTAATTTATTTTTTGCAGATAGCCAACCCTGTCCATCACTAATCCAAACAAAGCTTCTATCTTTCAAATTTTCAAATTTTGTAGCTAGTTCCGTGTATGCTCTAGCGGTCTCATTAAGCTTGCTTCCACCGCCTGTATAAAAATTGCATTCTATAAAGTATTGTTTGTTTTTGCTAAACACTACAAAATCAAATTTCTTTATATCTTCACCAAAAACCTTGTGTAAATCTTGAAATTCTTTGATATTAACTTGTTCCCTAAAAGACAGATTTGCTTCCTTGAAGATTCTAGCTATTAAAGATTCCATAGTTTTACCACTTCGATTTTTTCTTGCATTGCTATCAAGCCCAACTTCTATCCCAAATACAAAATCATTCAAATCTTTGATTTTTTTATCACTAAAGACCTCTAGCAATCCACTCTCGCAAATAAAGTTATATATACCTTGTGGTGTTTGCAAAATTTTAAACATCTGTATTTCTAAACCTTGAGAATCTAAAACCTTCTCGTTACTATCACGCACAGCAAGCAAAAGTGGTAATACTTCAAAAGCTTTGCTATATTCTGCAAAAAGTGTAGCGATACACTCTTGCATTTGTTTAGAATCTTTGCCCAATAAAAAATTAAGATGATTGAGGGCAATAGTAATTCTATCGCGATTTGTTAAGCACTTATCCCAATCCACATAAAAACTTAAATTTCTATTTGTAGGTTTTAATGTGCTTATGAAAGATTCAAAAGGTAAAGTATTTTTCATCATTTTCCCAAGTTTTATTTAGTGTATATTTTTATCTTTCTACAATAAACGAAGAATAATATTTACACTATCACTGTAAAGTGTTATTTACTCCAGCACTACGCCTTCATTTAAAACTACCTCGCCTATGATGAAAGCGTCAGAATTTTCAAGCACTTTTGAAACATTTTCAGCACTGACTACAAGCACCATTCCAACTCCCATATTAAAGCTTCTATACATCTCATTTTCATCTACCATTTCGCCTATGGTATAAAAAATATCTTGTGTTTTTAGATGATGTTTTCTTATAACAGCACCTATGCCTCTTGGGAAAATTCTTGGCAAATTTTCAATAAGACCGCCACCTGTTATATGTGCTAAGGCATTTATATATGGTTTTAGTTTTAAAAAATCATTCACATAAATTCTAGTTGGCTCAAGCAAAATATCTATCAGCTCTTTACCGTTTAGCTTATCATTAAAATTCATCTTAAGCTCATCAAAAAGCACCTTTCTAGCTAGGGAATAGCCATTTGAATGAAGCCCGGAACTAGGCAAAGCCAAAAGCAAATCTCCACTTTTTACAAAGGATCTTCTATCTATCTCATCAGCCTCAGCAATACCCACAGCAAAACCAGCTAAATCAAAATCATCTTTAGCGTAAAGTCCGGGCATTTCAGCGGTCTCTCCGCCTATTAAGGCACAGTTAGCTAATTTACAAGCCTTAGCTATGCCCTCAACAACAGAACTTGCCACTTCTATTTCAAGCTTGGAACTAGCATAATAATCAAGAAAAAACATAGGCTTAGCAAAATTACACAAAAGATCATTAACGCACATAGCCACCAAATCTTGCCCTATGCTGTCATATCTTTTGCTATCTATAGCAAGTCTTAGTTTAGTGCCAACTCCGTCTGTTGCGGCAAGCAAAACAGGGTTTTTATATCCGCTTGGTAAGGCGTAAGCACCAGAAAAAGAGCCTATGCCTCCTAGAACATTGTTATCAAAGGTGTTTTTTACAAATGGTTTTATCTTTTCTACAAAGGAATTTCCATTATCTATACTTACACCTGCATCTTCATAGCTTATCATTTAATTTTCCTTAAAACAAAAATGCTATTGTAACAAAAAGAATTTTAAAGCTTAGTAAATGCAAAAAGTATTTTTCGTAACCGCCTCTATAGCTTGTGGCAAATCATCTTTTATGCAAATAGCCAAAGACAAAGGCTACAAAACTGCTAGTGCAGATGAGATAGCACACAAGCTTTTAAATGAAAAAAAAGATGAAATTTATGAACTTTTTAAAAAAGAATTAAGCAAAGATGAGCTTATAAAAAATGGGCAAATAGACAGAAAAATTTTAGGAAAAATAGTTTTTAACAATAAAAATAAACTTAAAAAACTAGAAAATTTTTTGCACCCAAAAATAAAAGATGAAATTTTAAAATTCATAAAAGAAAATGAAAAAGATACAGTTTTCATAGAACTCCCACTTTTCTTTGAAAGTCAAAGATACCAAAATTTAGGATATTCTTTGCTTATATATGCACCCAAAGAAGTTATTTTAAACCGTTTAATGAAAAGAGATAAAATAAACAAAGATGAAGCCATAAAAAGGATATCCTTACAAATGGATATAGAAAAGAAAAGAGAAAAAGCTGATTTTGTTATAGATAATTCAAGCGATCTTAAAAATTTTAAAGAAGCTTGTGATTTGTTTTTTAAGGAGTTAGAAAATGAAAGTCTATAAATATTGTAGCTCTGGGAATGATTTTGTTATTTTTTATTCCAAAAAAAAAGAAGATAGAAAAGAATTTGCAAAAAAAATTTGTGATAGATATAGCGGCATTGGTGCTGATGGTATGATAGTGATACTTGATAACAAAGATTATGATTTTGAATGGGATTTTTATAACTGCGACGGTTCAAAAGCTTCAATGTGTGGCAATGGTGCGAGAGCTGCTGCTATGTTTGCAGTGCAAATTTTAAATAAAAATAAAAATTTAAGCTTTATGAGCGGTGCAGGTGAAATAAAAGCTAAGGTATTTGATAATAATGAAGTTGAAATTTTACTTAGCAAGGCAAAAGATATAAAAGAGGATTTTAGCTTCGAGGGTAAAATTTGGCAAGGTGTCGATACGGGAGTGCCTCATTTGGTGCATTTTTGCGAGGATTTATCTAGCTTTGATTTAAAGCTTTGTAAAAAAGTTAGAGATAAATATAATGCAAATGTAAATTTTGCTAAGATAATTAATAAAAGCTTTATGCAGGTAAGAACTTTTGAAAGAGGGGTTGAAAACGAAACTTTAGCTTGTGGCACTGGAATGGCTGCTAGTTTTTATCTAGCTAGACTTAAAAATTTAGTAGATGATGAAATAACAGTTAGTCCAAAAAGCGGTGAAAAACTTAGCTTAAGACTTGATGATGAAAAAAATATATATTTTAAAGGTATGGTGAGGTTTTGTTTTGAGGCTGATTATAATATTTCTTAGTTTTTTTATACCTCTTTTTTCTTTTGCTATAAATGGAGGTTTTCCAGATGAATACTATAAGCTAGATATAGAAGAAAAAAGAAAAATATTTATAAGCACCATAGATAAACTACTTGATAAGTCTTTTGAAAATATACAAAAAGAAAGAAATTTTGTGGATAATTTTTTTGAAAAAAATTCAAAAACAGGTTTTAGAGAAATCCAAAAAAACGAACTTAACAAACTCATAGAATTAAAAGAAAAATATAGAATAAAAAATTTATTTGATTATAAAGATTATAAAAAAAGAATTGCTACAGTGCCAAAATCAATGGGCATAGCACAAGCACTCGTTGAAAGTGCTACTGGAACGAGTCGTTTTACCAAAGAAGGTAATAATCTTTTTGGAGAATGGACCTGGGGAGAAAAAGGCATCATACCAAAAAAAAGAAGCAAGGGCAAAACACACAAGATAAGAATCTTTGACAGCTTACAAGAAAGTGTTGATTCTTATCTTTTAAATTTAAACAGAAACCACGCTTATGAGGATTTTAGAACTTTAAGGGCTAAATTTATGAAAGAAGGAAAAAAATTAAGTGGCTTAGAAGCCGTGAAAACTCTTGAAAACTATTCGGAAATCAAGGGAAAATATGTAAAAATTTTAACCACAGTTATAAACAAAAACAATCTTAGCACTCTTGACTAATTCATATAATAAATAATTTTTTTAAGCTTACTTTAAAAATTCGTTTTTTTTTTTTTTTATTATAATTAGGAAATTTTTTAAAAGGAGCTTTTATGTCCGTTAATTATCTGCAAGATGAAATGGTGCATTCTGCTAGAAAAAAAGGCATTATTTATATGGTGCTTGCGGTATTAGCTTATTTTGCTGATTTTATACCATTTACTGGAGCTATTTTTGAATTTGTTCTCAAAATAATAGCTTTTATCTTTTTATTTTTGGCTGTTAGAACTATAGCTAAAGCATCGGGCTCTAAAACAATTGTAAGAAATTTATTGATTTACATTGTAAGTGTTTTATTTGGTGTGCTTATATTGTCTTATAAAACGATGTTTGCAATCGGTTTTGGTATTGGAATTTTTATTTTAATTTTAGGCTATATTTTTCTTGTTATTTCCTTGATTTTTGCATATTTACTGTATAAAGAATTAGCAAAACTAAGCTCTGTTAGTTTGTTTTTCATATCCTTTATACTGCTTGCAATAGGTATAGTTTTTGAAATGATACCTTTTATCAGTGCTGTATCTTTTGTGTTTTTATTTTTAGCTTTAATATGCGAATTTATAGCGTGGTTAAAATTAGAAAGTATCAATAAAATTTTAAATTAGAAAGGAAAAAAAATGAAAAAATTTGCGTTCGCACTTTATGTTTGTTTGGCTACTTTTTTTGTAGCTTGTGGTTCTGCTAGTGAGCCTGAGGATATAGCTCTTGAGGTAAATAAGATAATGCAAAGCGGAAATAGCGATGATGCTTCTAAGATAGTAAAATACTTGGATTTGCCTGAAAAACAACAAGATGATGAGACAAAAGAGCTTATTTCTGCCAAATTAAAAGAGGGCATAGCTAAAGAACAAGCAAAAATAGAGAAAAAAGGTGGCTTAAAAGAAAGCAAGATAGTTGAAGTAAAAGAAAGTGGTCAAAATAGAAAAACAGTAAAGGTATTAAACATATATAAAGATGATTCAAATGATAGCTCTAATTTTTCTTTTACACTTAGGGACGGGGAGTGGAAGTTAATACTAAGATAAAATTCTTATTTTCAACAGTAAGCTTAGTTTTGCTTGGCTTACTGTTTTATAAAATTTATATTGATTTTTTTAAAAAAGATATAGAAAATATCTACATTAAACTTGAAAACGATGTAAAAGAAGGTGATTTAATACTTAGACAAGGTTTAGAGCTTGATAGCAGCATAATATCTTTTATGTCTGATTCTAAATTTTCTCATATAGGAATTATAAACTCAACAGAGCCATTAACAATCCTGCACGCCACGACAAATGACAAGGAAAGTCAAAACAAAGCAACTATACAAGATATGAGAGACTTTTTAAAAGAATCTAAAAATATCAAAATTCTACGTTTAAAAGCAGATGAAAAAACTAGACTAAATATACTAAAAGAAGCTAGAAAGCATTTAGGTAGAGCTTTTGTTTTAAGCTCTGATAAAGACAAATTTTATTGCACAACATTTTTAGAAGAAAGCATAAAAGCTTATTTTGATATAGAATTAAAATATACAGATGTAGATTTTAGCCTTTTTAAAGGCAAGTATCTTTTTCCTCAAAGTTTTAATGAAAATGATAGCTTTATAAGCATTTTAGAACTTTATTTATAAGCTTAAAGCCCAATTTTCAAAGGGTAAAACCTCTACCTTAACCCCTTCTTCGTAAAAAATTGTTTCGTTAGATAAGCTTATAAAAATTATATGAAAAATTCCAAGCTCCAAAGCTTTATATACAAGCTTTTTGGCTTTTAAAACGAGCAAATCTACATCAAAAAAATCAGCTGCTATAAAAGCTATTTTCTTATCTTTTAATACAAAATCAAAATGCTTATTATAAAAAATTTCTTCTTTGAATTTAAAAAGCTCACACAAAATAGCATTAGCAAAAAGTTTTTTAAAATCTTTTTGTAAGCATAGTGCATTTTTAAATGCAAAATCACTAAAATACACTTTTTTTAAAGCCTTATCACTATGTTTTACAAAATGTAAAATATATCTATTTTCAAGCTCAGATACTGCTTTGTAAATGCCATCTTTAGAAAGCTTCATATTTTTTTTAAGTCTTGTATAAAGCTCATTTATGCTAAACTCAAGCCCCAAATTTAAAGCAACATATTTTAAAATTTCAAGCTCTAAATTTGAAAAAGAATTGCTTAAATAATCATTTAAAAAACCATTCTGCTCGTTCTTTAAACAACGACCTATTTGAAAATAAGTGCCTAGCTGTGGATTTTTTTTGCTAAGACTTAAAAATTCCTCAAAATCCAAAAAATCAAGCCAAATTTCTTCAAAAAAATCAATTTTCACAGATGCAAATTCCGTGCATATTATTATTTGATAGCTATCTATAAGATTTGAAAAATTGAATGTGAAATTCTCATTCACACCGTAAAAAATTATAATTTTTATGATTTTATTTTTTAAAAAATCATCTAAGAACAACAAGGAATCTTCTTTGAATCTCAAGTCCTTAAAATTTAAAAATAAAATTTCCTTTTTATCAAAATTTTTAAGATAAGAAAGCAGCAAACTCCTCTTACCACTATGCCTAGCACCTTTTATTATAAGATTTTTAGAATTTATTTCTTGTTTTCTCTCAATAGCATTTTTAAAATCAAGCTCTTCTTCATAAAAAAAATCAAGTATTTTCATTAATCTGCTTTATAAGAATAATTATCAAACCTTGTCTTTTTTAAATCTTAAATTTGCACAGTGCGTGAGTGCAACAGCTATGGCATCTGTTATATCAAGGGGCTTTATGTCCTTGCTTATTCCTAAAAGCTTTTTTACCATAAAAGCTACTTGTTCTTTACTAGCTTTTGCTTTGCCTGTAACTGTTTTTTTGATTTGTAAAGGAGTGTATTCGCTAAATTCACCGTGAATTTGTAAAATTTTAAGGCTTAAAGCACCTCTAAATTGTGCTAATTTCAAAACTGTTTTTGGATTATACGCAAAAAATATATCCTCTATAGCTACCTCATCAAATTTATAAGTCTTAAAAATAAGATCAAGCCCCTCACAAAGCTCCGTAATTTGATATTGTAAAGAACTTGGTTTTATTTTTATCAAACCAGCTTCTATGAGTGAATTTTTGCCATTATTAGATTCCAAAACACAGTATCCACAAAATCTAGACCCAGGATCTATGCCTAAAATTCTCAAAAACAATTTTCCTTTTTTTGCTTAAAATTTGAGATATTTTAACCAATTTTTATAAATTTTAAGATAGAATTTAAATTTTACAAATCAAGGGTTATAATAAATGGATACAAGAGAAATCTTAAATGCTTTTAAAGAGGAAATTTCTGCAAAAGAATTTGATAATTTTATAAGTGTTTTAAGATTAAATGAAAAGCTTACTAAGCCTGATTATATAGTATTTAACGCACCAAATGATATAATTGCTAAATTTATACAAACTAGATATGCTGACAAAATTTCTTATTATTATGAAGTTAAAAGTGGAAATAAAGCAAAGATAAGCATACAAAGTCAAAATCAAAACAAAAAATCAGCTAAAGTAGCGTATTTTCAAAATCCGCTAATGCAGGTTCAAGGTGATGTATTGATTCCAGAATATACTTTTGAAAGTTTTATAGTTGGTTCATCAAACGAATATGCCTATAATGTATGCAAAGCGGTAAGTGATAAAAAAAATTTAGGTAAATTATACAACCCTATTTTTATATATGGTCCTACAGGACTTGGAAAAACTCATCTTATACAAGCCGTTGGAAATGCTTGTATAAAATTTGGAAAAAGGGTTATAAATGTGGTTAGTTCTAAATTTGCTAACGATTTTTCATACCATTTACAAAATAAAATAATGGATAAATTTAGAGAAAAATATACAAATTGTGACCTCTTACTAATAGATGATGTGCAATTTCTAGGGAAAACTGATAGCATACAAGATGAATTTTTCTCTGTATTTAACGAAATAAAAAGCAAAGACGCTCAAATAATAATAACAAGCGATAATCCTCCAAATATGTTAAAAGGAATAACAGAGCGTTTAAAATCAAGATTTGCAAACGGTATAATAGCAGATATTACCCCTCCTGAACTTGATACAAAAAAAGCAATTATAAGTAAAAAATGTGAAATGAATGATATAAAGCTTGAAGAAGAGATTATATCTTATATAGCTACCTCAATGGGAGATAATATAAGAGAAATAGAAGGTATGATAACAAATATCAACGCGTATTCAAAACTTATGGGGCTTGATGTAAATTTAGATATAGCTAAAATGATGATGAAGGATCACATAAAAGAAAGTAAAGATAATATATCAATAGATGATATATTTAATACAGTTTGCAAAGAATTTAACGTAAAAACAAATGATGTAAAATCAAACAAAAAAACAAAAAACATAGTTATGATAAAAAGGATAATAATATATCTAGCAAGAGAATTAACAGCTATATCAACTCCACAACTTGCTAAAATTTTTCAAATGAAAGATCACACTTCAATTTCACATAATATAAAAAAAATAAAAGAAGATATAATAAATGATAACAATCTTAAGGCTAGAATAGATGAGTTAAAGAATAAAATTTTGATAAAAAAACAGGAATGACTTGTGAAATTATGTGAAAAATTATAAAATAAATTTCACATAATTTTTGCGTTGTATTAGGTGCTTTTGATATATTTTCACATTTTCACTAGCACTTACTAATACTACTAAATTTAAAAATAAATATAAGGGAGAAAAAATGAAATTAAGTATAAATAAAAATACTTTAGAATCAGCGATAATGCTATGCAATGCTTATGTAGAAAAAAAAGACATAACAGCTATAAATTCTCATTTTCTATTTGAAGCAAGTGAGGATAAACTAATAATAAAGGCAACAGATTATGAAATAGGCTTAACATACAAGATTAAAAAAATAAACATAGAAAGACAAGGTTTTGCAACAGTAAATGCTAAAAATATGATAGATATGATAAAAAATCTAAACAATGAAGATTTGATATTAGAAACTATAGATAGTTCTTTATTTATAAGACAAAAAAATACAAAATATAAACTTTCTATGTTTGATCACGAGGATTTCCCAAAATTTCCAAACACAAATGATAAAAATAAACTTGACATAGATTCAAATGATTTAAGTAGAAGTCTTAAAAAAATATTTCCAGCTATAGATAATCAAAACCCAAAATATTCACTAAATGGTGCGTTAATAGATATAAAAAATGACAAAATAAATTTCGTAGGTTCAGATACCAAAAGGCTTGCTATATACACTTTAGAAAAAACAAATGATAAAGAATTAGCTATAAGCATACCAAAAAAAGCAATATCAGAAATGCAAAAACTATTCTATGAAAAAATAGAAATTTTTTATGATGAAAATATACTCATAGCTAAAAATGAGAATTTCGAATTCTATACAAAGCTAATAAATGATAAATTTCCTGACTATGAAAAGGCTATACCAAAGAGTTTAAACACAAATTTGGTGCTAAATACAGAAGAATTTATAAATAGTTTAAAAATAATGAATGTTGTTGCTAAAAAGATAAAGGTGAATTTCTCTAAAAATAAAATAAGTTTTGAAGGAAGTGGGGATAATAATTCAGCTGAAGCCAAAACAGAAATACAAAGAGAAATAGACATAAAAGAAGATTTTTCACTAAATATACAGGTTGAGTTTTTTATGGATTTCTTAAATTCAATAGAAACAGAAGAATTTGAACTAAAAATAAATGAGCCTAACTTAGCCTTTATACTTTCATCACAAGAATTAAAAACAATAGTAATGCCAGTTATTTTATAAGGAATATAAATGCAAGAAAACAAAAACTATGGCGAAAGTAATATAAAAGTCTTAAAAGGTCTAGAAGCCGTCAGAAAAAGACCTGGTATGTATATAGGAGATACAAACATAAATGGTCTTCATCATATGATATACGAAGTGGTCGATAATTCAATAGATGAATCAATGGCTGGACACTGTGATGATATAAAAATAGAACTAACAGAAGAAGGAAGCTGTATAGTTACAGATAATGGAAGAGGTATTCCTGTTGGAATCCATCCAAGTGAAGGAATTCCAACCTTAACAGTTGTTTTAACAGTTCTTCACGCTGGAGGTAAATTTGACAAGGATACTTACAAAGTATCTGGAGGTTTGCACGGAGTTGGGGTTTCTGTAGTGAATGCTCTTTCAAAGAAATTAATAGCTACAGTTAAAAGAGAAGGTAACATATACAGACAAGAATTCGAAAAAGGCAAACCAACAAGTGAGCTTGAAATAATAGGCAAGACAAATGAAACAGGAACTATAATAGAATTTTGGCCTGATGATACTATATTTGAAGTAACAAATTTTGACTATGAAATTTTAGCTAAAAGATTTAAAGAGCTTGCTTATCTTAATCCAAAAATAAGTATAAAATTTAAAGATGATAGGACTCAAAAAGAAGAGCTTTTTCATTTTGATGGAGGAATTTCACAGTTTGTAGAAGATATGAATAAAAAACAAGCCTTAACAAAGGTTATATCTTTTAATAAACATGAAGATGATGTAGAAGTTGAAATTGCACTTCTTTATAATGAATCTTATAGTGAAAATTTACTATCCTTTGTTAATAATATAAGAACTCCAGATGGAGGAACTCACGAAGCAGGTTTTAGAATAGCTTTAACAAGAGTTATAACAAACTATATAGAAGCAAATGCAAATTCAAGAGAAAAAGATAGCAAAATAGTTGGAGATGATATAAGAGAAGGCTTGATAGCTGTTATTAGCGTAAAGGTGCCAGAACCACAGTTTGAGGGTCAAACTAAAGGTAAGCTCGGTTCTTCTTATGTTAGACCTATAGTTTCAAAGGTAAGTTTTGAATATTTAAGTAAATATTTTGAAGAAAATCCGAACGAAGCAAAAGCTATAATGAATAAAGCTTTAATGGCGGCAAAAGGTAGAGAAGCAGCTAAAAGAGCAAGAGAGCTTACAAGAAAAAAAGATAGTTTAACAGTTGGGACTTTACCAGGAAAATTAGCTGATTGTCAAAGTAAAAATCCAAGCGAGAGTGAAATTTATCTTGTAGAAGGTGATTCTGCGGGTGGTTCAGCAAAGCAAGGTAGGCAAAGAAGTTTCCAAGCAATCTTACCTTTACGTGGAAAAATATTAAATGTTGAAAAAGCAAGACTTGATAAAATTTTAAAATCAGAACAAATTCAAAATATGATAACAGCATTTGGCTGTGGAATAAGTGAAGATTTTGATATAGAAAAGCTAAGATATCATAAAATCATAATAATGACAGATGCTGATGTAGATGGTTCTCACATACAAACTTTGCTTTTAACTTTTTTCTTCCGTTTTATGAAAGATCTAGTTTTAAATGGGCATATTTATTTAGCACAACCGCCTTTGTATCGTTATCAAAAAGGTAAAAAAAGAGAAATTTACTTAAAAGATGAAAGAGCTTTAAATGACTATTTAATAGAAACAGGCATAGAAAATTCTAATTATGAAGGTATAGGTCTTAATGATTTAAAAGATTTCTTAAAATTAGTTGCTCTTTATAGATCTATATTAAAAGACCTTGAAAAAAGGTTTTCTGTAATATCTGTTGTAAGATATTTAATAGAAAATGAAGAACTATTAAAGAAAACAAATGAAGAACTTTTTAACATTATAAAAAATTTCTTAGAAAAACAAGGCAATAATGTCTTAAATTCATATTTAAGTGATGAGGAATTAAGAATTTTTGTTCAAACTGAAAATGGACTTGAAGAGCTTATCATAAATGATTATTTGTTCTCAAATCCTTTATTTCAGGAAGGAATCCATCTTTATAAAAAGATAAAAGAAAGAGATTTAGATTTTAAAAGAGATATATTAGATATACTAGAGGAAGTGGAGAAAAATGCCAGAAAAGGTGCTTATATACAAAGATATAAAGGACTTGGTGAAATGAATCCAGAACAACTTTGGGAAACTACTATGGATCCAAGTAACAGAAGATTACTTAAAATCACGATAGAAGATGCAATTAGTGCAAATGATACTTTTAATCTATTTATGGGTGATGATGTAGAACCAAGACGCGAATACATACAAAGACACGCAAAAGATGTTAAACACCTAGATGTATAGTTTTTTGTAAAAGGTAAATTTTATGCTAATCTCAAATAAATACTATTACGAGGACTATACGCCCATAAAAAAGCTTTTGGAAAGAGAGATTCCAAAGGCACAGGATTATATAAGACCTGATGGCACTGTAATAAAAGGCGAAACCATAGATATGTTTAATAGATCTATGCCTATACTAGCTAAAATGATGTATGAAGCTAGAAAAGATATACCTATATATGAGGGATCTTTAAGAGATCAATCTCTAAAAGGAGAGCTTAGTTATAAAGATGAATTGAAACTTTATAGCTGGGTTCAAGAAAATTATATAAAGGATATGTTTTTTGAAAATTCTTTAAATGAGGATATAAGTGTAGAAATTGAAAGAATTTTGAGAAACTCTTTTTCTATAAACGAATTTAAAGAAAAATGGCTTGAATTTAAAGAGCAAAAAGATAGTGAGTTTAAAGCTTTAAAACAAGAAAATGAAGAGCTTGTACAAGATGATAAAAATTTACATTCTAACATAGATTTAAATGATGAGAAAAAAACCTTCACCCCCATACAAGCTGAAAGTAAAAGTGAAACTTTTACTTATGATGATATAGCTAAGAATTTCTTTTTAACTTTCTTAGAGAATGAAAGAAAAAAGGGGACTGATGTATTAGAATTATTACAGAATTTATTTAAGGTAGATAAGAATAAAGTTGATTTAAAGGCTTAATGTATAGAAGTAAAAAGTAAATTTAAGAGTTTGAAATTTAAATTACTTTTTTTACACAAGATGTAAATTTAAACACTAAATTTTATAAAGCTATTTTCAAATTTGACGATTTAAACACAAGTAAATTTTAAAGGCTAGGTATGCTTTCTTTTGTATCTAATAATTTAAATTTATACAGCCTAAATTTAGAAAATATTAAAAATCAAACTTCATCTTTAAACACAAATCTAAACCAAAATCTAGTAAAACCCAAAAGCCAAGCTGTAAGTGAAATTCTAGGATATGGTGTAGATAGTGAAGGCTTTTTTACAAGTGATTTTAATGAAGCGGCAGGACTTCCTAAGGATTATAGGATAGAGTATAAATCTGTTGAAAGTATAATAAAAACTTACGAGCAGAGCGGGCTGTTTCTAAGTATAGACATAGCAAAGAGTATGCAAAATGCTTATAAGGTTTTTTCTGCTTTAGTAGATGATAAAAATGTTAATTATTTTACAAAAAACGATATTGCTAATCTTCCTTTGGCTTTTACTTACGACAAAACTACTTTTAATATAAACAAATTGCATTATAATCAAAATGAGTATGATGAAGCATTGAATCTTGAAACTAATCTTAAAATTTATCAAAATCCTACTTACACGTCCTTGCTGTTTTCATCGCCTGAAACAAATTTAAACTACAAGAACAATATCGTTTCAAAAGCTGAAGTTTTTATGGCTTTTCTTGAAGATAAATCTTTCTTGATAGAAGGAGAAGTTAGCATATTAGGAAAACTTAATGGCTATGATAAAAATATGAACTTAGATGATATAGAAAATTTAAATAACTTTGTTTTTAAAGAAAACTCTGGCTTTATATTAAAAGGTGGTGGGGATAGTATAGACGATTTGTTAAAAAAGAGTCTGGAATTTTATGATTTATTAAAAAAACACACAAATATAGATGAGTTTAAAAAAGCAACTGAAATTTGGTTAAAAGAAAATACTTTGGAGCAAAACCATACACACTCGACAAACAATCCAAATAACAATAACCCGACTCCTAAAGAAAATAAAAACTCCTTCACCCCCATACAAGCTGAAAGTAAATCTCAAACTTTTACTTATGATGATATAGCTAAGAATTTCTTTTTAACTTTCTTAGAGAATGAAAGAAAAAAAGGAAATGATGTATTAGAATTATTAGAAAAGTTATTTAAAGTAGATAAGAGTAAGATAGATTTGAAAGTGTGAAAAGATTGTAAAAAAACTCACTATTTTATATACAACAAAATTCAACTTACAAAATGAAACAGTTAGTAATAAAGTTTTATAGTTTTAACAAAAAATTAAGCAAAAAAAAGATAGGATTTAAAATTAAGCCCTATTATGGTTTTAAATGCCTTAAATTTGGCACTCTTTAAAATTTATTTATAAGGTTATTTATGTCTAAGATTATGAAAACTATGGACGGTAATGAAGCAGCCGCTTATGCTTCTTACGCCTTTACTGAAGTTGCTGGTATTTATCCTATAACCCCTTCTTCTCCTATGGCTGATTATACAGATGCTTGGTCAGCTGAAGGTAAAAAAAATCTATTTGGAAATACAGTAAGAGTTGTTGAAATGCAAAGTGAAGCCGGTGCTGCTGGGACTGTTCACGGTTCTTTGCAAGCTGGAGCTTTAACCACAACCTACACAGCCTCTCAAGGTCTGCTTTTAAAGATACCAAATATGTATAAAATAGCAGGACAACTTTTGCCTTGTGTTATACACGTTGCTGCACGTTCTTTAGCTTCACAGGCTCTTTCTATATTTGGAGATCATCAGGATATTTATGCCGCAAGACAAACAGGTTTTGCTTTGCTTTGTTCGCACAGTGTGCAAGAAGTTATGGATTTAGCTGGTGTAGCTCATTTATCAGCTATTAAAGGCAGGGTTCCATTTTTGCACTTTTTTGACGGTTTTAGAACAAGTCACGAAATTCAAAAGATAGAGCTTATGGATTATGCTCATTTTGATAGACTTTTAGATAGAGACGCTGTTCGTCAGTTTAAGGAAAACTGTTTAAACCCAGAAAAACCAAAAACAAGGGGAACAGCCCAAAATGATGATATATATTTTCAAACTAGAGAATTAGTAAATAAATACTACAATGCTTTACCCGACATAGTTAATGATTATATGAAAGAAATTTCAAATATAACAGGTAGAGAATATAAACCATTTACTTACTATGGAGCTAAAGACGCTACCAAGATCATCATAGCTATGGGTTCAGTTACACAAACCATAGAACAAGTTATAGATTTTCTAAGTTCAAAAGGTGAAAAAGTAGGTCTTATAAAGGTTCATCTTTATAGACCATTTAGTTTAAAATATTTCTTTGATGTTATGCCTGATACTGTTGAAAAAATAGCAGTTCTAGACAGAACAAAGGAACCGGGCAGTATAGGAGAGCCTTTATATTTAGACGTTAGAGCAGCTTTCTATGAAAGAGAGAAAAATCCTATAATAGTCGGTGGAAGATATGGCCTTTCTTCAAAAGATGTAGATCCTTCTCAAATTATAACTGTATTTGAAAATTTAGAACAAGATAAACCTAAAAATAATTTTACTATAGGCATAGTAGATGATGTAACTCACACTTCTTTGCAAGTAAATGAAAAAATTTCACTTAGCAATGAAAGCACTACAGAGTGTTTATTTTACGGTCTTGGAGCCGACGGAACTGTAGGTGCAAATAAAAATTCTATAAAAATTATAGGTGATAATACAGATTTCTACGCACAAGCTTATTTTGCTTATGACTCTAAAAAATCAGGTGGTTATACTAGATCCCACTTAAGATTTTCTAAAAAGCCTATAAGATCTACTTATCTTGTTTCAACACCGCATTTTGTGGCTTGTTCTGTTTCTGCTTATCTTGAAACCTATGATGTTTTAGCAGGTATTAGAGAAAATGGAACTTTTCTTTTAAATAGTATTTGGAGTGCTGAAGAAACCGTAAAACATATACCAAATAAAGTAAAGAAAATTCTAGCTCAAAAAAATATTAATTTCTACATAATAAATGCTACAAAATTAGCTAGAGATATAGGACTTGGTAATCGCACTAATACAATTATGCAATCAGCATTTTTTAAATTAACAGGCATAATAGACTTTGAAAAAGCAAAAGAATATATGAAAAAATTAGCCTACAAAACATACAGCAAAAAAGGTGATGCTATAGTTGAAATGAATTACAAAGCTATAGATGTAGGGGGAGACGGTCTTGTAAAAGTGAAAATTGAACCTGATTGGGTAAATTTAAAAGATGAAGAAAAGATTGATTCTGCTACATATAAAGGCACAGAATTCGTAGAAAATATAGTAAAACCTATGAACGCTGCCAAAGGAGATGAATTAAAAGTATCTGATTTTCTCGGTTACGAGGATGGAAGCTTTGAACACGGAACTACTGAATTTGAAAAAAGAGGCGTAGGGGTTATGGTGCCTCGCTGGATAGAGTCAAACTGTATACAGTGTAATCAATGTGCTTCTGTTTGCCCTCACGCTGTTATACGACCTTTTTTAATCAATGATGAAGAATTTAATAAAGCTCCAAATGGAGTAAAAGATCATTCTCTTGAAGCAAAAGGAACAAAGGGAGAAAAGCTCAAATTTAAAATTCAAGTATCGCCTCTTGATTGCACTGGTTGTGAGCTTTGTGTCCAAGAATGTCCTACTAAGGAAAAATCTTTGGTTATGGTGCCTCTTGATGAAGAAATTGAATTTGGAGAGCAAGAAAATGCAGATTATCTTTTCAAAGAAATAAGCTATAAAGATAATATCTTATCAAAAGAAGTTTTAAAAGGTGCACAGTTTTCACAGCCTTTATTTGAATTTCACGGAGCTTGTCCAGGTTGCGGAGAAACACCTTATATAACTCTTATAACTAGGTTATTTGGCGAAAGAATGATGATAGCAAATGCTACAGGCTGTAGTTCTATATATGGCGGTTCAGCACCTTCTACTCCTTATAGAAAAAGTGTTGCAAGCGGACATGGACCAGCTTGGGCGAATTCTTTATTTGAAGATAACGCTGAATTCGGTCTTGGTATGCATATAGCCACACAAAATATAAGAGCCGGTATAGAAAAAATAATGCAAGAAAATATGCAATCCGTCCCTAATGCCTTATCAGCCTTGTTTAAAGAATGGATAGCAAACAAAGAGAATTCAACAGCATCTTTAGAGCTTAGAAATCAACTTGTTCCATTACTTGAGGCAAATGCAAAAGGAAATAAGGCTATACAAGATATATTAGAATTAAAACATTTTTTAAGCAAGAAATCTCAATGGATATTTGGTGGAGATGGTTGGGCTTATGACATAGGTTATGGCGGTTTAGATCATGTTTTGGCTAGTGGTGAAAATGTGAATATCCTTGTTTTAGATACTGAAGTTTATTCAAATACCGGAGGTCAAAGCTCAAAATCATCAAGAACAGGTTCTGTTGCACAGTTTGCAGCTTCTGGTAAGCCTGTTCAAAAGAAAGATTTAGGACAAATCGCAATGACTTACGGCTATGTTTTTGTAGCTCAAGTAAATTCAAATGCTAATTATAATCATCTTTTAAAAGCTATAATAGCAGCTGAAGCTTATGATGGTCCTTCCTTGATTATTTGTTATTCTCCTTGTATAGCACATGGTATAAAAGGCGGTCTTGGATATTCTGGCTCACAGGGCGAATTAGCTACAAAATGTGGATATTGGCCTTTATATACCTTTGATCCTAGACTTCAAGATGAAGGAAAAAATCCTTTGGTTTTGGCTGGAAAAGAACCTGATTGGGATCTTTATGAGCAGTTTTTACTTAATGAAGTTAGATATAATTCTTTAAAGAAAAGCAACCCAGAACACGCTTCTGAACTATTTGAAAAAAATAAAGCCGATGCACAAAGAAGATATAGGCAGTTAAAAAGACTTGCTATATCTGATTTTAGCGATGAAAAGGGTCAAAGACATAAAAAAGATTAGTTTATTTATACTCCTAATATCCTTTTTAAATGCGGATATTAGGACATTTTTAAATACAAAAGCTCAAATAACAGAGCTTAAAAACCCATTTTTTGACTATGCAGTAGAAGAAAAATTATTTCTACAAGCTATTTTAAACGACAGAGCCAAAATACAAGATAATTGGTATTCTGTCGGAGAACACATAGAAGGCGTGTCTGCAAGAATTATAGATATAAAAAATGGTATTGTTTTTTTAGAAAAAGACGGTGAAATTTTACAGCTAAAGCCTGAAAGGAAATCTTATAAAATTATCATTAATTAGTATCACATTTTCTATCATTTTATGCTTTAATTTATACGCAAATTGTAGCGCCAAGCTATTTGATGTAGTTTTACTTGAGGAGTTAAGCACAGGGGAAATTTTGGAAAATTTTTCCCAACTTTGTTCCTTTAGTATAGTATTAAAAGATGAGCTTGCTAAAGAAAAGTTAAATTCTTTACAAAAAAATATAAACGCACAACAAATTAGCTTAGATGAGCTTTTCAGACTTATCATAAGAGAACAAAATTTGCACTATGATTTTGATGGAAAAGTTTTAAGAATAGCAGGCATAAAGACGAAAAGCTTTAAGTTAAATTATATAAGCTCTGTTAGGGAAGGACAAAGCATAACAAAGGCTTCTGTAGATTCTAAATCTATACAAAGTGATTATTCAAATACAGAGCTTAATTCAGATGATAATATGATAAAAAGCTCGGAAAAATTTGATTTTTGGCAGACTATGGAAAAGGAAATAGCTGCTATACTTAGCAGTGAAAACGAACAAGCAAAAGCACCTATTATTAATCAAAATGCTGGTTTGATTACAGTAAGTGGCACAGCAAACCAAATTCAAAGAGTGCAAGAGTATATATCATCTTTGCAAGACAGACTTAAAAAACAAGTTATAATAGATGTAAATATAATAGCAGTTAGCCTAGATGAAAGCAGCTCAAGCGGTATTAATTGGCAAAATTTTTCACTCTCTTTTGACTCTCTTGCGTCAAATTCTAATCCTAGCTCACTAAATTATACAAACAATAATGGCTTTGTTTTGAATTTAGGTTTTAATTCCTCTGCAAATTTAGATTCTATTATGAATTTTTTAAAACAAAACGGAAAAACAACTATTTTATCTAATCCAAAGCTAGTAGCACTAAATAACCAGCAAGCTATCATTTCAGTAGGCGATACTATAAACTATCAAGTAAGAGAAAGTTCAAAAAGCACCGAAAGTGGCACAACAGTAAGTGAAAGTTATAATAATTATTCTATTTTTGTTGGAATTTTACTAAATATATTGCCAGAAATTTCTGATGATGGTAAGGTAATGCTTAGGATAAATCCATCTTTAAGCTCTTTTAAATACGCTCAAGATAATCAAAGGCAAGAAGCACCGCGTGTGATTGCTCCTGATACCGTGCAAAAAAAGCTTTCAACTGTAGTGCAAATGGAAAATAATCAAACTCTAATTTTAGGAGGTTTGATAAGCCATAATGATTCCCTTGATGAAAGTTCTGTAAATTTCTTCTCTAAAATTCCAATTTTAGGTTATCTTTTTAGCGGTAGCAATAATGTAAAAAATTCTACAGAAATAGTTTTTATAATAAGACCTATGATAGTTAATGCAAAACAAAACCCTAGCTTAAAAGATTTGGATTTTTCTATATGAGTGCTTTTGTAAATTTAAAATCCCAACTTTTTATCCTAGATTCTCTTAAAAAAAGCATAGATGATAAGGATAAGCTTATATTATTGATCGGTAAAAGTGGTAGCGGCAAAAGCTTTTTGCTAGAGCATTTAAGCAATGATATAGAGCTTTTTTTATTTTTAAAACCTTTTTTTAATGAAAAAGAATTTAGCGAAACTGTTTCAAATACGCTTTTTGGTAGTCGTTTAAGTTTTAATAAGCTTTACGATATGATAAAAAATTCCAAAAAAAATTTTATTTTAGCCTTTGATGAACTTGGTATGTATGATGAGGAAATTTTAGAAAGACTTAGACTATTAAGTGAGCTTAAAAATTTACAGCTTATACTAAGTACGCATAAAAAGCAAAAAATTTTGGAAAAAGAGCATTTTTCAAGCAGGATAAGTAAAGAATTTGCTATTTGCAAACTCGATATAAATGAGCTTTTTTATTATGTTAGTATTAAGCATTCTAGCAATTTATGTAAAAAAAGTTTAAAATTTTTAGCAAAGATTAGTCTTTTAAATTTAAGAACTGTAGATAAAATTTTAAAAACATTTAATGAAATAAAGCTTTATTATAATAAAATGGGTAAAAATAAAAAGGATTTATTTATATTAAAACTTTGTGCTTTACATTATGGATTATTGAGGTAAAATATGAATACAACTCAAATTCAAGAATTAGAGCAAAAATATAAATCTTACATTTTAAAACTTTTTTTAAAAAAAACATTTTTTGCTTGCATCTTTTTGCTTGTATCTTTTTGCTTGTATCTTTTTTTTAATGAGTATGAGGAACAAAAACAAAATTTAAATTTAGCATTAAAAGAGAAAAAGGAATTAAATAAAAGATTAGAACAAGCTAGAATAAAAGAGCAAAAAACGCAAATTTTACAGGAAAAAAAACAAGTAAAAAATGCCTCAAAAGAAAAGAAAATTCAAATCACAAGCTATAACGTAAATAGCACAAATTTAAAGAAAAAATTCTATGACAAAAAAAGTGTTGATATAGCTATATCTTTGTCTAGATTTTATATGCATAAAAAAGATTATGAAAAATCTATATTTTGGAGTTTAAAGGCTAATTCTTTAGATAAAAATTCAAAGGAATCTTGGTTGCTTTTTGCGGAAGCTAAAAAAGCTTTAGGCAAGGAAGAGGAAGCTAAAAAAGTTCTTAAAACATATACTGATTTTTATGGTTTTGAGGGTGTAAATTTCGATTTTTAGGAGACTTTATGCAAAACGGTAGATTTTTTTTTATAGGCTTTATTTTAGTTGTTCTCTGTTTAATTTTATATCTTTTTAAGGATTTTTTGCTTGTCATATCTATAGGTTGTCTTATGGCTGTTGCAACCTCCAATATAAACGTATATTTTTTAAAAAAATTTAAGGGTAGGAAAATATTATCTGCTACTTGCACCACTGCACTTGTTTCTTTGTTTTTAATAGTCCCATTTTTATATGCACTTTTTAAACTTGGTATCAGCATTAAAAATTTTGACTATACTATCATCACAAATACTATTGATTTTATTAAAAACTATCACATAAATTTGCCACAGTCTTTGGATTTTTTAGAGCCTAAAATCAGAGAATTTATAGCTAGTTTGGATTTAAATTCTATATCTAGAAATATTTTTGCGTACTTTAGTAATTTTACCAAAACAGCTGCCAATGTAGTTACTGATATAGCTTTAATATGTGTTTTTTATTTCTTTGCAAATCTATATGGAACAGAACTTGTTCTTTATCTGAAAACTATAATTCCTATAGATAAAAAAGAATTAGATGAGGTTTTATCAGAGGTGGCTAATGTTATGGCTGTTGTGCTTTATTCTATGATTTTAGCAGCTATATTGCAAGGAGTTCTTTTTTCTTTCATGGTTTCATTTTTTGATTATGATGGACTGTTGTGGGCTATACTTTTTGCATTTTCATCTTTAATACCTGTCGTTGGAGGAGCTTTGGTTTATGTTCCTTTAAGCATTTATGAATTTGCTTCAAAAGATATTTATGCCGCACTTTGGATACTTATTTATTCTATGGTAGTTATCTCTTTTTTAGCTGATAATTTTATAAAACCTCTAATTATAAAATGGATAAATGAAAAGCTAGTAACAAAACCTACCAAGATAAATGAACTTTTGATATTCTTAGCAATGCTCGCTGGAATTTCTAGTTTTGGCTTTTGGGGGATTATACTAGGACCAGCTATACTTACTTTTTTTATATCTACCTTAAAAATGTATGTTATATTAAAGGAAAAAAACTTGCTTTAATCCCTAGTTATACAGCCTTCAAATATAAATTTATGCTCACTTGGCAAAGCTTCAAATATAGCCTTTGCCAAGTCTCTTATTTCCCAAAGAGCCGATTTAGAACTTCTTAAACTTAAAAAATTTTGCAAAGATCTCGCATTTATACTCCAAGTAAGCTCTGTTTTATAGCTTTCGGGTAAGCAGTATTTAGCTATATCTAAACTTATTCCCTCGTTTAGTATTTTTCTTAAATTTTCAAGTGCTTTTACAGAAGCCATATCTACCGTTTCGTTACCTGTTAGGACTAGGTATTTTTGTGAATTTTTATTTATATTTTTAAATTCTTCTTCTTTTCTTAATTCTTTTAGCGTATATCTCGTGCTTTTTACACTTAAACTAGCGTGTCTATGCCTTGCTAATTCTTGCAAACAAGCCCTTGAAATACCTTGTATATAAAATGTGTAATTTAAATGTTCTAATGTAGAAGCGTGTTTAAATTTGTTTCCTACCCTATCTATAAGCTCCTTATCTATATCTCCTCCGCCATCTCCTTTTTCAAAACTTTGCCAACAAGTCCTTATGGCGTGAGAGCATACTGATATATTAGTGTAGGAAAGTAAAGTTATTTGCATAAAATTATCCTTTGTTTTTTTCTTTTTTATAAGATAAATGAAGTTATAATTATATCAAAAAATATAAGGCTAGGCTAAATGAAGCAAACAAAATACATATTTGTAACAGGTGGAGTGTTAAGTTCTTTAGGCAAAGGGATAGCAGCTGCTTCTATTGGCACTCTTTTAAAAAATTCAGGGCTTAATGTTAGTATATTAAAAGCAGATCCTTATATAAATGTAGATCCAGGCACTATGAGTCCATTTGAACACGGAGAAGTTTTTGTTACAGAAGATGGAGCAGAAACAGATCTTGACTTGGGTCATTATGAGAGATTTTTAGATGAAAATTTAAGTCAGCTTAACAATTTTACTACCGGAAAAGTTTATCAAACTGTTATAGAAAAAGAAAGAAGAGGCGATTATTTAGGAAAAACTATACAGGTTATCCCTCATATAGTAAATGAAATAAAAGACCGCATAAAAAACGCAGCCCTTAACAAAGACGTTCTTATCGTAGAAATAGGCGGCACAGTAGGAGATATAGAAGGCTTACCATTTTTAGAAGCTATAAGAGCTTTAAGGCTAGAGCTTGGAAATGCTATAAATATACATCTTACCCTAGTGCCATTTATACAAGCAGCTGGAGAGTTAAAGACAAAGCCTACTCAACATAGTGTTGGCGAGTTACGTCGCATAGGTATAAGCCCAGATATGATTATATGTAGAAGTGAAAAAGCTCTTGATAGAGAGCTAAAAGACAAGATAGCTACATCTTGTGGCGTAGCCAAAAACTGCGTGATAGAAAGCGTAGATGCTACAAGTATATATCAAATTCCTTTAAATTTTTTAAAACAAGATATTCTAAAGCCTATAGCTACATTATTAGGACTTAAAAATTTAAAACCCGATATGACAAAATGGGATTC
Organism: uncultured Campylobacter sp.; assembly: GCF_944323605.1. Taxonomy (GTDB): domain Bacteria; phylum Campylobacterota; class Campylobacteria; order Campylobacterales; family Campylobacteraceae; genus Campylobacter_D. Next base: position 39,223 of record NZ_CALUTC010000005.1, read on the forward strand.
TTTGGTTAAAAGAGTTATAGCACCTCAAAATGAGGTAAATATCGCATTTGTTGGAAAATATATAGACTTAAAAGAAAGTTATAAAAGCCTAACAGAAGCTATAATCCACGCTGGAGCAGCTCTTGATACAAAGGTAAATTTAAAATGGCTTGACAGCGAGAAACTAGAAAATATAGATGAAAGCTTAAAAGATGTAAGCGGTGTGTTAGTGCCTGGTGGATTTGGCAGTAGAGGCGTTGATGGCAAGATAAATGCTATAAAATATGCAAGAGAAAACAAAATACCTTTTCTTGGAATTTGTCTTGGTATGCAGTTAGCTTTGATAGAATTTGCAAGGACTGTGTTAAAGATTGAAGATGCAAATTCAAGCGAATTTGATGAAAATTGCAAAAACCCTGTAATATACCTAATAGACGAATTTATGGACAAAAGCGGAAAAAAACAAATTCGCACAAAGCAAACCCCTTTAGGAGGCACTATGAGACTTGGTTCTTATGAGTGTAAAATAAAGTCAAATTCTTTGCTAAGTAAAATTTTTGACGGTAAAAAAACGGTATTGCAAAGACATAGACACAGATACGAAGCAAATGTTAAATACAAAAAAGATTTTGAAAAGCACGGTTTGCTAGTTAGCGGAGAAAATAACGGTCTTATAGAAGCAGTAGAACTCGAAAAACACCCATTTTTTTTAGGAGTTCAGTTTCATCCAGAATTTAAATCAAGATTAGTAGATGTAGATCCTGTTATATCATCTTTCATAAAGGCGAGTTTAAATCATGAACATTCTTAATAAAGAAGGCGTAAAGAAGATTTTATCGTCTCGTTTCGAAAATGATATACATAAAAGGCTGTGCGATTTGCCACTTCCTTCTTGTTTGAAGGATATTTACAAGGCAGCCAATAGGATAAAAAAAGCGATTGAAAATAACGAAAAAGTTGCTATAGTCGGAGATTATGATGTTGATGGTGTTATATCTTGCGTTATTTTGAGTGAATTTTTTGATGATATAGGCTTTGATTATATAGTAAAAATTCCAAACCGTTTCAAAAACGGATACGGTATAAATGAAGACATAGTAAAAGATCTTGATGTAAGTTTAATAATAACTGTTGATAACGGCATCGCAGCTGTAGGTGCTGCTGAAGTTTGCTTAGAAAATGGTATAGATTTGATAATAACAGATCATCACTGCCCTCCAGCAGTCCTGCCAAAAGCCTATGCTATCATTAATCCAAAACAAGATGATTGTCATTTTCCAGATGTTGAAATTTGCGGTGCTGAAGTTGCTTGGTATCTTCTTGGGGCATTAAAAGAGGTTTGCAAACTAAAATACGATATGTGTAAATTTTTAGATCTTTTGGCTATAGCTATAATAGCTGATATGATGGAGCTAAGAGATTTAAATAGGGTTATAGTCAAAAAAGGTATAGAGCTTATAAATTCTTCAAAAAGAGAGGCTTTTAAGGTTTTAAAATCACACTATCAAAAAAATAAATTTGAGCTTGAAAATATAAGTTTTTTAATAGCTCCTTTGTTAAATTCTACTGGCAGAATGGACGATGCTAAGCTTTCTTATGATTTTTTAAGAGCAAAAGACAAGGAAGAAGCAAAAGCTCTTTTAAACAAGATAGAAAATTTTAATGAGTTAAGAAAGGAAGAGGAAAACAAGCTTTTTAACGAGGCTTTAGAGCAAATAAAAAATGAAGAAAAAGCTGTCATAGTCAGCTCTGATAACTGGCACGAAGGCGTTTTAGGCATAGTAGCCTCTAGGTTAGCAAAACATTGTTCAAAAATAAGCTTTGTCTTTAGTCAAAACGAAGACAAGCTTAAAGGTTCGGCTAGATCCATAGGTCACGTAGATATATTAGAGCTCATAAAAAAAACCTCGCATTTGTTGCAAAATTACGGCGGACATAAAAGTGCAGCCGGACTTTGTATCAGCAAAAGCAATTATGAAGCCTTTAAGGAGCTTATAAATGCAGAATGTTCTAAAATCCCAAGTTGTGAATTTGTTAATAGCGATGATATTTTAGGAGAATTAAAGCTTTGTGATGTGGATTTTGAGATGATAAAAATTTTAGAATATTTTGAGCCTTTTGGTAATAAAAACCCAAAGCCATTTTTTGCTTTCAAAGATCTTTGCGTAAAGCATAAAAAAAATATGGGAGAAAATAACCAGCACTTAAAGCTTATACTACAAAAAGAAAACAAAACAGTAGAAGCACTTTATTTTAACTGTGAAGATGAGATTAGTTTAAATTCAAATATAAGCTTCATAGCTTCTATATCAAAAAATGAATTTAGAGGGCTATTAACCCCACAACTTATCATAAGACAGCTTTGCCAAGCTTAAAGTATTCTAGCACTAAAAACTATTTTATGGTATCAAGGGGGAGACTTGAACTCCCGACCTCCGGCTTATGAGACCAGCGCTCTAACCAGCTGAGCTACCCTGACTTAATAAAAAAGAAAGATTATACATTTTTTTTTCTAATTTTTTGCTAAAATTTGAAGTCTTTTTTTTGTTTTTAAACTTTTTATTAGTATAATTCTTACTTTAGAGAGGTGTCCGAGCGGTTTAAGGAGCACGCCTGGAACGCGTGTAAAGTGCAAGCTTTCGAGGGTTCGAATCCCTTCCTCTCTGCCATAATTATTTCCTTTCATTTTCAAATATCATAAAATCGTGCTATTTAAAGCTTTTTATTTAAACTTATATTATACTTGCATAAAATCTCTTTAATCTTTTTGTTTAATATCCCAAAATTCCTCATCACTTTTATCAATCCTACGCAATGGCATAAAATATGCACCACCAAGGCTAAAACATTGATAGACAACAATACAAGCTATAAGACTAATAGCCCAATCATCAAAATATAATAAAAGCCAGATATAAATAGGCAATACAACAATATCTAATGGCACTAATCCTTCAAAAAATGAAGTTTTGTATTTGGATTTGTATCTTGCTTTACAATTTTTGCACTCAACTATGCCGCCAGACATAATGCCACGATATATTGATAATGCATCAAAAACTTTATCTAGTGCATTATCGCAATTCTCGCATTTTACCTTAAAGCTCATAAATCCCAAGCCTTAAATCTTGGTATCCACATAGGAACATTTTCTTTGTATCTTTTATAGTCTTGTTTAAATTTTTTCTCGAGTTGCTTTTCTTCAAAAAGATAAAAATATATAGTATTTATTACGAAAACCAATAAAGCCCAAGAAAGTATTTCTACTGAATTTAAAAGAAAATATTCTGCAAACAACATAAGCAAAACACCTATTATCATAGGATTTCTAACATAGCGGTAAGGACCTTTCACAACAAAATTTTTTGGCGGATTCCACGGGGCTAAGGTGCCTTTTCCTACATTATAAAATAATATTATAGTCCAAGCTAACAAAAATATACCCATTGATAGCAATATTAAAGATAGAGTATTTGGCGTTTTGTAAGTGTAATCAGAAAAATACAGTATCAAAGCTGGTATAACAATGATCACATTAAAAGGTAGCATAAGTATAGCTTTTAAACATTCAAACATAAGCAAATTATACCATAAAAATAAATATATATTAAGCAAAAAATATATAAGATTGCACTATGTCTTATATAAAAAAGGAATTAAAACTTACAAATTTAAAAGCCTTCGCTCTTCTTATGAAAGAATTTAATATATCTATGAGAGAGGCTCAAAGATTGATAGACAAAAGAAGGCTTTTTTGTAATGATGAACTTGTGCTAAAAAAAAATGAGTTTTTGCAAGGCAAGGTAGAGCTTTTATGCTATGAAAACAATCCAAAAGGCGTGGATATAGTTTTTGAAAATGATGATTTTGCAGTTCTTGAAAAAGAAAGCGGGATTCTCTCGCACCCAAACGGTAGAAAATGCTCTTACAGCCTTTGCGATGAAATTTGGCATTTGTGGGGAAAACAAGCCTGTGTAGCTCATAGACTTGACAAACAAACAAGTGGCTTAATACTTGTAGCAAAGCACAAAAAATCACAGATAGAATTTAAGTCTATGTTTGAAAAAAAAGAGATAAAAAAAGAATATTTAGCCTTGGTTTATGGTTATACAAATGATGAATTTGTGCTTGATGATTCTTTATCTTTGAATGAAGATTATGAAGACGTAAAAACAAGAGTTGTTTTGGATAAGAATGGAAAAAAGTCTATTTCTTATTTCAAAAAAATAGATTTTTTTAAAGACTTAAATGCATCTTTTTTACTTTGTAAGCCTTTAACAGGTAGGCAACATCAATTAAGAGCACATCTTTTTTACAATGGACATAGAATTTTAGGGGACTGTTTATATGGTCTTGAAAAAGATGATATAGAAAAAATTTTAGACGGGCTTTGTGATGAAAAAGAGTATTTTAGACTTTGTCTTGCAAAGAGACTTTGTTTGCATTCAAATAGACTTAGCTTTGTTTATAAGGAAAAGAAATATGATATTTTCTCAAAAAAGGATACAAAATCCGAGTTTTTAAACTCTTGTAAATTCTAGGCTAAATTTAGCCTAGAAAATTAGCAGATATTTAGACTAGCAAGTCCTCCAAGCGAGGTTTCTTTATATTTTAAATTCATATCCTTACCTGTTTCATACATGGTTTTAATAACATCATCAAGGCTCACCTTTGGAGTGCTTTTTCTAGTCATTGCCATTCTAGCTGCTGATATAGCTTTTATAGCACCAAAGGCATTTCTTTCTATGCAAGGGATTTGAACAAGTCCTGCTACAGGATCACAAGTAAGTCCTAAGTGATGTTCCATAGCCATTTCAGCAGCATTACAAGCCTTGTGTGCATCTGCTCCTAGCACCGTAGCCATAGCCGCTGCAGCCATAGAGCTAGCAGATCCTATTTCTGCTTGACAACCAGCCTCAGCACCGCTTATACTTGCATTTTTCTTGTAAAATGAGCCTATTAGCATAGCAGTTAATAAAAAATCACAAACCATATCATCATTAAAACCGGTTGTATGATTTTTAAGATAAAGCATAACAGCAGGAACTACACCACACGCTCCATTAGTTGGAGCTGTTACTACCTTAGCACCACCTGCATTTTCTTCTGCTACTGCTATAGCGTATAATGAGATAAAGTCTATTATGCCGATAGGATCTGTGCTTAAATGCACTCTTTGAGATAAGGTTTTTGCCCTTCTTTTTAGATGAAGTTTTCCGGGCAAAAATTCTTCTTTTGTGTGAGTGCCATTGTAATACACCTCTTGCATAGTTTCAAAAATTTCTAAACAATAGCTTCTAATCTCATCTTTGGTATTAAATTGAAGCTCGTAATTATAAGAAAGTTCTGCTAGATTCCAGCCGTTTTTATCGCAAAGTTCAAGTGCTTGTGCGGCATTTGATATAGCTATATCTAGTTTTTGAGTTTTAGGCTTTTCCTTGCCTAGTTTTTCTTTTTCAAGCTCTGCTTCAGTTTTTACAAAACCACCTCCAACACTGTAATAAACTTCTCTGTAAATTCTTTCGTCATTTGCGTCAAACACAGAAATTTTAAGTGCATTTTCGTGAAGTGGTAAAAAGTCTTTTGAAAATATCAAATCCTTTTCATAGTCAAAATCAAGCTCTTTTTTACCACATAAATTTAGTTTTTTATTTTCAAAAACTTGCTTTATCACCGCTTCTTGTAAATCAGGACTTAGATTTTTAGCTTTTAAATCATTTAAACCCCACAAAATAGCCTTGTCAGTTAAATGCCCCTTGCCCGTTAGCGATAAAGAGCCGTAAAGAACTATCTCTATCCTAGCTATGTTTTCAAGCAACTTTTCTATCTTTTTGCAAAATAAATTCCCAGCAAGCATAGGTCCTAAAGTGTGAGATGATGATGGACCTACGCCTATTTTAAATATATTTAAATTAGACATTTTTATACCTTATAATAGCTTGTTTATAGCCGCTGATATAGCTATAAGTCCCATTATAACTATGAATGTATCAAGTATAGGACTTTTGTATTTTTTAAGCACTTCAAATTTATAAATACAGTATGTAGGCATTAGGAAAAGAAGTATTGCAAGCACAGGACCGCCTATACTTTCTATGATACCTATAACGCTAGGATTTGCATATGCAACATACCAGGCTATTAAAAAGGTAACTATAGCCGTTATTGTATTTGCTTTTTTACCTTGTATCTTTCCATTACTTGCTTTGTATAAAATACCGTTAAGCCCTTCTTGCGAACCAAGGTAATGCCCTAAAAAGCTTTTAGACATAGCTACGATAGCTATTATCGGTGCTAAAAAGGCTAAAAAGGCTGATTCTGGGAAACGGTTTGCTATATATGTGAGTATATTTACATTTTGAGTTTTTGCGTTTGCAAAGTCTTGTGGGGTTAGACAAAGCGCACAAGAAAATACAAAAAAGAACACTACAACTATCATTAGTATGATTGCTTTGCTTATGATATTTGATGAATTTTTTTCAGCCTCATCTTTAAATTCTCTCTTGCAAGAGCAGGCTAGAGAAGAGATGATAGGAGAGTGATTAAAAGCAAATACCATAACAGGTATAACAAGCCAAAGTGTAAGCCAAAAATTTGATGTTGTAACAGTGCCAAAATCAACATTTGTAAAAAGCGCACCATTCCAGTAAGGTATAAGCATTAAAGATATGATTAGCAAAATCGCTATAAAAGGAAATACAAGAACTGACATAACTTTAGTTACAAGCACTTCTCCTAGCGTTGAAAAAAGCATAAGAACTGTAACTATAATGAATGAAACCAAAAGTCTGCTCGGCTCCGCAAATCCTAGCTGATTTATCCAAAAATCTATAAAAGTAGTAGTTAAATTTGCACTATAAACCAAAAGTATAGGCAAGATAGCAAAGAAATAAAGAACGGTAACCGCAAAACCACCACCCGCTCCAAAATAAGTTTCTGACACAAATGTTATATCATCGCTTGGATTTTTAGACCCTAAAACAAATCTACACAACCCTCTATGTGCCAAATATACCATAGGATAAGCCAGAATCAGTATAACAATTAACGGCAAAAGCCCACCCATACCAGCATTTATCGGCAAAAAAAGCACTCCAGCACCTATTGCAGTGCCAAAAAGGGATAAAACCCAACGCATATTATAAGAATTCATAAAAACCTCCTTACTATTAACATATAAATAATAGCAAAAAATTCATATTTTTTAACAAAGAATTAACATAATTTTCTTATTTTTTATGACTAAGTTACATTTTGGTTTTTGTATCTTAAAGAAAAATTTAAAAAACTAGGTAAAAATGCTATTGTTTAAGACTTCATATTGTATAATTTAAAAAAGGTTTTTTTATGAAAGAAATTTTGATAACAAATGATGACGGTTTTGATAGCGAGGGCTTAACTAAGCTTGTTAAAATGCTTAGAAAAGAATTTAAAGCAAAAATAACAGTCGTTGCTCCTGCTAGTGAAAAATCTGCTTGTTCTCATTCTATCACCCTAAAACATCCGCTTAAATTTATAAAAGTAGGTAAGAGGTTTTATAAACTAGAAGACGGCACTCCATCAGACTGTGTGTATTTAGCACTTTTTGCACTTTATAAAAAAAGGCTGCCAGATTTAGTTATAAGTGGTATAAACCGTGGAGCAAATATAGGAGAGGATATAACGTATTCTGGCACCTGTGCGGGAGCTATGGAGGCTGTTTTACAAGGCATACCAGCACTTGCTTTGTCGCAGTTTTATACAAAAAAAGAAGATGTAAAGACATTAAATTTTAAAAGAGCTTTAAAGATAACAAAAAATATAGTTAAAAGAATTTTAGACGAGGGTTTTATGCTAGATGAAAAGCAGTTTTTAAATATAAATTTTCCTTCAGCTACCGCTAAATTTAAAGGCATAAAGGTGGCAAGCGCTGGTAAAAGAGTATATAACTACAAGGCTTTTTCAAATAAGGATCCGCGTGGAAGCCGTTATTATTGGCTTGGCACAAGTGAGCTTGATTATATAAGCGAGAAAAATAGTGATGTAAGCTTGCTTTTGCAAGGATATGCAACAATAACGCCGATAATGCTTGATTTAACGGCTTATGGTAAGCTAGAAAATCTTGAAAAATGGCTAGATAATGCAAGATAAATATACAAGAGTAAGGTGGCTTTTAGGAGAGGAAGAGTTTAACAAAATTTCAAAGACAAAAATACTTTTGTGCGGACTTGGTGGCGTGGGTGGAGTGTGTGCTGACGCTCTTTTTAGAAGTGGTTTGAGTGATATAACTGTCATAGATTCTGATAGTTTTGAGCTAACAAATCAAAATCGCCAACTTCATAGTGAAAATTTAGCTCAAAAGAAAGCGGAAGTTTTTGCTAGAATTTATGGTTTTAAAGCGATAGTAGCAAGGATAGACGAGAAATTTTTAGCTAGTTTTAATACACTAGAATTCGATGTTATAATAGATGCAATAGATGATATAAAAGCGAAGGTTGCTTTAGCAAATAGCGCTGATTTAAAAAAGCAAATTTATATCTCATCTATGGGAGGTGCAAGAAAAATAGATAGCACTAGGATAAAGGTTGCACCTGTTTTTAAGACTTACGGCGATGCTCTTGCTAAAAAATTTAGATACGAGCTTAAAAAATCGGGATTTAAAGGATCTTTTGATGTGGTTTTTTCAGATGAAGAGCCAAGATGTAAAAATTTGGGTTCTTTTATGGGGGTTACCGCATCTTTTGGTTTAAATTTAGCTTCTTTGCTTATTAGAAAACTGCTTGAGAAAGCATAAAGATAGAAAAAATATAACGGCTTTTTAAGACATTAATGAGTTTTATCTATAAAACACCTTTAGAGCTTGCTAATTTCGCATCTTGCAATGCTAGTGCCATTTTTAAAGCTCTAGCAAATGATTTAAATAAAGCTTCTGCCTTGTGATGATCGTTTTTACCCTTTACTTTTAAGTGCAAAGAAATTTTCATAGCTTGTGCTAGGGAGTAGAAAAAATGTTCTATCATCTCTGTGCTAAGATTTCCAAGCTTTTCTTTTTTAAATTTAGCCTTATAAACCAAAGTAGCCCTGCCACAAAAATCTATAGCACAAGTTGCCAAGCTCTCGTCCATAGGCGTTGTAAATCCATATCTTGCAAGACCTATTTTATCGCCTACTGCCTTTTTTATCGCTTCTCCAAGTGCTATGGCTACATCTTCGACAGTGTGATGTTCATCTACTTCTAAGTCGCCCTTGCATTCTAAATTTAAACTTATGTTTGCGTGGGTTGCGATTTGCTCTAGCATATGATCTAGAAATCCTATGCCCGTGTTTATGTTTGAATCGCCTGAATTTAAGCAGAGCTTGACTGTTATCTTTGTTTCTTTCGTGTTTCTAACAACCTTAGCTCGTCTAAAATGGCTTAGTATGTATTCTTGTATATCTTGCCAAGATGTTTTTTCATCGTATAAAATGCCTTCTACGCCCAAATTTTTAGCTAAAAGCATATCTGTCTTTCTATCGCCTATCACAAAGCTTTGTTCCTTGTCGTAGAGAGCATATTTTATGTATTCATCTAGCATTTTTGTTTTTGGTTTTCTGCATTCACAGTTTTCATTTTCAAAATGGGGACATATAAAAATATCTTTAAATTCTATGCCACAAGAATTTAAAATATCAAGCATTTTTTCGTGTGCTAAATCAAAATTTTCTTTCGGAAAAGACTTTGTGCCAAGTCCGTCTTGATTTGTAACCATAACAAAGGTGAAACCATAGCTTTTTAGTTTTATTAAAGCTTCTATAACGCCCTTTTCAAAGGATAGTTTTTCAAGACTATCTACTTGAAAATTATCCTTTGGCTCTTTTATGATTGTCCCGTCTCTGTCTATGAAAAGAATTTTTTTACTCATTTTAGGCTCTTTATTCTTAAAGATACTGCTTTTTTGTGTGCGTCTAAATGCTCTGCAGCCGCTAAAATTTCAACTGTTTTTGCTAATTTCTTAAATCCACTTTTGCTTAATTCTTGCACAGTCATTTTTTTATAAAAATCGCTTAAATTTAAGCTAGAATGTGTTTTTGTAAGTCCATAAGTTGGTAAAACATGGTTTGTTCCACTAGCATAGTCTCCCATAGATTCAGGAGAATACTCTCCTAAAAATACAGAACCAGCGTGTTTTACATCTTGTAGCAGTTTTCGTGCTTGTTTCACTTGCAAGATCAAGTGTTCTGGTGCATATTCGTTTGAAACCTCTAAGGCTTCTTTTAAATTTTTTACTACTATTATTTTCGAATTTGCTATGGATTTTTTTGCTATTTCTTTTCTAGGAAGTTTTTCTATTTGAGTTTCAAGCTCTTTTACAACTTCTTTGGCATAAGATGAGCTTAAACAAAGCAAGATGACTTGAGAATCCGCCCCATGTTCAGCTTGTGATAGCAAATCACTCGCAACAAAAGAAGGTTTAGCACTGTTATCAGCTATAACAAGCACTTCAGAAGGTCCTGCTTGCATATCTATCGCAGCAGCATTTTCGGCACTTACAATAGCTTTTGCTGCCGTTACATACGCATTGCCTGGTCCAAAAATTTTATCTACCTTAGCAACAGTTTTTGTTCCGTAAGCAAGTGCAGCTATAGCACCTGCTCCGCCCATTTGATAAATTTCATCTACACCGCAAAGTTTTGCACAAAAAAGTATAGAATCATCTATTTTTGCTGGACTTGCTAAGACTATCCTTTTGCATTTTGCTATCTTTGCTGGAATTGCTAACATTAGTGTAGTTGAAAGTAATGGAGCAAGTCCGCCCGGTATATAAAGCCCAACGCTATCAATAGGTCTGCTTACAAGTTCGCAACAAACACCTTTCATAGTTTGCACTTTTATAGGTTTAAAGACTTGAGCTTTATGAAAGCTATATATATTTTTATAGGCTATTTTTATTGAATTTTTTAAGTCCTTGCTAAGTCTTTTTGAGGCTTCTTCTATGTCTTTTTTTGAAATTTTTAGACTGTTTATATTTACTTTATCAAATTTTAAAGCTTGTTCTATTAAAGCTTCATCACCCCTTGCTTTAACATCGTTTATTATGTCTTTACTACGTTTGATTATTTCCTCTTTAGCGTCTATAGCAGGACGCAAAAGAGCTTTTTCTTTTTCATCTTGACTTAAATTTTTATATTCTAAAATTTGCATATTACATCCTATTTCAACATTTTTTCTATCGGTAAAACTAGGATAGAACTAGCACCTACTTCTTTTAATTTTTCCATAGTTTCCCAAAATAAATTTTCTTTACTAACCATATGCAAAACAACCTTATCATCGCTGTGAGCTAATGGCAAAACTGTTGGCGTTTCAACTCCGGGAAGTAGTGATATAATTTCATCTATTTTATTTTTCGGAGAATGCAACATAATGTATTTTGATTCCCTTGCTTGCATAACCCCGTCTATCCTTAACATAAGTTTTTCTAGCAAAAGCTCATTTTCCTCGCTTAAGTTCGATTTTCTTTTTATAAGACAGGCTTTTGATTCAAAAATACTTTCTATTTCTTTTAAAGAATTTGCCTCTAAAGTAGCTCCGCTTGATACCAAATCACAAATGGCATCCGCTAAATTCATTTTTGGTGCTAATTCGACAGAGCCTTTTAAAGAGCAAGTTTTGTAAGGGATATTGTTTTTTTGCATAAAATCTTTTAATATATAAGGATAAGAAGTGGCTATGCGTAGATTTTCAAAGCTTTTTAAGCCATTATACTCAAAAGAATTTGGCAAGGCTAAAGAAAGCCTACAGTAGCCAAAGTCAAGCTTTTTTAAAAGTTCAAAATCAGCACTTAAGCCCAAAGCTTTTCTTTCAAGTTCGTGTTCTTTTAAGACATTTTCTCCAACTATTCCTAAATCAACCATTCCATCAAAAACAAGGGCTGGTATATCATCATCTCTAAGTCTTAATATATCTATGTTAAAATTACTAGCAAAGGCTACTAAATTTTGTTCTTGTATATGCACTTTTATGCCTAAATTTTTTAAAAGCTCTAAAGATTCTTTGCTTAGTCTTCCTGATTTTTGTATAGCTATTTTAAGACGGTTTTTTTGCATACTTCTTCCTTTACATTTTTATGTTAGCATATTTGTGTAAATTTTTAGGTTTGTTTTATGTGTTTTAGGTTTTTGTTTTTTTTATTATTTTCTTTCGTTTTTTCCTTTTCAAATGAACTCTTGCTTTTGCAAAAATATGATGAAAAAGATTTTAAAAATGAAAATATACAAGAATGGCTTATGAGTGAAAAGCTTGACGGGGTTAGGGCTTTTTGGGATGGAAAAAATTTTTATACTAGAAATAAAAACAAAATAAATGCTCCAAAATTTTTTACAAAAAATTTTCCAAATTTTGCACTTGATGGGGAGCTTTTTATAGATAGAAACAGTTTTGATGAAATTTCAAGTATAGTTAGAAAAAATGAAGCTGAAATAGAATGGCAAAAGGTAAAATATATGGTTTTTGATGTGCCAAATGCTTGTGATGATTTACAGTCTTGCTCTCTTAAGAATAGGCTTTTAAAGCTCGAACTTTTTCTAAAAGATACACCTTCTAAATTTATAAAAATAATAGAACAAAAAGAAATAAAAAACAAAAAGGAGCTTGAAAATTTTGTTAATTTGGTGCATAGTTTGGGTGGTGAAGGGGTTGTTTTAAGAAAAAATTTAGCACCTTATGAAAACTTTAGAAGCAAAAATGCTCTTAAAATTAAAAAGGAAGAGGAAGAGGATTGCACGGTCATAGCTTATACAAAAGGCAAAGGAAAATTTGAAAATTTAATAGGTGCTTTGATATGTCAAGCAAATATACAAGGTGAGATGAAAAGCTTTAAGATAGGTTCAGGTTTAAGCAATGCTTTGCGAGCAAATCCACCAAAAATAGGGCAAAAGATAAGATATAAATTTAATGGCTATACTAAAAAGGGTTTGCCTCGTTTTGCTGTTTTTAAGGGGATAAGAGCTGATTAGCCCCTAGTAGGCTTTTTTTGTATTTTTCTTCCAAGTATAATATAAAAATGTTTTATTTTTTGTTAAGAAGACTTTTTTTTGGGATTTGTGTTTTATTTTTGCTTAGTTTTGCAAGCTTTGCAATGATGTATTATAGTAAAGCTAGTCCTATTTTTGCTAGTAATCCTCAAGCGTTTAGCAAGGATTTGCAAAACGAGCTTGAGGCAAATTTAAATTTGGATAAGAGCTTATTATTTCAATACAAAACTTGGCTAAAGTCCTTTTTAAGCGGGGATTTATCAAATTCTCTTATAAATTCACAAGCTGTATCAGAGCTATTAAAAGAAAGATTGTTAAATACTGTTGTTCTTGGATTTTGTGCCTTGTTTTTTTTATTCGTTTTAGCCTTGTTTTTGAGTGTTTTAAGCTTGGCTTATGAGGGCAGTTTTTTAGAAAAGCTTATAAATTTTATTTCTATGAGTTTTTTTGCCTTGCCTAGTTTTTGCACAGCTTTAATCTCGATTCTTTTTTTCTGTGTTTATCTTAATCTTTTGCCTAGTTCTGGTGCTTACAGTTTGGGCGAAGATTTTTCGTTTTTAGATAGGATAAAGCATTTGATACTACCTATTTTGAGTTTAGTTTTATCGCATTTAGCCTTTGTTCTTAATTTTATGAAAAGCGTTTTAAAGCAAAGCCTAAGCCAATATTTTATAGACGCTGCTTTTGCACGCGGTCTTAGCAAGTCAAGAATTTATTTTCACTTTGTTTTAAAGGATAGCTTATCATCTATATTAGCTTGTTTTACTTCTATGTCTGTTAGTTTTTTGATGAGTGCTTATGTGATAGAGGCTGTTTTTTCTTACGAGGGGCTTGGATCTTTGCTTATACATAGCATTACATATAAGGATTATCCAGTGGTTTTGGCTCTTGTTTTATTTAACACAGCTTTTCTTTTGTGTTTAAATGCCTTACTTGAGCTTTTTTGCAAAATTATGGATAAAAGGGCTTTGTATGCGTAATTTTTTCGTTTTAAGCCCCTTTTTTATTTGTGTCTTGTTTGGAATTTTCTACCCCTTTATAAGCCCCTATGATATATATATAAGCGATTTATCCAGTATAAAATTAGCCCCTTCTTTTAGTCATTTCTTTGGCACTGATGTTTTTGGCAGAGATCTTTTTACAAGGATAGCTTATGCCTTTAGAACATCTTTGTTTGTGGGATTTTTTGCCTCTTTGTGTATATTAGCATTTGCTATATTTTACGCCTTTTTGGCAAGATTTTTTTTAAGAAATTTTTTATTGGGTATTTTAGATGCCTTTTTGGCTTTTCCCTCTCTTTTGTTTATTATGCTTTTTCAAAGCTTTTTTTCAAATTCTGTTTTTGTAATGATTGTGGTTATAGCTTTAGGACATTTTGCCTTGCTTGCAAAGCTTTTGGATACGCAAATTTCAAATATTATGCTTAGTGATTTTTATAAAAATGCCATTGTGCTTGGCGGCACTAAATTTACTTTGTTTGTTTATGAAATTTTACCAGCTTGTTTTTCTCTTTTATCTGTTTTTTTTGTTTTAAACATAGCTCACGCTATATCTGCTGAAGCTATGCTTTCTTTTTTTGGCTTGGGTTTTGATTTGAATCAAAGTTCTTTGGGTATATTGCTTAATGATGCTTCAAAGGCTCTTTTTATAGGTGCTTGGTGGCTTGTGATTTTCCCTGTTTTATCTTTGCTTTGCTTGATTTTGCCCTTGCTCTATTTTGCGTATTTTTTACAAGATAAATTTGGAGTAAAACTTTGATAAGTATTAAAAATTTAAATCTATGTTTTAGAGGCAACAATCTTTTAAAAAACATAAATCTCAAAAGCGACAGCAATTTTTTAGCCGTTGTAGGCGAAAATGGCTCTTCAAAAAGTCTATTTGCAAGATCTTTTATAAGACTTTTTGACAAAGGTTTTAAATTTAGTGCTAGTGAATTTATTGTCGATGAAATCGATGTGCTAGAATTTAAAAATTTACAAAGCCTAAGAAGTAAAATCGCTATGCTTTTTCAAGATGCAAGAGCTAGTTTTCACCCCTTACTTGACATCGGAGAGCATTTTAATATCGTTTTAAAAACACATACTAATCTTAGCAAAAAAGCTAGAAAAACACTTGCTTTTGATTTATTTGAAAGGCTAAATTTAAAAGATGCCGATAGGATTTGGCATAGTTTTCCCGCTCAATTAAGCAGTGGTATATCGATGAGGGTGCAATTTGCCTTAGCCCTAGCCTCTAAACCAAAAGTTTTAATATGCGATGAGATAAATGCAAATTTAGATGATGAAAATGTAAGGATAATATATGAACTTTTGAGCGAATTTAACAATGAAGGAAAAAAAATTATCTTAATAAGCCACGATTTAGAAGCTTTAAATCAATTAGCCGATGAGGTTTTGGTCTTTGAAAATGGTGCTTTGGTAGAACAAAGTAAAAAATACGACTTTTTTCAAAAGCCAAGTTCGCAATCTGCTAAAAGATTGCTAGAAATATATAAGGCTTTAAAATGCTCTTAGAAGTTAAAAATTTAGCAAAGTCTTACGAATTTAAAAAACATTTTTACCTAAAAAAAGA
Organism: uncultured Campylobacter sp.; assembly: GCF_944323605.1. Classification (GTDB taxonomy): domain Bacteria; phylum Campylobacterota; class Campylobacteria; order Campylobacterales; family Campylobacteraceae; genus Campylobacter_D. The sequence continues at coordinate 54,766 of NZ_CALUTC010000005.1, forward strand.
AAGCATAAAAGTCTTTGATAATATAAATTTAAGCTTAAATTTAGGAGAAAATTTGCTTATCAGCGGAGAAAGTGGTTCTGGAAAAACTAGTTTAGGCAAGGTGCTTTGTATGCTTGAAAGACCTAGTTTTGGTAAGGTTTTCTTTGATGGTTTAGATATTTTTTCTTTAAATTTTAAAAAACAAAGGGAGTTAAGAAAGGATTTACAATTTATATTTGCCGAACAAAAAGAGGCTTTAAACCCTTATAAAACAGCACGTTGTTTAATCAAAGACCTAGCAAGAAATTTTAAGCTAGAGCTAAGAAATTTAGATGAGATGATGAAAGAGCTTGATTTTAAAAAGAGCTTATTAGACCTTAAAGCCTACCAGTTAAGTGGTGGAGAATTAAAAAAACTTGCTTTGCTCCGTGCTTTGCTTGTAAAACCTAAATTATTAATACTTGATGAAATAAGCTCTTCGCTTGATTTAAATTCCGCTTTTCTTATACTTTCTTGTTTAAAAAAAATACAAAAAAATACGGATATTAGCTATATATTCATCACACATCAGGTAAAATTATTCAAAGATTTTAATGCCAAGATTCTTAATATGCAAATTAAAGGATTGTAATTGAGACTGTGTAAATATGAGCAAGGAAAAAAAGCACTTTGTTTTTTAGATATGCCCAGTGTAAATCATAAATTTTTATTTAAAGAGCTAAATAATGAAAAAAACTGTTATGTATCTTGCATAAAAGATAATGCTTTTAAAGCTAAATTTTTTAAATGCGAGATAGGAGCTAGTGCCTTTGTTTTAGCTTTATTGGCAAGGCTTTGTGATAACTGCTTTGATGAGCTTGATGAGGCGTATTTGAGTGCTGAATCTTGCATAGCAGAAGAGGAGGCTTTTGATCTTTTAGACTTCTTAAAAGAAGCTGATTTTATAGTCTTTGATGAAAATTTAAAAAAACATAAAGATTACGAAAATATTAAGTTTTTTTTGTCTTTTTTAGCAAAAAAATTTAATCTAAAACTTGCGAATTCTGCAAATGAAGAAGGCGAATTTAAATGCTGTGAATTTAAGGAATTAAAAGCTTTGGATAATTATGATGGCTTGGTTGTTTTAGATAGCAAATTAGATGATAAATTTTTACACTGTTCTAAACAGTTTCTAAATATAGCAAAGGCAAAAAATGAAGATATACTAGAATTTAAGTTAGATGGAGCGAGTTTTAAAGCCAAACTTTGTTTAAATGATGATTTACAAGGCACGGTTGCATTATTAAACATAAACAGCAAAGATTTTGCCTTTAAAAAACTAATAATAAACTCTTAAATATACTTTTTGTTTGCTATAATAAAACTTATGAAAAGATTTTTTTTACTTGCCTTACTTTTTTCATATGCTACTTGTTTTGAATTGCTGTTAAATACCGGCAGAGAAAACGACCAAGCATTTGCTGTTTTGCATCTAAAAAACAAAGATAATTTTACTTGTAGAGAAGTTATAGTAGATGGTAAAAATCATTTTGAATGTAAAATTTTAGGCTTTGTGGATACAAAATTAGAAAATAAAAGTTTTGCTTTTTTTGATATAAATTTCACAAAACAAGATTTAAGTATAGATGTTAAAATAGAGCCTAAAATGCCAGCAAGAATGTATAATATGTCCCAGGAATTATACGGCGAAAGTAAAATTTTAAATGATGTGAAAGATACAAATTCAAGCTCTTTTACCTTTGTATTTAGCAGAGAGATACCATATATAAGAACATATGATGGTTTAGAATTTGATATAGATTTTCCAGACGCTAAAAATCCAAGTCTAGGAGCTATAGATTTGGACGCAAACCCTGTTAATGTGCCACAAAGTGCTGATATAAACACCTTTATTCGCATAAAACAAGAGTATGAAAAAGAAAACTATGCACAAGTTTTAAGCGATTCTACTAATGCGATAAATCGCTATAAAAATAGTATCTTTTTAAATGAATTTATGCTTTATAGATTAAGAGCACAAAACAAACTTTACACCTATGGCTACGATTTTAGAAAGCAAGAAAATTTAGAAGATATGGTAGATGAGGCTAAATTTTGGACTAGAACATTTACAAGCGATCTCAATTTTCAAGAGGTGCTTTATATAATGATGAGATCTTATATGGCTTTAGAGCAAAGGGCTAATTTAGAATATATAGTCGATATTTTAAGAAATGAACACCCAAATCACTATTTTTCCCAGTTAGCTTCTTTAGATTATGCTGATTATTTGCTTGGTTTAGGTGATATAGATAACGCAAATTCCATTTATAATCAAATTTATTATAACACAAAAGATGTTGATTTAGCGACAAGAGCGGCACTTTCTATCGCTAAAAATGCACTTAATGCCAAAGATAAAAATGCAGCCCTATCTTTAATAAACACCTCCTTAGCCGCTAATCCTGTTTATTTTAGTAAAGATGAGCAAAGAGTTTTAGAGCTTGCTAAGATGTTAGATAACGAAAAAGAGTATGAATTAAGCTCGCAGCTGTATGAGATAGTTTTTACTAATATGCAAAAAAATAGCCCTTCATACGAAGAAACACTTAGAAATTTAGCCTTAGCACTTAGCAATACAAATAAATACGAACTAGCTAAAAAATATCTAGATAGCTATAAACAAGATTTTCAAAATAGCGAATACATAGCACTTATAAAAGAAGCTTCTGATTCTGTTTTTTTTAATATACCAGAAAATAATGCCAGTTTTTTACATCAAAAATACCAAAGTTTGATGAAAGAATATGCAAATGAAATAGCAGCAAAGGCTTTAGAAAGAGATGTAAAGCTTTATTTCAAAGAAAACAATGACACAGCTATATTAAACTATAAAAACGAGATAGAAAAGTATAATAATCAAGAGCTTAAAAATATTTTGGAAAGAACAGCTTTAAAAGAGCTTGAAAAGAGCTTAGCGGCTGATGAATGCTTACAATCAATAGAAATATTTAAAAAGTATTCAAACTACGATATAGGACAAAAGGTTTCTAATAAAAAATCTTTATTTGAGTGCTTCAAAAGAACAAATAATATGGCTTATGCAAAAAATTATGTAGAGCAAAATAGAGGAGATGATGATATTTACTACGATTTGCAAAAGGCACAGTTTGAACTAGATGATAAGAATTACGCTAATGCCATAAGTCTTAGCGATTCTGTTTTAAATTCGAGGACTATAAAAAGTAAAGAGGAAGAATTTAACGCCCTTTATATAAAATTTATAGCCCAGCTAAGACAAGACGAGTATAACAATGCAATGGCTACCTTGCAGCTTTTGCAAAATTTTCCTATGAATTACAAAATGGTTGAGCTTTATCACGAGCTTGTGCTTTATAGCGTTAATAGGGGTTTAAATTTAACAGTGCTTACTTATGCACCAAAGGCTATAGATTATCAAAATTCCCAAGGGGTTAATGTTTATAGTCCTGACTTGGAATTTGCTTATTTAAACACACTTCAAAAGACAAACCAGCCTCAATTAGCCTTGACTGTTTTAAAAGACTTGTTAAAGATCAAACTAAACGCAGAAGATAGAGCTAGAGCCCTTTATACTCAAAGTGAAATTTTTGAAAGCTTAAATGATAGAAATTCACAAGTTCAAAGCTTAAAAACTTGCGTAGATATAAACGCTACTTCAAATTGGCGTGATCTATGCAGCGAAAAACTTTCTATATTAAATTAAACTCATTCGTTTCTTAGTGTATCAAGGACATCTACTTGAGTAGCTTTTCTGGCTGGATAATACGAGCTTAAGGCTACTATCACTAAGGCACCAAATACAGTTAAGCAAAAATCCATTAGAGATAAATCAAGAGGCACTTTGCTAGATCCATAAACATCCGCTGGTAAGCTTATGATATCAAAAGTCCTTAAAAGCCACATAGCAAAAAATGCCAAGATAATGCCTGCTATAATCCCGCTTATTCCCACTAAAGAACCAAGAGTAAAAAAGCTTGAGCGAATCTCTTTTTTTGAAGCCCCAAGTGCTAAAAGCAAGGCTATCTCACTGCGTCTATTCATAACTATCATAAGTAAAGAGCTTACTATATTTAGACTGGCTACTAAGATGATGAGCATTAAAACTATAAATAATGCTCTTTTCTCAAGTTCAAGTGCTGAAAATAAATTCGCATTATCTTCCCACCAGCCATATACTATAAAATTATCTCCTAAAAAGCTTTGAATCTTATTTAAGTCGTTCATAGCATCGTTTGAATACACATGCACTCCATTATAAATTCCATCTCTTATCCCAAGCACTTTTCTTAAGGCATTTACATCCGCATATAAAAATGCTTTGTCGTAAAAACTAAGACCTGAAGTAAAGTTAGCCTCTATATCAAATCTTTTGCTTTGAGGAATCAAAGAAAGTCCATTTGGATTAAAATTTGAAAAAATAACCGTTAGTTTATCTTTTTCTTTCAGGGCAAATTCTTTCATCAAAGATGAGCCTACTACTATTTCAAAGTTTTTTAATTCTTTATCTTTCAAAGCTTCTTTTAATACTTTATTCATATTTTTTTCATCTTGCGAATTTATCCCAAATAAAATTCCTCCTTCAAATTTACCATCTCCTCTTGAAATAACTTGAGTGCTTATATATGGGCTAAAACTTAGATTTGTAAAGGAATTTTTTAGAGTATCTACGAGTTCATCGTCTATTCTTTCATAAAATTTTGGAACTATGGTAAGCGGATAATTCATCACAAAAAATCTCTCTTTGAAATCTTTAGAAAATCCATTCATTATAGCCATAGCGACAAGAAGCACACAAAGCCCTACACATACTCCTAAAAAAGCAAGTATCATAGAAATGCTTATAAATGGTTGATCTCTGTCAAATCTCAAATACTTAAATAACAAGAATCTAACAAGGCTTTTTTTCATTTATGCCAACAATCCTCTTTTTGGTCCGCTTTTTCCGCAGCATTCTTTGTATTTTTTACCAGAGCCGCAAGGGCAAGGTGAATTTCTAGGAACTTTTTTAGAAGTAGCTTCTACTTGTCTTGTGCTTTCTGGTTTTATGTTTTCACTAGCACTTTTTAGTAAATTTTCATTTTCTTCATTTGCTCTTTGTTCTAAATTGTCTGCATTTTTTTCATTTATACTTAAGCTAAAAAGTAGTTTTATGCTTTCAAATTTTATTCTTTCTACTAGCTCTAAAAAAAGATTATAGCTTTCTTTTTTGTATTCTACTAAGGGGTCTTTTTGATTGTATCCTCTTAGTGAAATCCCTGTTTTTAGTATATCCATTTGATACAAATGCTCACGCCAAGCATTGTCAAGCACTTGTAAGTAAAAAATTCTTTCTACTTTTTTTCTGTCTTCTTGGGTCAGCACAGCCATTTTTTTATCATAGCTTTCATTAAGAAAATTTTCTACCTTGCTTAAAATCTCATCTGTGCTTAAATTATTTACATCTTCATTAAATTCAAAGTTAAAATCAGAAAATATCCTTGCTTTTAGAGCTTGAATGTCAAGCTCTAAATCATCATTGCTAAGACTTGTATCGTTGATTAAAGAAGTGCTATATTCGTTTATATTTTGAGAAATTTTGCTTCTTATATCGTAGTTTTCATCTAAGAGTTCATTTCTGTATTTGTATATAGTTTTTCTTTGTTCGTTTGCTACATCATCATACTCAAGCAAGTGTTTTCTGCTTTCAAAATGCATACTTTCTACTTTTTTTTGTGCATTTTCAACGGCTCTTGTTACTATGCCTGATTCTATGCTTTCTCCTTCTTTTATACCGAGTCTTTGCATTATATTTTTTATTCTATCCCCACCAAAAATTCTAAGTAGATTATCCTCTAAGCTTAGATAAAATCTACTCATTCCAGGGTCTCCTTGCCTACCAGCACGACCTCTTAGCTGATTATCTATTCGTCTGCTTTCGTGTCTTTCTGTCCCTATTATGTAAAGTCCGCCTAAATTTCTTACTTCATCATCTATTTTTATATCGACCCCGCGTCCAGCCATATTTGTAGCTATGGTTACAGCACCCTTTTTTCCGGCATCAGCTATAATCAAAGCCTCTTGCTCGTGATTCTTTGCATTTAATACGTGGTGTGCTATCCTTTCCTTAACAAGCATAGAGTGAAAAAGCTCACTGCGTTCTATACTAGCAGTTCCTATTAATACAGGCTGCCCTTTTTTATTTGCTATTTTTACCTCTTCTATGACAGCTTTAAATTTTTCATTTTGGCTTTTGTAGATTAAATCGTGTTTATCTATCCTTTTTACCGGCAAATTTGTAGGTATGGATATTACATCAAGTGAATAAATTTGTGAAAATTCGGCTGCTTCTGTTTGGGCTGTCCCTGTCATACCGGCTAATTTATCATACATTCTAAAATAGTTTTGAAAGGTTATATCTGCTAAGGTCTGACTTTCTTCTTGTATCTTAACCCCTTCTTTTGCTTCTAAAGCTTGATGAAGTCCTTCGCTAAAACGTCTGCCTTCACTTAGCCTGCCTGTAAATTCATCTACTATTACAACTTGATTATCTCTTAAAACATAATGCACATCTTTTTCAAATAGATAGTGAGCCTTTAAAGCTTGATCTAGGTGGTGAGCTAACATAGCATTATCTAAACTGTAAAGATTTTCTACCCCAAAAAGCTTTTCAGCTTTAGCTATACCGGCTTCTGTGATAAGTATGCTTCTGTTTTTTTCATCTACTACAAAATCCCCACTAGCCTTTTCATTTGGCATAGTAGCGGCTTCTCCTTTTTGCATTTTAGAGGCTACTTCGTTGGCTTTTATATATCCATCTAAAGTTTTGCTAGTTGGACCGCTTATTATAAGAGGTGTTCTAGCCTCATCTATGAGTATGCTATCTACCTCATCTACTATAACAAAGCTATGTTCTCTTTGCACCTTTTCACTTGCTGAAAATTTCATATTATCTCTTAAATAATCAAAGCCAAATTCATTGTTTGTTCCATATGTTATATCGCATTCATAGGCTGCTTTTCTGCTTTCATCTGTGCTATCGTTTGAAAGCACTGTTCCTACGCTAAAGCCTAAGAATTTATAAATTTCACCCATTTGTTCGGCATCTCTTTTAGCAAGATAATCATTTACAGTTACTACATGCACCCCTTTTTTATTCATAGCATTCAAAACGACTGCCAAAGATGCAACCAGTGTCTTTCCCTCACCAGTTTTCATTTCTGCTATTTTTCCCTCGTGCAATACCATACCGCCTATTAATTGCACATCAAAATGACGCATATTTAAAACCCTTTTGCTAACTTCTCTAACTATAGCAAAAACATCATTTAAAACTGTATCAAGCAAAGTGTGCTGTTTTAATACCTTATCTTGCAAAAGTTTAAATTCTTTTTTAAGCTCTTCATCGCTTAATTTTTGGTATTTATTTTCTAAAAAATTTATCTCATTTACTCTTTTAAAATATTTTTTTATTTCTCTATCGTTTTTGGTTCCAAAAATACTTTTTATTATTTTTATCATCAAAATATCCTTTTATAATAATGAAATGCAAATTATAACCTTTATTTAATTAAACTTAGCTACAATAAATAAATTTTTGGGAGAATAAATGAAGAATTTTTTTTTACTAGCTATTTTAGCTCTTAATCTTTTTGCTTTTGATACGAATTTTAAAACTTTTAAAAGCGATTTTACCCAGACCGTTAAGTCTATAAATTCTAGCATAAACTATGAAGGATATTTTGTTTTAACTCCTTCTAAAGCATTTTGGTCCTATGAAAGACCTACTAACAAGCAAATTTATATAAACAATAAAGATGTAACCATAATCGAAAATGACCTTGAGCAAGTTATTTATACCAGCCTTGATAAAATTCCAAATTTAAGTATCATATTTAAGAATGCTAAGAAAAAATCAGACACAGAGTATGAAACTCAATATGATGGAATTTTGTATAAAATCATACTTCAAAACGATGAGATAAAACAAGTCTCATATAAAGATGATTTTGATAATACTGTTATTATAGAATTAAAAAATCAGCAAAGAAACATAAGTTTAAATAACGATATTTTCAAAGCGAGAATTCCAAGCAATTATGATGTATTAAAATGATAAAAAAGATTTTCTTTTTAATAGCAGCTTTTCAGCCATTGTTTTGTAATGATTTTAATTTGCTTACTTATTTTCACGATCAGTTTAAAAAAACATATCATTATGGTTCTAACTCCATTGTAATACCGCTTAATACGTGGCATAATAGACTTGCTTATGATGAAACACACATAAATAGATATAATGAAAGTCCATTGGGGCTTGGTTATGCAAGGCTCGTGCAAGAAGAAAAAGAGCAATACGGGCTTTACGCCATTGTTTTTGAGGATTCAAACTACCATACACAAACTATGTTTGGTTATTTGCATAATTATTTTTTAAATGATAATAGCATAAAGGTTTCAATAGGCTATACTATCGGCTTTACTCAAAGACAAGAATACTACTATGTGCCTATACCACTTCCTTTGCCAATGTTTGGTTTAAATATAGACAGGCTTTCAATACAAACAGTTTATGTTCCGGGATTTAAAAATTTTGGTAATGTAGCCTTTACTTATCTTTCTTTTAGATTTTAATTCTTGTATCTTAAAAAAAGAATATATTAGTTTAAAAATTTATTTTTAAGAGTATTTTTGTGCTAGGTTTATAAATTGCTTTAAAATTTGTAGTTTATTTTGCCTAGTTTAATCCCAAATGACAAAGGTTTTTGCCTTTTTTATATCATTGAAATTTAGCTCTATCTTTCCCTCACTGTTTTGCAATGTTAAAAGTCCGTCTTTTACACTTACAAGCTTTCCTTGAAATTTTTCTTTTGAAATAGTGCTTATACTCACAAGCTCACCTATACTTTTTTCAAAATGTTTTAGCTTAGAAAGCTTTCTTTCAAGCCCAGTTGATGAGACTTCTAAGCTGTATTCTGTGCTTACGGGCGATTCTATATCTAAAATAGGAGATAAAATTTCACTAAGTTTAGCACAGTCATCTAAAGAGACCCCGCCTTGTTTGCTGACATACACTCTATAAATCTTTCTGCCATTTTCGCTTACTAGCTCATCGTCATAAAAATCAAGTCCAACTTCAGCACATAAAGCTTCTAAATTCATTTTTTTGCCTTTATTTTCTCGAAAAGCTCATCTATACGGTTTTGCTGCTCTAAACTATCATCAAATTTGAAGTGTAAATTAGGTGCTTTATACCAGCCTTGCTCCGCCATACAGTAGTTTTGCAAGGCTCGGGCTGCTTTTTTTAATTTATTTAAAATCTTTTCTTGTTCTGCCAAGTTAAAATGCATTTTATCTAGAAATACAAAAGCATCGTATCTGCCTTTTCTGCATTCTACATCTATCACGCATAAATTTTTTAAGTCCTCATCATCTAACGAGGCTAAAGCTTCTGGTATAAGCTCTTTTAATACAGACTGTGTTCTAAGCACCTTTACATCATTCATATACTAGCCATTTGTGAAATTTCTTTGTAGCTTTCTATATAATCACCGACTTTCATATCCGTGCAGCCCTCTATGCCAACACCGCATTCATAGCCTTTTGCTACCTCTTTTACATCATCTTTAAATCTTTTTAAAGAGCTTACATTTCCTTCAAAAATTACAACACCGTCTCTTATAAGCCTTATTTTAGCTCCTCTGTTTATCACCCCATCGCTAACCATACAACCGGCTATTAGTCCTATTTTTGGCACAGAAATAACTTGTCTTATCTCGGCTTGACCTAACTGTTCTTCTGTTATAATAGGACTCATAAGACCGCTTAAAAGTGCTTTTACATCATCGATTAGATTATAGATTACATTATATGTTTTTATTTCAACACCTTTATCTTTAGCTTTTTCCTTTATTTCGCCAGTTGGACGGACATTAAAGCCTAAGACAACTGAATTTTCACTAGCACTTGCAAGCTCTATATCGCTTTGAGTAATGCCTCCAACGCCGCTGTGTATTATATTTACCTTGATTTCATCGTTTTTAAGCTTTTCAAGACTTGCTTTTATAGCTTCAAGCGAACCTTGCACATCGGCTTTTAGTATCACAGGTAGTGATTTTAAATTTCCTTCTTTTATTTTTGTGCTTAATTCATCTAAGCTTACTTTTGTAGATTTACTAAGCTCTTTTTGACGGTTGTATTCATATCTTTTTGCAGCATATTCTCTTGCTTCTTTGTCGCTTTGAACTGCTATTAAAGTTTCTCCTGCACTTGCTATCTCACTAAGCCCTATTATAACGCCGCATTCCCCTGGTTTTATTTCTTTTAAAGCCTTGCCTGTATCATCACACAAGGCACGAATTTTTCCATAAGATACTCCAGCTACTACTGTGCTACCTACTTTTAATGTCCCATTTTGCACTATTACAGTTGCTACCGCTCCTCTACCTTTTTGAACCGAACTTTCGACTATGCTAGCCTTTGCTCTTGCTTTAGAATTTGCTTTTAATTCTAAAATATCGGCTTGTAAAAGAACAAGCTCTAAAAGATCATCAACACCGGTGCCTTGTTTTGCAGAAACATTTACAAATTCATAAGACCCGCCCCATTCTGTCGGCACTATATCAAGTTCTGCTAATTGAGTCTTTACCATATCTACATTTGCACCTTCTTTGTCTATCTTGTTTATTGCTATTATGATAGGCACAGACGCTGCTTTTGCGTGATTTATGGCTTCTTTAGTTTGTGGTTTTACTCCATCATCTGCTGCTACTACTATTATAACTATGTCCGTTATACTAGCTCCTCTAGCTCTCATAGCTGTGAAAGCTTCGTGTCCCGGAGTATCTATAAAGGTAATTTTTCTTTTGTTTTTTTCCACCATATAAGCACCAACGTGTTGAGTTATGCCTCCTGCTTCAGCACTTACAATGCGAGATTTTCTTATATAGTCAAGCAATGAAGTTTTTCCGTGATCAACATGCCCCATTATAGTTATAACAGGTGCTCTTGGGCTTAAATCACCATCATTTAAAAGCTCTTTATCATAATCTTTAACATAGTCAAATTCGTCCGATTCGTCTATTATATTAACTTCCACCCCAAATTCAGAAGCTAAAATTTCTATAGCATCCTCATCTAAAAAATCATTTTTAGTAGTCATCATACCTAGCATAAAAAGCTTAGAGATTATTTCGCTTGTATTTTTTCCTAGCTTGTCAGCAAATTCATAAACGCGAATTTCTTTTGGAATTTCCACGCTTTTTACTTCTAAATTTTCTTTTTTTTCTACTTTTTTAGGAGCTTTTTTCCTAGCTCTTCTTTGTATGGAATTTTCAGTAAATTTAGTAAATGATTGTCTTAAAAGGCTTGGTTGTTTTTTATTTTGAATGCTTTGCGTGTTTTGCTCTATCTTTGTGCTAAATTCTGGTAAGACTACTATATCTTCATCATCTAAGGATATATCAGCAAAATCTTTATTGCCGAGTATATCAACTTTTTGTGCGTTTTCTTTTTTGCTTTGTGCAACTTGCTTTTTATCTTTTTTCTTTACCTTTTTGCTTAGATTTTCATCTTGAGCGTTTGAAAACATATCTTTAAGATCTATGCTTTTTACTGTCTTTTGCTCTTGTTTTGTTTCGTTTTGAATATTAGTGTTTGAATTATTTTTCTTTTTAACTATAACAAGACCTCTTCTAATGCTTGTTTGAGGTTGTGTTTCTTCTATCTCATCTTTATTTTCTTCTTTTTTGTTTGTTGTTTCTTCTTTAGGTTCTTTTTTATTTTCTTTTTTAGCGGTGATTTTTTCTTCATTTTTTACTTGTTTTTCATTTTTGGCAACAACTTCTTTTTTGCTTTTGCTCTTGCTTTCTTTTTTGGCAAAAGCTTCTGGTATTTTGTTTGTTTGTAAATATTCATATATAGCAGCAGCTACCTCTTCATCTACTGAAGATGAGGCTGTTTTTACATCTATGCCAAGTTCGCGTGCTTTTGCTAAAACATCTTTGCTTTCAAAGCCACTATCTTTGGCAATTTCATGAATTCTAACCTTAGCCATTTAAAAACATCTCCTTTAATTCTTGTTCGCTATTTTTCACTCCGTATCTTGCAAGTGTCTTTTTTTTAGTCTTAAAATCATTTGTTTTAAGACAGTTTTCGCACATATAAAGACTTCGTCCTTTTTTTGAATTTAAAATTGCAGCACCATTTTCTAACCAAAATCTAAACAATTTTTTTTGCTCAAATCTCTGTTTGCAAACTATGCACATTCTAATTGCGGTGTGATTTCTTTTCAAAATTATATCTTTTTTTCCTTGATTTTTACAAAAATTCAAAACCTTTGTCATCAAATTCTAGTATTTTAACTACAAAATTTTTAAATTTATCTTTAAGTTTTTGACTTAAAAGCTCTGCATCATCTTTGTATGTTATGTTAAGAAAACTAGAGCCTGAACCAGATAGGGTGCTTAAAAGAGCATTGTTTTTTAGTGCTAATTCTTGCACTTCAAAAAGCACATCGTAATTTTTCATACGCTTATCTTGATGCAATCTATCTTTGCTAGCCTCTCTTAAAAGCTCATATTTTTTTTCCAAAAAACAAGCGGTTAAAAAAGAAGAATGCGATAAATTAAAAACCGCATCATCAAAACTGATTTTTTTAGGTAAAACCGATCTGCTTTGTTCTGTTTTCATAATTTTATTTGGTATCACTAGCACAGCTTTTAAGTCTTTGTCTATTTCTTTTTTTATGCTTAAAACCTTCCCTTTTTCTACCAAGGAGCAGACAAAGCCGCCAAGACTTGCAGGAGCTATATTATCCGGATGGCTTTCGTATTTTAGTGCCTCATTTAAAATTGTTGTTTTATCTACGTTTTTATCAGCCATAAAATAAGCACTTGCTATGGCTGATACTATCACTGCTGATGAGCTACCAAGACCCCTTGAAATAGGAATTTGATTTTCAAATTTAAAGCTAAAATTTTCTTGTTTGCCAAGTAGTTTGCTATAGTTTTCGTTGAATATTCTAACAAAGCTATTGTTTTTTCTTAAAAAGATATTTTTCTCGCCTTCTCCACTTATGCTTATGCTAGAAATCTTGCTTCTTTTTATGCTTATTTTATTAAAAAATTTAAGGCTAAGACCTAAACAGTCAAAACCCGGTCCTAAATTTGCACTCGTTGCCGGAACTATTATTTGCATTTTATATCCTAAATTACATCTAAAAAATAAAAAGGTAGATTGTCTTTTTCTACCTTCAAACTACTTAAATTTTTTGGTAAAAAAAATTCCTTGCTATCTGTTTTTTTAAGGCTTATCTTTGAATTTTCATACACAAAACAAAGCCCTTTATTTGCACTTATCGCACCGTATCCATTTAGCTCAAAGGCACTTATGGCAAAAAGCGGTATATTAAGAACTATACTTAAGGTTTTTAGACTTAAAAAACTAAGCTTTATACCCATATAAGAGCCGGGACCATTGGCATAAAAAAGAGCTTTTAAGCTATAATTTTTAAGAATTTCATTTAAAAAAATAGGCAAAATTTCACTTGATTTTTGTTCGCTTTTATATTCTTTTATCAGCATATCATCTTCATAAAGCCCTATCATAATGGGCTTTGATATAGCATTTAAAAGCAATTTAACTTCTTTTATGCAAAAACCTTTTCGTAAGTTTTTTCATATTCTTTTTCAACGCTTACTATTTCATAAGCACTTGGATCTTTTAAAACCTCTTTTGTTAATAAATGGTTTAGATGATGGCTTCCTGCATAAGATGTGTAATCCCCAAATACTCTGTATCCAAGAAGGGTTAAATCTCCAATAGCATCTAAAATTTTATGTCTAACAAATTCATCTTTAAATCTTAGCCCTTCAGGGTTTAGTATCTTATTATCATCTAGTATGATAGCATTTTCTAAACTACCGCCAAGCCCTAAATTCATAGCTCTTAGCATATTTACATCTTTTAAAAAACCAAAGGTTCTAGCACGAGCTATTTCTTCTATATAATTTTTTTTGCTAAATTCAAAATTATAACTTTGCTCACCTATTATGGCATTGTCAAATTTGATAGTATAGTTAATACGAGGCATTTTGGTAGGTGTAAGCCTTACAAATTTATCTTTATCTCTAACTTCTACAGGCTTTTTTATAAGCATTATTTTTTTTGGTGCGTCAAGCTCTTTTAAACCAGCTTCATCAAGCATCATACAAAAGCTTATACTGCTTCCGTCCATTATAGGTGCTTCATTTGCGTTTAAAACTATGCGTATATTATCTATGCCATAAGCATTTATGGCACTCATCAAATGCTCTATAGTTGATACAAAACCTCTCTTATCTCCTATAACCGTTGCCATTTGTGTATTGATCACATTTGAAACATCGGCTTTGTAAGTAGCGTTTAAATCGCTTCTAAAAAACACTATACCGGAATTTGCCTCCATTGGCTCAAGGGTTATTTCTATTGGTTCTCCTTTGTGTAACCCTATCCCAACTCCTTTAACAGGTTTTGCTATGCTAACTTGTTTCATACTTTACCTACCTAAAATATACTTTGAACCGTTGTCTAAAACTTGATGTATATGAGTTTGCAACCATTTTCTATCTTGCCACTGTTCTGGTCTTGTTTCTATTCCTTGCACTAAGATACCAAAGTGTAAGTGATCTCCCAAAGCAAGACCGCTAATCCCTGTAGTCGCTATTTCATCGCCTTTTTTAACCTCATCGTGAAGTTGAACATAAGAGTTAGTGCAGTGTCCATAAAGGCTATAAAGACCAAAACCGTGATAAATTAGAATATTTAAGCCATAAATTCCATTTTCTCCAGCAAATACAACAGAGCCTTCATTGCTACTTATTATAGGAGCTTGTGCTACGCTTGCTAAATCAAGCCCTAAATGGTGCGAGTTTGAGACAGCTTCATTTTCATACGAGTAAAATCTATGATCTGCGAAATCAGCGACTTTAGCAGAATTTTTTAGAGGCAAAAATGGACTTAGTTTGAAATTTTTAAGTTCATTTTCCGGTATTTTAGAGCTTAGTTCGTGTATTAATTTTTCATTAGAATTTCTTAATGTTTCATTTATAAATTTAAAGCTTTCAAGTCTATTAAAATCGCTACCTTCAGGAGAATACTGCTGGGTTAAGCTTTTTATTTTTCCGTCTAAAAAACTGTCTTTTAAGGCTATGTTTGAAATTCTATACTGTCTATCTTGCACGATAAATTTTATTCTTTCTTTTGTTATATTTTTTGCCTTGTCTTTTGCTACAACATTTGCCGAGAAATCTTTTTTTCTAGGATCCCAAGCTATTAAAGCAGCATAGAAACTGTCTTTTAGGTATTTTTTAGCTATAAATTTTCTACCTTCATTGTCTTCTATATAAACTTCAGCTAAATTGTCATCTCTAGCTCTAAAAACTACTGCTGCAGCACCACCTTTTTCTATATATGGCGAATGTGATATTACATTTACCAGAGGTTTTTTGCTGTCTAATACTATCACTATATCTTTTGTTGCTATATTTCCTCTTAAGAAATTCCAATAAGAGCTATCTTTAGCCTCTACTCTTAAAACATAGTATTTTCCGCTATTTTTTGGCAAAATTTCGCTTAGTTTTAATCTTATATTTAGCTCTTTTTCTTTATTTATGCTTTGTTTGCTTATGGTAACTCCGCTATCATTTGAGTCTAGCTTTAATGTTATTGATATATTGCTGATTCCTGAACTTTCATCTGTAATTTTTATATTTAAATCTTCATTTGGATTTGTAAAAACTGTATTAGAAGCGTGTATGATAGGCTCTTCTTTTTCAAAGACTTCAAATTTACTAAAGGAATAAAATAAAATCACTACGACAAAGATAAAAATAAAATAATATAAATATCTTCTTTTTTTTCGTCTAGTCTTAAACATAAAATTTTTATTCCTTTCATTTACTAAAATTCTAACTATTTTTAGTAAATGCTATAATAATTTATAATATATTTCTTAAACAGTTTGCTTTTTTCATCCATTCATCAAGCTCTTTTGTTTTAGAATTTTTTATCATTTGTTTGCAATACTCTAGCTCTTTTTGAAAAAATTCTATGCTAGATATTATATTTTCCTTGTTTTGCTCGAATATACTAACCCACATAGCTGGATTTGATTTTGCAAGACGAGACATTCCTTTAAAGGATGGACCTCCAAGATATGCTATATTTCTTCTATCTTCTTTATTCATTACATAATTTGCTAGAGAAAAACTTATGGCGTGCGGTAAATGAGATATTATGGCACTGTGTTCATCGTGAGATATGCTATCCATAAATATTATACGCATTCTTAAATTTGAAAACAGTTCAACAGCTCTTTTTTGGTGCAAATCATCAGCTACTTCACTATCGCAAAGGACACAAACGGCGTCTGTGTAGAGGTCTTTAAGGGCTGCACTTGGACCGCTATTTTCTGTTCCTGCCATAGGATGTGCAAAAATAGTCTGTTTAATCAAGCTCTTTGGTAGGCTTTCTACTATCTTTCTTTTTGTGCTGCCAAGCTCTATAACTGTGGTATTTGAAGGAAGGTTTGTTAAATTTTGCAAGATTGTAATTATAGCATCGACTGGAACTGCTATGAAGATTATATCACAGCTTCCAAGATCATTAAAGTCTATGAGTTCGTGTATGAGTCCTAAGCTTAGAGCTTCTTTTTCGTGTTCTTTATTTGAATCAAGACCATATACAGTGCTTATAAGTTTATTTTCTTTTAAGCAAAGTCCAAGAGAGCCACCTATTAGCCCAAGACCTATTATAGCTACTTTCATAAGCTTTTACCTCCAAATAACCTTAAGTTAAAAAATCTTAGTTATTATACAAGTTTTTGTTATAAAAAAAATTGGAAAATAATGAAAAAAAATATATTTGCATTAGTATTTACATTAACCTTATCTTATTCTTTGCAAATAAGCTCTATAAGTTTTGAGGGGCTTACTCATATATCACAGGAAAGTGCTATAGCACTTAGTGGTCTTAAAATAGGAGATGAAATTAGTGAAGAAAAGATAAATGATGCTATATTAAATTTATATAAACAAAATTATTTTAGCGATATAGAAGTTGAGCAAGAAGGAAGTAGTCTTATATTCCGTGTAAAGCAAAGACAAGTTATTGCTAGGATTGATATAACAGGCGTTTCATCTAATGATAGAAAGCAAATAGATACTATTTTAGGTATAAAAAAGGGAACGCTTTATGATGAATATAGCTTAAAAGAAGCTTCACAAAGGATAAAGCTATACTACGAATCAAAGGGTTATTTTGATACTGTAGTAGAATTTAACAAAGAAAATTTAGGCGATTCTGATGCCTTGCAAGTAAATTTTTTGGTAAATCGTGGTGAAAATATAATCATAGAAAATGTGATTTTATCCGGAGCAAAAGAACTTTCTTACTCTGATGTAGAGCCTTCTTTAGTCAATAAAAAACGCGAATTTATGGGCTGGATGTGGGGAAGAAATGACGGAAAGCTTAATATCTTTGAGTTGCCAAATGATAGCTCTAGAGTCGCTGATGAATATATGAAAGAAGGATTTTTAGATGTTGAAGTCTCTCCAGCCGCACTTAGGGTAGATTCTAGAAAATACATAGCTGATTTGTCATTTTTCATAAAAGAAGGGCGGGTTTATAAAATTTCAAGTATAAAGATAGAAAATCCAGTATTTAGCGAGGAAGAGAACGATAAAAAAATACAGTCTTTGCAAAGTGAAGTTGGAGATGTTGCAGACATAGAAAAAATAAGAGCAGATATAAATTATATACAAACTGATACTGCAAATTTAGGTTATGCATTTGCACAGGTTTATCCTGATATACAAAAAGATGAGATAAATGCTGAAGCTAGCATAGTTTTTAGAGTTATACCAAATGATAAGGTTTATATTAGAGATGTTATTATTAAGGGAAATACAAGAACTGTGGATAGAGTTATCAGAAGAGAGCTTTATGTAACAGAAGGTAACTTATATCACAAGGATGATTTGTCAGAATCTATAAACGCACTTAAAAGAACATCTTATTTTGATGATGTTAAATTTGAGGAAAAAAGGATAAATTCATCTCAAATAGACCTTATTGTAGAGGTTAAAGAGGCTGCGACTGGAGCGATTAGCGGTGGTGTTGGTTTTAGCTCAGCTGACGGACTTTTATTAAACGCTTCTTATAGCGATAATAACCTTCTTGGTTCTGGTATGAGAAGTATAGTAAGCGTTGATAAGTCTTATACATACTTGATGGGTAGAATAGGGCTTACAAACCCGCGTCTAGCAGATAGTGATTATAGTTTAGGAGGCAGTTTATATGCCAATCAATATACTTGGGATAACTATAGCGATAGAATTTATGGTGGGGAAATAAATATAGGCAGAAGATTTGCCAGATATTTTTCTGCAGGATTTTCTTATAATTTAGAGCAAAATGATATATACTCGCTTAGTCAAGAGCTTATTTTAACAGGATATGAGCTAGGAAAAACTATAAAAAGCTCTGTAACGCCTTATATATCTTTTAATAATACAGATGATTACTATTTGCCACGCAAGGGTATAATAGCCTCTACCAGTCTTGAAGTGGCTGGTGTTGGAGGGGATCAGAGATTTTTAACATCATCTACATCTTTTAACTTTTATCAAGGACTTAAGGATTTTATAGGAATAGATTTGATTTACAGGTATAAAGCAAATTTCTATAAAACTTGGGATATGGGAAATTTACCTATAAATCAAAGATTTTTCTTGGGCGGGATAGGTTCTGTTAGAGGTTTTGAAAATAGAACCTTAAGCCCTAAAAATATATACGGTTATGAAGAGGGCGGAACTATAGCTTTTACAAATTCAGCAGAGCTTTCTTTTCCTTTGATAGATAGGATTAAGTTAAGAGGAGCTTTGTTTTTTGACTACGGTGCAATAGGTAGAGAAGTTTTGGATGTGCATAAAAGCAAACACAGGTATAGCACGGGTCTTTCTATAGAGTGGATAACTCCTTTTGGTCCTTTACAGCTAGTCTTTGCAAAACCTTTAAATCCAAAACCAGGAGATGAAATTAGCACTTTTGAATTTACAATAGGAACAAGATTTTAAGCTAAGATTTTTTTAATTGTAGTAAAATATTTCATTTTTCATAAAAAAGGTTTTGATATGAATTTTTTAGATATGTTTTCAGGGATTAGACGCAAACAGTCAAGTCCAAAAGACGCCCCTAATCATTGGGTGAAGTGCGATAGCTGCTTTGCACTTATGTATGATAAAGAAATTCAGTTAAATTTAAATGTCTGTCCAAAATGTGGATTTCATATGAGAATTTCTCCTATGGATAGAATAGCACTTTTGTGCGATGAGGGCTCTTTTGTGGAATATGACGCTAATTTAGAAGCTGTAGATCCTCTTAAATTCGTAGATAGCAAGTCATACAAAAAAAGATTAAGTGAAGCAGAAGCAAAGACAAACAAAAAAAGTTCAGCCATTAGCGGCGAATGCGTTATAGGTGGCATAAAAACACAGATTGTAGTTTTTGATTTTTCTTTTATGGGTGGTTCTTTAGCCTCGGTTGAGGGAGAGAAAATAGTTAGAGCAACTCAAAGAGCAAGATCTAAAAAAACACCTCTTATTATAATATCGGCTTCTGGAGGTGCTAGAATGCAAGAAAGCACCTTTTCTTTAATGCAAATGAGCAAAACAAGTGCAGCTTTAAAGCTTTTAGCACAGGATAAATTGCCTTATATAAGTATTTTAACTCATCCTACCTTGGGCGGCGTATCTGCGTCTTTTGCTTTTTTAGGAGATTTGATAATAGCAGAACCGGGAGCTTTGATAGGATTTGCAGGAGCTAGAGTAATAAAACAAACCATAGGAGCCGATTTACCAGAAGGTTTTCAAACTGCTGAATTTTTGCTAAAGCACGGCTTGATAGACGCCATAACTCCTAGAAGCGAACAAAGAAAATACCTAGGCGATTTTTTGAAATTCTTTACATAGGGATTATTTTGCAAATTTATATAAATTCTATACAAAAAGCTAAAGATTTAGAAGAGGCTAAAGCAAGATATGTGAAGCTAATAAGTGCGTATGCTGAACTTAAGGATTATACTTTTTTTAATTCAAAAATTTCACAAGCCCAAAAACAGAGCTTAAATTTAGCACAAAAGAGTTATGAGGAGCTTTTTTTGCCTCTTAAAAAAGGCTTTAATATAGCCTTAGATGAAAAAGGCAAAGAGCTTGATAGTAAAGATTTTTCACAACTTTTAGACTCAAAAGCTGTGATAAGTTTTTTTATAGCAGGGGCTTACGGTTTTAGCGAAAATTTTCTTAAAAACTGTGATTTTACTTTGTCCTTAAGCAAACTAACATTAGCACATAGTCTTGCTAAGCTTGTCCTTTTAGAGCAGATTTATAGAGGCTTTTGTATAATTAAAAAACATCCGTATCATAAATGAGGAGATTTTTATGAAGATAAGATTATTTATTTTTTCTTGCGTGTTGTATTTTGTTATTTTGGGTGCTTTTGTTTTTCATATAAATTCTGATCCTTACACTTTAGAAATTGCATCTTTTTCTTATACTTTTTCTGTAGCTTTTTGGGTTGTGTTACCAGCTTTTATTTTGTTTGTATTTGCCCTTTTGCATATGAGTTTTTACGGTTTTTTAAGATATATAAAATATAAAAATTTCTTTAAAGATTCTGCTAAATTTGAAGATTTTGTGTGCGATGTTTTGCTTGAAAAGAATCCAAAACCAAATTTTAAAACTAGTGAATTTAAACGTGCTGCAGAGCTTTGCTTGTCTATGAAAAAACTAGAAAAGATTCATAATTTAAATCACTTTAATGAAGTTATAGATTTGCTTATGGATATTAATAACGATAAAATAGTAAATTTGAAGAAATTTAGATTAGGTTTTGATAATGCATTGTTTTTAAGAAATGAGAAAAATCACATATTAAGCGATGTTTCTTATGCTTATGATAGGATAAAACACAAAAAGGAACTAGAAGATGAGCTTGATAATCTTGCTTTTAAAACAGTTATGCAATTTGGCACAGTGGAGCAAATAACAAATTTAAAACTCCCTAAAAATAAAGAATTTATCCAGCAATACATACAAAGATTAAAAGAGGAAAATTTTACAGTAGAGCTGGATAAGCTAGAGAATATATTAACAGACACAGAACTTAGCGAAGGTGAGTATCTAAGCGTAGCAAAATCTTGTGTAAAGAAGTTTGATCCGAATTCTCTCATAGCATTTTTTAAAAAGATTAGCGATAGCAATATCGAAGCAAAGAGAGCTTATTGCTTTGTTTTAGCTGAATTAGCACTTTTTGATGAGTTAAAACTTGAAATAAAAGATGATAAAAAATTCAATGATTTTAAATTAGCTATCTTGGCAAGAGAACACAATATCAAGATAAATTTATATGACATTATAAAATGATAGATTTCTCGCAAAAACCGCTTTTTTTAGCACCTATGGCAGGTTTTACAGATCTGCCTTTTAGATCAGTGGTTAAGAATTTTGGAGCCGATGTTACTGTAAGCGAGATGATAAGCTCGAATGCTCTTGTTTATGAAAGCAAAAAAACACTTAAGATGCTTGAAAAAGATGAGCTTGAGAAGCCTTATATAGTCCAAATTGCCGGATCAAATAAAGAAGTTTTAAAAAAAGCAGTGCTTATATTAAATGATTTTGATTTTATAGACGGCATAGATTTTAACTGTGGTTGTCCTGTAAAAAAAGTTATAAAGCAAAATGCTGGTTCATCTTTGCTTAGAGATTTAGACGAATTAAAATCTTGCTTAGCACTCATAAAACAGTATAGTAAAAAGCAAAGCACAAGTGTAAAAATAAGACTTGGTTTTGATAGGGAAAATGTGCAAGAAATAGCAAAGGCTTGTGAGCAAGCTGGAGTGGATTACATAAGCATACATGCAAGAACTGCTAAGCAAATGTATAGTGGAAAAGCTGATTATGACGCTATAAAAAAAGCTAAACAAGCTATAAAAATTCCTCTTGTAGCAAATGGTGATATAAATGTTGAAAATGCAGATGAGGTTTTTAAGCACACAAAAGCAGATGCTTTGATGATAGGAAGAGCTAGTGTTGGCAGACCTTGGATTTTTTATGAGATTAAAAATGGTAAAACCGTTTCTAAAGAGCTAAAAAAAGAAATTATACTTTTTCACTTTGAGGCTATGATGAAACATCATAGTAAATTAGGGCTTTCTATGTTTAAAAAACACTTACACGAGTATAGCAAAGGATATGAAAACGCCGCTAGTTTCAGACAAAATGTAAATAAAAGTGATGATTATAACGAAAGCTTCAAACTCATAGAGGACTTTTTTTCTTAATGATAGATAAGTCAAGCATAGAAGAACTTAGACAAAGAGCTGATATAGTAGATATAATATCTAGCTATGTAGAGCTTAGAAAAAATGGGGCTAATTATGTAGGTGTTTGTCCATTTCATCAAGACAAAAATCCAAGTATGAGTGTAAGTGCTATAAAGGGTTTTTACCACTGTTTTGCTTGCAAAGCTGGCGGAGATGTATTTAAATTTGTGCAAGATTATGAACGTATAAGCTTTAATGAAGCTGTTGAAAAAGTGGCACATCTTAGTAATTTTTCCTTACGCTATACAGATAGTAAAGAGTATAAAACAAATAAAAATTTAAAAAATATTTTGCCAATGCTAAACGCATTTTACAAGGATTGCTTAGTCAAACATAAAGAAGCCCTAGCTTATCTTTATTCTAGGTCTTTAAATGATGATGATATAAGGAAATTTGAACTAGGTTTTGCACCTTCTTCAAGCGAGACCTTAGAGCTTTTAAAAAAAGAACAAATACCTTTAAGCGACGCATTAGCTGTTGGTGCTGTAAAACTTGGAGAGGATAAAAATTACTATGCTGCTTTTTCTAAAAGAATTTCCTTTCCAATATATGACGCAAAAGGCTTTTTAGTAGGATTTGGAGCTAGGATAATAGATGGCTCAAATAGAGCAAAATACATAAATTCAGCACAAAACATACTTTTTGATAAATCAAGGATTTTCTATGCTCTTAATTTGGCAAGAGATGAAGTAAAAAGAAAAAAGCAAATAATTATATGCGAGGGCTATTTAGATGTTATAGCCTTTCATAGAATAGGGCTTTGCAATGCTGTTGCCGTATTAGGCACAGCTTTGACCCCTTCTCATATAAATATAATCAAAAGGCTTGAAGCGGAGGTTTTGCTTTGTTTTGATAGCGATGAAGCCGGGCTTAAAGCCGCTGCACGTTCTTCTTTTTTGCTAAGTCTTGCTAAGATGGAAGGCAAGGTTTGCTTTATAAGTGGCGGAAAAGATGTAGCCGAGCTTGTTTTTAGCTCTCAAGAAAAAAAAGTGTTTGAAATTTTTGATAAGGGGTATGTATTTGTTGAATTTTACATAAGGCACATTATATCAAATTTTGATTTAAGCAATATAACTCAAAAGCAAAAAGCTTTGGAAGCAGTGCAAGAATTTAGCTTTCAGCTAGACCCGCTCATCGCACAACACTACGAAATTCTAGTTTCAAATTTGCTAAATGTATCTAGGGATTTTGTGAATCTTAGTAGGACACAAAAAAAAGCTAAAAAAGAAAAAATATCTATATTTAAAGAAAAGCCCGTTTTTGTATTAGCCGAAGCTGAACTTTGTAAATTTTTATATGAAAATAAACATTATAAAGATATTTTTTTTAGAATCAGTAATGAAAATTTTTTTATTATGAAAGAAACGCTTAATAGAATTTTGCAAGATGCAAAAAACGAAGATGTGCTTATAAGAGAGCTTGAAATGAAAGATTTAAGCAAGTTAAAAGGAAGCGATGAATTTTTATCTGCTATATGCAAGATAAATTATAGTTTTTTTTCGCGTCAAAAACAAACTTCACTAAAACAAGCACTTAAAAAACAGGCTCTAAATGCATTAGACAAGAAAAGTATAAGACTTAAAAAGGAATTAAGTAAGAAAGATTTTTTTAATTTTTTATATAAAAATTTGTGCTTGATAAATGAAGATGAGGATATAGTTAAGGATCTTAGCGATGAAAGATACTGTAAGGAATTAGAAAAACTTATAAAATTTCTAGCAAGAGATAATTTCAAAACAAGTGATTTTTTAGATAAAAATGATGAGCCATTTTAGGAACTGTTTTGTTTGAAAAAATATATATAGAATTAAGCGATATTTGCGGACTTGACTGCGTTTTTTGCCCGAGCAAAAAGGGCAAAAGAGGCGTGATGAGCTTAGGAAATTTTGAAACTGTAGCAAAAAAAGTTCATAAAAGGGCTAGAATTTTTACCTTTCATATTTTAGGAGATCCTTTACTTTTAAAAGATTTAGAATCTTATATGCTTATTGCTAAACAATACTCCATGAAGCTAGAGATTACGAGCAGTGGTTTTTATTTGGATAGCAGCAAAACAAAGCTTTTGCAAAAAAGCGATATTATAAGGCAGGTAAATTTTTCCCTAGCCTCATTTTTTAGCCAAAAAAGACTTTCTTTTTTAGAATATTTTACGCCATTGCTTGAGTTTTTAAGATATGATTTTAAGAAAAAATTTATAAATTTAAGGCTATGGAATTTAGATAAAAATTTTAATCCCCCCGACGAAAATACTTTGTTTTATGAAGCTTTAGAAAATGAATTTGATATAAAAATAGACAAAAACAAAAAACTTAACAAACTAAAAGATTATGTTGTGCTTCATCAAAAAAGCCTTTTTGACTGGTCTTTTTCTAAAATCAAACGAGATAAAGGCACTTGTTATGGGCTTTCTAAGCAACTTGGAATTTTAAGCGATGGAACTGTGATACCTTGTTGTATGGATTATGACGGTGTTATATCGCTTGGAAACATATTTTATGATGATTTGGATTTGATATTGCAGAGCAAAAGGGTGCAAGATATAAAAGATGGTTTTAGAAATGGCATCTTGCTAGAGGATATTTGCAAAAGATGCGATTTTGCAAGAAAGAGCTAGTAACTTTGCTAAATCTTTTTTAAAATTTGACGATATGCTTTTAATAATATTACTCTGTAAAATAAAAGAATAAAAGATGAATAATTTAAGTATCAGCTCTTTATCTCATAATCAAATATCTCAACATATAAATGAGTTTAGAAAAAAACCTCAAAAACTAAGCTCATCTAATGAAAGTTTAAATAATACAGTCAAAGACAAAAGTCAAGCCATAAGTGAAATTCTAGGATATGGTGTAGATAAGGAAGGGTATTTTACATCTGATTTTAATGAAAAAGCAGGACTTCCAAAAGACTTTAAAATTTACGCAAAGGATATAGAAAATTTGCTAGATAGTTTTTCTAGCTCTGATTTAAAAGCTTTTAGCTCTATTGATATAGCACAAAGCCTTAAAAATATCTATAATCTTTTCACTCAAATAGCTCCTAAAAATAATTTTACTTTTTATACAAAAGATGACTTAGCCTCCTTTCCAGCAGCTTTTATATACGATGAAAAAAGTCTAAATTTCATACAAGGCTATGATTTTAAAGAATGGCAGGGTATGGGAGATTATATAGCAGAAAAAGGCACAAAACTTGTTATCTTAAATGAAACAAGCAAAAATGATATATTATTTAGCCATACAACTTTAGACCTTAGTGCTTATACAAATAAAGATGAGAACATATCAAAGGCAGGAGTATTTTTACTCTTTGCTTCTAAGCTTATAAATTCGCCTTTTGTAGAGGGTGAAACCACCACTCTTGGTAAAATTAACGGACTTGATAAGGGTGTAAGCAAGAAAGACTTAGAGAAATTTACTAGCTTTATGAATGCAAACAAGCTAAATTTTAATTCAAGCACTAGCTCTTACAGCTCTAGCTTAGATATAATAGGCTTAAGTTTAAATTTAGCTCTAAGCAAGGAACATAATCTAAGCTTACAAAATGAAGCATCTAACTTTTTACAAAGATACAAAGAGCTTTTAAACTCAAACCTTAGCTTAGATGAATTTAAAGATGAGTATTTAAAATTTAAAAAAGAGTATGAAGACTTTTTACAAAACTTTTCAAAAGAGCTTAAAGAAAAAGAACTGTCTAAAATTCCTAATGATGATTTAAATGAAAACAAAAACGATAAACCCTCCTTCACCCCCATACAAGCTGAAAGTAAAAGTGAAACTTTTACTTATGATGATATAGCTAAAAATTTCTTTTTAACTTTCTTAGAGAATGAAAGAAAAAAAGGTAATGATGTATTAGAATTATTAGAAAAGTTATTTAAAGTAGATAAGAGTAAGATAGATTTTAAAGTTTAAGCATAAGTTTAAAATGTGTAAAACTCATATAGTTTTTATACGTTTAATTTTGTAAAAAATATATAATTCTTAAATTATCAATTTTTTTGCTCCCTTTTTAAATTCTTTACTTATCGCAGAAAAAGTTTGCTTTGTAAAATAGCTTAAATGAAGTATGTTAATATCACAGTATTTATAAACAAAGTCATCTATTTCATTGTCTTTTTCACCACTCATAACAAGAGCTAGTATAGGAATTTGCCTTTTTCTAAGGGCTTCTATACTAAGTATTATGTGATTTATAGTCCCAAGATAATAACTTGCTACCAAGATACAAGGCTTTGGATTTAAAGCCATATAATCAATCATACAGCATTTTTCATCAATGGGCGTAAAAAGCCCACCAGCAGTTTCTATAAGCAAATTTTTACTATTAGGAATCTTTATATCAAAAGCATTGTATGATAAATTTTCTAGCTTTTTACCTATGTGAGGCGAGGCTGGAGTTTTTAAAAAAATACCCTCTTTATGAATTTTGCTTTTTAGTGCAAAGCTAGATACTATATCGCTATCTTTAAGTTCTCCAGCTTGTATAAGCTTAAAATATTCATACTTAAAGGATTCGCAAAACATAGCACAAAAATGTGTTTTTCCAACGTCAGTAGATGTGCCACAAACATAAATTTGCATTATGAAATAGCCTTTAATGCTATCGAGCTTATTATTATTATCCCTAAAAATAATATTTTAGCAAAGGATTTGTTTTCTTTAAAAAAGAAAATCCCTACCATAACTCCACCAGCAGCTCCTATGCCTGTCCATATCGCATAAGCCGTTCCCATTGAAATTCCTTGCATAGCCTGAGATAAAAAGCCAAGGGATAGGATAAAGCAAAAAGCTATGCTTAATAAAAAGATTTTTTTGTCCGTGCTGACAAATTTTTTCATAGCTATAACACCCACAACCTCCATAAGTCCAGCTAAAATCAAAAAAACCCAGCTCATTTTTTCTCTCCTAAGATCTCCTCAAGCTCATCTATGCCTAAATTTTTTGAAAGCTCTTGTGCTAAGTCCTCATCGCTTTTTTCGCCCTGTTCCTTGCTAACAAGCTTAAGCCCTATAACGCCTAGTAAAAGAATGCCTATGAGTATGATTTTTATCAAAGATACAGATTCGGCAAAAACTAGCATTTCGCTTAGCACAACCCCAGCCGTTCCTATGCCAACAAAGACAGCGTAAGCTATGCTTACCTCAAGTCTTTTCACAGCCAAAAGCATACAGATGAAAGAGATTAAAACTCCAATAGCTGTTAAGCAGTATTCTAAAATGCTTTGCGAGTATTTAAGCCCACTTACCCAAAAAATTTCAACAAAGCCACCAAAAAGTACTGAAAACCAAGCAAAATTCGCAGATATTTTCTTTTTCATATATTTTTCCTTTTAGTCTAAATTTTAATCCTTTAATAAGCTTTTTAGATTAAAACAAGGCTAAAAGAATTAAAAATGAAAAGAGCAAGGGACTTAATTTGCAGATATTAAAAAGTAGTAATCTAAAATTATTTCTTAAGCTTTGTTCCTTAGCTAAAATTTCATAAAACATACCATTGTAGCAGTATTTTAAATACTTTCTATAAAGCCTGTAATGCAAGGAGCTAAAAAGCTGTATGCTAAAATTTATGATAATCAAAGTAAGGGCTATAAAGGTGTGAAATTTCATACTAGGATTTAGGAAAAAGCTCTTTATAAAAAAAGATGAAAAGCCCTATGAAAATAACTGCTAAACCAAGTATCTTAAAGATAGAAATTTCTTTTACAGCCAAGGAAAAAGCACCCATTCTATCTAGGATCATACCTGTTATAATTTGTCCTAAAACAAGCATTAAAAACATATTTGTAAGACCGATTTTTGGTGCTAAAAAAGCAGCCGCAAAGACTATAAAAGCTCCTAAAACGCCTCCTAAATACTTCCACCACTCCTGACTTATACTAAGCTTAAAAACAGAGGCATTCAAAAGCCCAGCAAAATAAATAATAACAAGCAAACAAAGAGTGCCAACAAAAAAATTTACAAAGGCAGCCACTAAATGCGCATTTAAAACAGAGCGTCCTAAAGCTGCATTGATAGGCACTTGCACTGCTAAAGCCACGCCTATAAAAAGAGCCATTATGTAATAAAACATAGCAATAACCTTAAAAATTTTTAGCTAAATTCTAGCAAAATAGCCATTAATATTAAGGATTTTTTTCAAAGAATATTAAAAAGTTCTTGTTATAATTTCACACAAAAAAGCATAAAACTAGGATAAAAAATGCCAAAAAGAACAGACATAAAAAATATCTTGCTTATAGGAAGCGGACCTATAGTCATAGGTCAGGCTTGTGAGTTTGATTACTCGGGCACTCAGGCTGCAAAGACACTTAAAGAGCTTGGATATAGGGTTGTTTTAATAAATTCAAATCCAGCCACAATTATGACAGACCCAGAATTTGCAGACGCTACCTACATAGAACCTATAACAAAAGAAAGTATTTTAAAAATCATCAAAAAAGAAAATATTGACGCCATCTTACCCACAATGGGCGGACAAGTAGCCTTAAATGTGGCTATGGCGGTTTATGAAAGCGGCGAAGCAAAAGATGCAGTCTTTTTGGGCGCAAAGCCAGAGGCTATAAAAAAGGGTGAGGATAGGCAAGTCTTTAAGGAATGTATGAAAAAGATAGGTATGGATTTGCCTAAGTCTATGTATGCTTATAATTACGATGAAGCCTTAAAGGCTGTTGATGAGATAGGATTTCCTTTGATGATAAGGGCTTCTTATACGCTTGGTGGTGCGGGAAGCGGGGTTGTTTATAATTTAGATGAATTTAAAGAGCTTGCAAAAACTGCATTATCATTATCTCCAATACACGAAATTTTAATAGAAGAATCCCTGCTTGGCTGGAAAGAGTATGAAATGGAGGTTATAAGGGATAAAAATGATAACTGTATCATAGTTTGCTCCATAGAAAATTTAGACCCCATGGGAGTGCATACAGGAGATAGCATAACGGTAGCTCCTGCACTAACGCTTACTGATAAAGAATATCAAGTTATGCGAAATGCTTCTTTTGCCATTTTAAGAGAGATAGGAGTTGATACGGGTGGTTCAAATGTGCAATTTGCCATAAATCCAGAAAACGGACGAATGATAGTCATAGAAATGAATCCAAGAGTTTCTCGCTCATCAGCACTTGCTAGTAAGGCTACAGGCTATCCTATAGCAAAGGTTGCCACGCTTTTAGCTGTGGGCTTTTCCTTAGATGAGATAAAAAATGACATCACACTTACTCCGGCTTCTTTTGAGCCCGCCATTGATTATATAGTTACAAAAATTCCTCGCTTTACCTTTGAAAAATTCCCTGAAGCTAGTGAAATTTTAGGCACTGCTATGAAGAGTGTTGGCGAGGTAATGGCAATAGGTGCGACGTTTAAAGAAAGCATACAAAAAGCACTTTGTTCTTTAGAGAAGGATTTAAGTGGTTTTGAAAAGCTTGATATGAAAAGAAATGATTTGGTATTTAAGCTAAGAAATCCAAATGAAAAAAGATTGCTTTGCATAGCACAAGCTTTTAGAGATGGTTTTAGTATAGATGAAATTTACGAGCTTTGCAAGATAGATAAATGGTTTTTACATCAAATCAAAGAAATCGTGGATTTTGAAGCTAAGATAGATATGGATATACTAAATGATAAAGCCTTGCTTAGAAGGGCTAAAACTATGGGCTTTTCAGATAAGATGATAGCAAAACTTATAAACAAAAAAGATAATTTAGACCTAAGCGAAAATGATATATATCACAAAAGACAAAAACTAGCTATCTTAAGTAATTTTAACGAAGTAGATACTTGCGCTGGCGAGTTTGAGGCTTTTACTCCTTATTATTACTCATCTTTTTCTCCTATGCAAGAAAGCTTTAGCGAGGAAAAAAAGCAAAAAAATGAAAAAAAGGTAATGATAATAGGCTCAGGACCAAACCGCATAGGTCAAGGCATAGAATTTGACTATGCTTGTGTGCATGCTTCGTTTGCTTTGAGGGATTTAGGGGTTAAAACCATAATGTATAACTGTAACCCAGAAACAGTTTCGACAGATTATGATGTAAGCGATAAGCTTTATTTTGAGCCTATAGAATTTGAGTATTTAAGAGCCGTTATAGAAAGGGAAAAGCCAGATGGCTTGATAGTGCATTTTGGAGGGCAAACTCCTTTAAAATTTGCTAAAAAGCTTAGTATTTTTGGAACTAAGATTATAGGCACCTCGGCTAGGGTTATAGATTTAGCTGAGGATAGAAAGAAATTTGCCGAATTTATGGAAAAACTTGGCATAAAACAACCCAAAAACCACACCGCCACAAGCATAAATGAAGCACTTTCTAAGGCAAGTGATATAGGCTATCCTGTGCTTGTTAGACCTAGCTATGTTTTAGGCGGTAGGGCTATGCGTGTTGTATATAATGAAGATGAATTAAAGCTTTATATGAAAGAGGCTATAGAAGTTAGCGATAAAAGCCCTATATTAATAGACAAATTTTTAGATAATGCCACAGAACTAGATGTAGATGCTATAAGCGATGGCAAAGATGTTTATATAGGCGGTATAATGGAACATATAGAAGAGGCTGGAATTCATTCAGGCGATAGTGCTTGTTCCTTGCCACCTTATAATATAGATGAAAAAACAATAGAACTAATAGAGCAAAAAACAAAAGAAATAGCTTTAAATTTAGGAGTGATCGGACTTTTAAATATACAGTTTGCTTTATATAATAATGAATTATTTATGATAGAGGTTAATCCTAGAGCAAGTAGGACAGTGCCTTTTGTTAGTAAAGCAACGGGACTTCCTTTAGCAAAGGTTGCTACTAGGGTTATGTATCAAGGCAATTTAAGAGAGGCTTTGAGTTTTTATGATAAATACTCTGTTGTAGAGGAAAAAAATGGAGTGTTTAGGACAAAACCTTCTAAACATAGTAGCGTTAAAGAGGCTGTGTTTCCTTTTGCTAAGCTTAGTTTAGGGGATTTAGAGCTTGGACCTGAAATGCGTTCAACGGGAGAGGTTATGGGTATTAGTAAAAATTTTGCCACCTCTTATGCAAAAAGCCAAATTTCAGCCTTTAATGATTTGCCAGATTCTGGGACGCTTTTTATATCATTAAAAGAGAAAGATAAAAAGTATGCAAAAGACTTGGCTAAAGCTTATTCTAAGCTAGGCTTTAAAATCATAGCCACAAGTGGCACAATGTCCGCTATAAAAGAAGCAAAGATAGATTGTGAGCTTGTGTATAAAATTTCAGAGGGTCGTCCAAATATAGAAGATAAGCTTAAAAATGAAGAGATTGATTTGGTGATTAACACAAGTGATGAAAATAGCGTAAAAAGTGATACAAAAATAATACGGTCAAATATCACTCGTCTTAAAATTCCGTATTTCACAAATATACGTTCAGCATTGATAGCGGCTAATTCTTTGCAAAATATGAAAAAAGACGATTATTTATCTGTAAAGAGTTTGCAAGATTATTTGAAGAAATAAATTTATACTATTTTTACGCCGTAAGCTTTTAGAATTTTAAAAGCAGCCTCTTCAAGCTCATCATCGTGCGAGGCGGTTGCTTTGCTGTGTAGTATTATTTCAGCATTTAAAGCAGCATTAAATGCTAGTATGATATTGCTGAATACGCAAATATGTGAAACTAAACCACAAAATTCTATTTGCTTGTAATTTTGCTCTCGTATAAAATTTGCAAGCTCCAAACTAGCAAAGCTTTGCTTTTTGAAAATTTTCTTAGCCTTTTCAATGTATTTATCAAATTCGCTTGGCATTTTATGTCCGTGGCTTTTATCTTGACAATGTAAGATAGGTAAATTTTTACCCTCTCTAGTCTCTAAGTAATTTGTATAATGTGTATCTAGGGTGAAAATCAAATCCCCATCAAATTCTTTTAGTAAAAGCAAAATATCATCTTTTATAAGCCTTGCTTTTTCAAAACCTAAGCTTCCATCTATAAAATCGTTTTGATAATCAACTATTATTAAAGCTTTTTCCACTATACAGCCTTGAAAAAGCTTTCTTGATGTATGTTTTCAAAGGCTGATTTTAATGAAGTGAAAAGTTTTGGGTTTTCCTTTTCCAGCTTGGCTAATAATTCTTTAGCTTCTTGCCTAGCGTGTGGGAATTTGACATTTTTCTCACTTAGTTTCATTCCGGGACAAAATTCATTTCCTATGACTTCTAATCCATTGGTAGTTGCATTATCTCTTAGTTGTCTTTCACGTACGAATATCAAAGGTCTTATGACTGTTACGCCTCTTTTGCTAGTATATATAGGAGCTAGGGTTCGTAAAGCACCATTATGTATAAAATTCATAAAAAAGCTTTCAACAGCATCGTCTAGGTGGTGTGCTATTGCAAGTTTGTTAAAGCCATTTTCTAAAGCATAGCTATATAAAGCCCCTCTTCTCATACGCGAAAAATAACTACAAAAGCTGGAATTTTTGCGTATGGTGTCTCCTGAAATTTCATATATATTTGAATCTATCACTTCGTGTTCTATGCCATTTTCTTCACAATGTTTGTGTAGTTTAGAATAATCCTCACCCATACCATAGCTTAAAGTAACGGCTTTTAGGTCAAAAGAAAATGGAGCGTGTTTTTGCATACGATTTAAAAGATGAGCTAAAGCCAAAGAGTCTTTACCGCCACTAAGCCCTAAAAGAACTCTATCCTTATCTTTTATAAGAGAATATTTTGCATTTGCTTGTGCTACTTGGCGTATGAGTTTCTTGCTTAATTTTATCATAGCTTATCACAAAGTTTTAATACAAAGTTAGCAGATATCTTGGCTGATTTTACTACAAATTCATCAAAGTCAAATTCTGCTTTTTCACCAGCTTTATCGCTAATAGCTCTTAGTATGAAACAAGGCACTTTTAATGCATCGCACACTAAAGCCACAGAAGCTCCTTCCATTTCACAAGCATCGGCAGAAAAAATTTCTCTTATCCTAGCTTTTTTGTTTTCATCGCATATAAATTCATCTCCCGTTGCTATTATCCCGCTTTGTATTTTTACCCCGAGTTCTTTAGCTACTTCAAGGGCTAAAAAATTTAGGCTTTCATCAGTTTTTATAAAAATTTCATTTCCGGGCACAAAACCAAGAGGATGTCCAAAAGCTGTTATATCCAAATCATATTGAACTAATTTTTCAGCATATATCAAATCCCCTATTTCAAATTTTGGATTAAAAGCACCAGCAACACCCGTAAAAAGTAGTTTTTGAGCCTTAAATTTTTCTATCATTACAGTAGCACTTAAGGTCGAATTTACCTTACCTATCTTAGAATAGGCAAGTATTAGCTCGTGATTTTTATATTTGCAAAGATAGTAGCTATTATTTGCATAGTCTATCTTTTCATACTCTTTTAGCACTTCTAGCAAAGGTGTTATTTCTTCTGGCATTGCACCTAAAATAGCTATTTTCATTTATAAACCTTTAATACTTCATCTATATCATTCATATTTGTTATAGAATAAGTCTCTTTTTGAGTAATCTTTTTGTTTAATCCCTTTAGTATAGAAGCCCCAAATTCTATAAATATATCAACTTCTTTTTCTATGGAAGATATGCTTTGTTTGTATAACACAGGCTTTGTAAGCTGCTGCTTTAAAAGAGATAAGGCGTCATTTTTGGTGTTATACGCTTTTGCACTAACATTTGAAATAACTGGTTTAAATTCATCTTTTATTAATGGCATAAGTTCAGCACTTAGTTTTGTAGAAGCATTTTCTAATATAGGACAATGAGAAGCCACATTCATATTTAAAAGCATAGCTCTTTTAGCCCCAGCTTCTTTAAAATACGGTTCATATTCCTTTAGGTCAGGTTTTAAACCAGCAACTACTATTTGAGAATCGCAGTTGTAGTTTGCAGCATAAATTTTTTTCCCCTTATCCCTCGCTTTTTTGCAAATATCCTCTACAACTTCATCTTTTAAGCCAAGGACAACCATCATAGATGCTTCTATTTTAGAGCAATCTTCTTGCATAAATTTGCCTCTTTTATTAACAAGAGTCAATACTTCTTTAAAATCAATGCCACCTTGAACGGCAAGGGCAGAAAATTCTCCTAAAGAATGTCCTAAAGCGTAGTCAGCGTTAAGGTTTGTGAGTTTTTCTTCAAGGGCTATAAAAGCCATAAGCGAATTTAAGACTATTGCTGGTTGGGTAAATTCGCTTTTATTCAAGTCCTCGTTTTGCTCAAAGAGCAAGTGCTTAAAATCTATCTTGCAAAAATCACTAGCAGAATCTAAAAAATCCTTAGCCTTGCTTGAATTTTCGTAAAAATCTTTACCCATTCCGACTGTTTGCGAACCTTGACCGGCAAATAAAAATACAGCTTTCATTAATGACAACCACATCCACCGTGACCGTGTCCGCCACCACAACAACCACCACCGTGACCGTGACCAGAACCGCAACCGCAAGAGTGAGAACCAGCTATTATACCTGTTAAAATTTCATCTTCACTAGCAACACGTGCTTCTAGTATATTCAAAGAAAAAAGTAAATCTCTACCAGCATAAGCGTGGTTATAATCAACTGTAACAGTATCATCTTTTATATCTTTAACAGTAACTCTTACAGTTTCGCCTTCTTCACTTTCTCCGAAAAGTTCCATACCAATCTTAAGCTCTATGCCAGCAAATTGTTCTCTTGGTAGAGTTTGTATCGCTGATTGGTCGTATTCACCTAAAGCATTTTCTTTTTTTATTATAACATCTGCATTACAAGGGCTTTCAAGCTTGTAAATTTCTTCTTCTAAGCTTTCTAAAACTTGTCCTTTGCCTAGTATAAAAGATATAGGCTCTCCGTAAAGATTTGACTCTAAAAGCTCGTTTGTATTAGCATCCTTTAATTCATAAAACATAGAAACTACACTATTTTTTTCTATTGCCATCTTTGTCTCCTTAAATTTGATTATTTTCTATTTGGTGAGGCTTTTGCCTCAGGGCTTT
Source organism: uncultured Campylobacter sp. (assembly GCF_944323605.1). Taxonomy (GTDB): domain Bacteria; phylum Campylobacterota; class Campylobacteria; order Campylobacterales; family Campylobacteraceae; genus Campylobacter_D. Next base: position 90,108 of record NZ_CALUTC010000005.1, read on the forward strand.
TTGGATAAGTTGCTTTTAATGCCTTGTAAAAACCATTCGCACTCTTAGTATCGCCTACTTTATCAAGGCTTATTGCAGTGTGATAAAGTAAGGTAGGCATATAATCAGCCTTTGAGTAAAGAGAGGTTGATTTTTTATAATAGTTTATGGCATTTGCATATCTTTTTTGTTTGTATTCAATCTCACCTAGATAAAAATTTGCTCTAGCTGGTTTGTAATTTTTGCTTAATAGATATTCAAATTTAGCTTTAGCCTGCTCTAAGGTTTTTTTGCTTTTAAACTCTTTCATAGCTAAATTTAATATATCATCACTATCTTTTTTCTTCCAAGATTCATCTACTTCTTTTTTTTCTTCTTCTTGTTTGATCTTTGTATCGTTGTTATCTTCTTTGTTATCTTCTTTTAAAGTATCTGTAGAATTTAAATCCAAATTAACATCAGCAGATAGCATTTTTGAAAGCTCTTCTAATGTTTTTTTTATTTCTTTATTGTTTTCTTCTTGAATTTTTCTACTTTCTCTAACATAAGCCTTTAAGCTAGAAAGTTCCTTGCTTAAATTCGCTTCTCTATCTTCTAGAGCATTTAGTCTAGAATTAGATTTGCTATACTGGGAATTTATTCCTTCTAAAGTGCTTTGTAAGCCTTCTAATCTTTCATTTATGTTGTTTAGATTTGAAGAATTTTGCATATAGTTATTTTGTAAATCGTCTAGTCGTTTTTTTATAATTTGTTCGTTTTGTGTTAAACCGTAAGCAGAATTATTGTTAATATTTCCAGCATCAAAAGCTGATTGTTCGGCATTTAAAAAGGCAGTGGTTCCAAAAAATAGAACCACTAATATTGTTTTTTTCATAAGTTAGTATTATAAACCAACCTTGATTTCAGCACGTCTATTTTGTGCGTCACACTGTCCTTTGTCTCCTGGAGAAGTAGTACAAGCAGGTGCAGATTCGCCTAAGCTCTTAACTGTGATTTGTTTTGAATTTATACCAAGAGTAGTTAAAGCTCTTTTTACAGAATTAGCTCTTCTAAGACCTAAAGCTTGATTGTATTCATCGCTACCCCACTCATCGCAGTGTCCTTCAACTGTTATCTTAGCAGAACCAGCTTGACCTTTAAGAAGATTAGCGCCAGAATTTACAACAGCTTGCATTTCTGGTTTTATATCGTATCTGTCAAAATCAAAATAAATTTTGCCTAATCCACTTGACAAACTGCCAAATACATCGCTACCACCAGAAGCACCACCAGCACCGTTTGCACTTGAAGAACTATCAACTGAAGTTTTAGCTCTTGGGGCACAACCTGCAAGAAGCAATGCAGAGATTGCTACTGAAACTAAAAGAAGTTTTTTCATAACCTTTCCTTTCAAAATTGAGATAAATTCTGCTAATTTTATCTAACAAATTCTAAAAATCAAATAAATTTTTAAATTTTAGATAAATAAAATTTATAAATATATTTATTTACCAGTCAATCGACTGAATCCTACCCACCTTTAGCGGAAAATGAAAGCTTTTATTTGCATTTACCCTTATAACGCCTAGTGCAGTTTGTTCGCCTATATATTTTATATAAACTATGCTACCTCCGTCATTTGAAAAGCGTGGAAAGAGGTTTTTTCCATTTGCTGTAAGCTGTCTTATATAATCACTTTGAGTACTCATTAGGTATATGTTAAAAACACCCCTTTGTTCTGGTTCTCTGCTTGAATAAACTAGGTAATTTTTGTATGTTGAAACGGCACTATTATTTCTACCGTGAAATACTAATTGTTCTGCGTTTGGAGAGCCTATAGTTTGTATAAAAATATTTGGATAGCTAAGTCTATCTGATACAAATACTATCTTTTTTTCATCTTCAACAAAATTTCCATTCACATCTATACCGGAATAATTAGTGATCTTTTGTAACATTTTTTTCTTTAAGTCATATAGATAAATATCTGGTTGATCGTTTGGAGCCATTGTTAATACTAGCTTAGAACCGTCTTTGCTAACATCAGAGGCTACAAGCATACCAGTGCTAGATATGATTCTACTAGCTTTGTTTGTTTTTAAATCATAAAGATAAAGCGTTGGTACATTGTGATCGTATGCAGTATAGTAAAAGGCACTTTGCTCTTTATTTGCCCATTTAGGGAATAAATTTAAACCACCTCCAACCATTACTTTTTGATAAGTTAGTGTATAATCTGCCATAATTATTTGGCTTTTTTTGTTTCCGCTGTTTCTAGCTATTAAAATTTTATGATCCATCCATTCGATTGGAGCTAAGCCTAGATCCCTTACAGATTCTTTTACGCTTTTATGGGCTAAAAATGGATATTGTTCTAAGCTAGATATAGAATAATTTTTACTGCTTTTTTCCTCGCCGTTAGCTTTTATTGTAACTTTTAAATCAAGATTTGTGCCTGATTTGGCTAAGGAGTATTCAAAAACATAATTTCCTTTTTCATCCCCTCTTGTTAATACTTCAAAATTTGAGCTTACCTTTAAATCATTTAGCAAGATATTGTAAAAATTGCTTTTTAAGTCTCTATCATTAAGAGTAGATATGTCTTTTAAGATAATTTTTGGTAAGGCAACACCTTCATTTGTAACAGATATAGTCGAATCTGCTACCGAAAAAGAAAATAAACACATTAAAACAAAAACAACTTTTTTCATATTTATAATCCTCTATTTTAGTTTATCGCTTAGTTCCATATCACCTTGAAAATTTTGATTTTTAGGAGGATAAGCTATGAATTTTCCATTCAAAGTATTTAAAAATTCCAAAACTTTTGCATCAAAATTTTCATCGTAACTTTTTTCTACGTGAGTATATCCGAATTTTCCATTACTGTCTATATAATATTTAATTAAAACTTTAAAATTTCCGCTAGCTTCATAAAGTCTCCATCTTTGCTCTAAAATTCTTCTTATTTTTCCACGAAATTCATCATACACACCAGTCATCTGTGCGTTTGTGCTTTCTCCAATTTCTTGCTCTTGGGGCAATAAATTATCATTTAATTGCTTAAAAAGTTCTGCTGCATCTTTTGGTTTAGAAGCATCTGGAGTTGATTTTGCAGAGGACTGAACTTTTGTGCTTTTTTCTTCTTGAAAATCTTTTATGTTTCCAAAAAGAGAATTTATATCACTTTGCTCCTGTTTAACCTCTTGGGTTTTAACTTCTTTGTTTGTAGTTTCTTGACCTGTTTTCTCGTTTTCTTTTAAAGCATCTTCCTCTTGTTTTTTTTCTTGAGTTAAATTTTTTGCAGAAAATGCTCCTAAATCTACATCTACAAAACTATCTTTTAAATCAGTGTATTTTACAACATCGTCTTTTGTGCTAATTTTAAAAAAAACAAAAAAAACTAAGGACATATATACTAACAAAGCTAGTAAAAATGAATTTATAGAGCCTAAACCATAATCTTTCATACTATTCCGTCTGTAAGGCTACCTTAGTAAAACCCAAATTTTTAACAGTTTTTAACACAAACATAACATCATCGTATTTTAGATTTTTATCAGCCCTTATAAAAACCGGCTCGTCTGTATTAAATTTTGTTTTTAAAAGTGCTAGGTTATCTGGAAATGAAGATAGAGGAAAAATTTTTCCGTCAAAAAAAACTTGTCTTTTTTCATTTACGGTGATTAAAAGACTTTTTAGTGTTGCTACACTAGAGCTTTTTTGTGAGCCGCTTGGTAAATTTACTTTCTCATCATAGACTATACTAGGAGCTGTAACCATAAGTATAGCCAACAAAACTAGCATAATATCGACTAAAGGAGTTATATTTAATTCAGGCTTTTCATCTAAAAGCATTTTAAGCCTTAACTAAAAATTTAATTTCGCTATCTACTATACTCAAAAGCTCAAATGCCTTTCTTTTTATAATCAAATGAAAGGTGTAAGCAGGTATGGCTACAAAAATTCCACAACCAGTGGCTATCAGTGCCTCGCTTATTTTTGGAGCTATTATGCTTAGTGAATTTTGACCACCAAGACCGCCAAACGTTTCAAGTATAGATATAACAGTGCCAAAAAGACCTATGAAAGGTGAAGTTGAAGCTATAATGCTAAGCCAAGTAAGCCCTACGGTAGCTTTTTTTTCTGCTAAATTTTTGTATAATTCTAAATTGTTTTTGTTTAATTCAGAACTCTTTCTAAGTATAGATTCGGTTTGAAAAATTTCTCTTCGAGATGTCAATATATCCTCTAAAGCGTCTCTTTCTTTTGAGGTCCAAACCGCTAGGTATGTTAGCCTGGAAAATAAGATAGCAAAAGATACTATAAAATAAAAAGACAGCCAAAACAATACTACATAGGTAATGAGTGTGGACTCATTTAAAAAATGTAGGATAGAAGAAACATCTATCACTACTTAATTCCTGCTTTACTATCTATGGTGGCAAAAGTGGATGCTAAAGCCACACTATCTGAACTCATAGATTTTATAAGTTCTTTCGCTTGCTCTAGATTTTTGGCTATTTCTCCATCAGATCCATTTATGGAAACTGCTCCTTTAGCCAAAATTTCCACCTTAAATTCATTTACTTCTGCATAGCCAGAGTCTATAGCTATAAGCTCGTGACTAGAATCTTCCTTTTCAACATCTATAATACCAGCTTTTAGAGAAGATAACAAGGAAGCATGACCTTTTAACACGCCAAATTCTCCTTCGCTTCCAGGCAAAACAACCATTTTAACATCACCCTTAAAAATCATACCCATAGGCGTTACAATTTCTAAGTGTATCAAGGAAGTCATATTTATCCTTTTAGTTTTTCAGCTTTTTCTATGGCTTCATCTATGTTTCCAACCATATAGAAAGCATTTTCTGGTAAGTCATCATACTTACCCTCTAAAATTCCTTTAAATCCTGCTATAGTATCTTCAAGGCTTATATATTTTCCAGGACTTCCTGTAAAAACTTCAGCCACAAAGAAAGGTTGAGATAAGAATTTTTCTATTTTTCTAGCTCTTTCAACTGTCCTTTTATCTTCTTCGCTAAGTTCGTCCATACCTAATATAGCAATTATATCTTGTAAATCTTTGTATTTTTGTAAAACTGATTGAACCCCTCTTGCTACATTGTAATGCTCTTCCCCTATTATGTGTGGGTCAAGCACTCTAGATGTAGAGTCAAGTGGATCCACTGCAGGATAAATTCCTTTTTCTGCTATTGCTCTGTTTAAAACTGTTGTAGCATCTAGGTGAGCGAACACTGTAGCAGGTGCAGGGTCTGTTAAGTCATCTGCTGGCACATAAACAGCTTGAACTGATGTTATAGATCCCTTTTTAGTAGAGGTAATTCTTTCTTGGAAACGCCCCATTTCACTCGCTAGTGTAGGTTGGTATCCAACGGCAGAAGGAATTCTTCCCAAAAGTGCTGACATTTCTGAACCAGACTGTGAAAATCTAAATATGTTATCTATAAACATTAGCACATCAAGCCCCATTTCATCTCTGAAATACTCAGCCATAGTAAGCCCTGTTAATGCTATTCTGTTTCTAGCACCCGGTGGTTCATTCATTTGTCCGTAGCATAGAGCAACTTTATCTAATACATTACTTTCTTTCATTTCGTTGTAAAGATCGTTTCCTTCACGTGTTCTTTCTCCAACACCAGCAAAAACCGAGTAACCGCTATGTTTAAAAGCAACGTTGTGTATTAATTCCATAATGATAACAGTTTTGCCAACACCAGCACCACCGAACAATCCTACTTTTCCACCTTTTGAATAAGGTGCAAGTAAATCAACCACTTTTATTCCCGTTTCAAAAATCTCACTCTTTGTGCTTTGTTCTTCAAAAGGAGGAGGATCTCTATGTATAGCCCAACGTTTATCAAAGTTAAGCTCTTCTCCTTCGTCTATCAAATCCCCTGTTACATTAAAAATTCTACCAAGCACTTTTTCTCCAACAGGAACAGTTATAGAGCTTCCAGTAGCTTCTACTTTAAGACCTCTCACCAAACCTTCAGTCATATCCATAGCTATGGTTCTTACTCTACCATCTCCTAGGTGGGCAGCTACTTCTAAAACTAGTTTGTATTTTCTGCCCTCAGCTTCAAAATTTACGACTAATGCCTCATTTATCTTTGGTAAATAATCCTCAAAATCTACATCAACAACAGGTCCTAAAACTTGAGAAATAATTCCTTGCATATAATACTCTCCCTTTAAATTCATTTCATAGACTCAACGCCACTTATAATTTCTATAAGTTCCGTTGTAATCGACTCTTGTCTAGCTTTATTATAGGCTAAATTTAAAGCTTTAACCATTTCTTTAGCATTCTTACTAGCATTATCCATAGCTTGCATTCTAGCACTGTGTTCAGCTGCTAAGGAATCTATAAGAGCAAAATACATATTGTATTCAAAATAAGTATTTAAAAGCTCATTTAGCAATGCATCATCTTCAGGCTCTGTGTCAAGAGCTGAATTTGACTGTGTATCCACTTGAAGTTTAGCTGGTTCAACAGGTAAAAGATGTTCTATTCTAAGTTCTTGTGTTATCATATTTTTATAACCATTATGCACTATATAAACTTCATCACATAAGCCATCTACATAGTCTTTTACTGCCTCACTGACTAATTCACAAGCTTTTTCATAATCTGGACTAGAACTTAAATTTAGATATGTTTTAAGTAAATCTTGTCCTTGAAATTTAAAGAATTCTATCCCAGTTTTTCCAACAGCTCTTAATCTTACTTTTACACCGTCTTTTTTGTATTTGTCTAACATTTCGACTACTGCTTTTATGGTTTTTGAGTTAAAACCGCCACATAAACCTTTATCTGCGGTTATAAAGATAATATCAACGGTTTTTACCTCTCTTTTATTAAAAAAGATAAACCTTCCATCATCGCCAGAAATTTTGCTAACAGATAAAGATATATCAGCCAATACATCAACTATCTTTTGTGCATAAAGCTTAGAGCGTCTAGCAGCTTCTTCGGCTTTTCTTAGTTTAGCCGTTGAAACCAATTTCATAGCTTTAGTAGTTTTTTGAGTATTGTTTGTGCTCTTTATCTTTCTTTTTATTTCTTTTAAACTAGCCATAAAAAGCCCTTAAATATGACTTGAGCTATATTCACTCAAGGCTTTATGAAGTTTTTCTTCTAAATCTTTATCTAAAGCCTTCTTAGAACGAATTTGCTCGAAAATATCAGGATATTTTGTTTCTATAAATGTGTATAAACCGCTTTCAAATTCACCTATTTTTGATACTTCTATATTATCTAAAAATCCTCTTGTTCCAGCGAAAATTATCAATACTTGTTTTTCAACTGCAAGTGGAGAATAAGGAGCTTGTTTTAAGATTTCAACCAGTCTTTGTCCTCTTTCAAGTTGTTTTCTACTAACCTCATCTAGATCGCTTGCAAACTGTGCAAAAGCTTGTAGTTCTCTATATTGTGCCAGATCAAGTCTTAAATTTCCAGATACTTGTTTGATAGCCTTTATTTGTGCTGCACCACCTACACGAGATACTGAAAGTCCGACATTTATAGCTGGTCTAACACCAGAGTTAAATAAATCTGTTTCCAAGAATATCTGTCCATCTGTTATAGATATAACGTTTGTAGGAATATATGCCGAAACATCTCCAGCTTGTGTTTCTATGATAGGCAATGCGGTAAGAGAGCCAGCACCTAACTCATCATTTAGCTTAGCAGCTCTTTCTAAAAGTCTTGAATGTAGGTAGAAAACATCTCCAGGATAAGCTTCTCTTCCCGGAGGTCTTCTTAATATCAAAGACATTTCACGATAAGCAACTGCGTGTTTTGATAGGTCATCGTAGATTATTAAAGCGTGCTTTGCATTGTCTCTAAAATATTCTCCCATAGTTACGCCAGTGTAAGGGGCCAAAAATTGTAATGCTGAAGGATCTGAAGCACCAGCATTTACAACTATGCTATATTCCATAGCACCGTGTTCTTCAAGTCTTTTTACGACTTGTGCAACCGTGCTTTGTTTTTGTCCTATAGCCACATATATACATATTACATTTTGCCCTTTTTGGTTTATTATGGTATCTACCGCGACTGTTGTTTTTCCTGTTTGTCTGTCGCCTATGATTAGCTCTCTTTGTCCTCTACCTATCGGAACTAGGGCATCTATAGCTTTTATACCTGTTTGTAAAGGTTCATGAACGCTTTTTCTAGCCATTATGCCCTTAGCTTTTTCTTCTACAAAACGAAATTCAGTAGCTTGTATGCTACCTTTAGCATCTATTGGTTCGCCTAGAGCATTTACAACGCGACCAACAAGAGCTTCTCCAACAGGCACTTTCAATAGTCTTTTAAGTCTTTTTACAGAGCTACCCTCTTTTAAGCCTTCACCCTTTCCTAATATAACTATACCAACACTAGCTTCTTCTAGATTTTGGGTAAGACCTTTTTCTCCGTTTTCAAATTCGACCATTTCGCCAGCCATAACGTTTTTAAGACCATAGACCTTTGCAACTCCGTCTGCTATCGAAATAATTTTTCCCGTTTCTTCTATTTCAAGGTTTAAATCAAAATTTTCAATCTTTTCTTTAATGATGGAACTAATTTCATCAGCTTTAATTTTCATAAAAATTCTCCTTACATTGTTTTAAGTATATAATCACTCATCTTCATTTGAAGATTTTGCATTGAAAAGGATATCTCGTATCCTAACTCATCTAAACTTATTTTCACGCCACTATCCTTTGAAAGCTTGTTTGTTAGCTTGATATTCACAGCAAATTTTTTAGATAAGGCTTTTTCAAGTTCGAGTAGTTTAGAGCTATCAACTTCATTTTTAGAAAAAACTATACCAGAATAAATCTGCTCTTTTAATGCTTTTTGTTTTCTTAGTTCTTCTAACACGAAAGGTATTAGATAAAGTCGTGAATTTTGAGTAAGAATTTTTAGAAAATTCACAAAACTAGGTTTTAATTCTTTAAAAAAAGATAAGATAAGTTCTAACTTTTTATCTTTTTTTAGCTCGTAAGAGTTTAAAATTTCTTTGAATTTAGGTAGAGAAAAAGCTGTATTTACAGAAGATAAAAATTCATAAAATTCATCAGAATCATTTCTACTTAAAATAGCTTTCGCATACCTTTTTGCTAGTAAATCATTCATTTAAGAAACCTTTTTAAGCATAATGTTTATTATATCGTCTTGTTTAAGTGAAGAATCGTCAAAAATTTGAGCTAGAGCGGCACTTACCACATCTTTTTGCATCTTTCTAAGCTCATAGTTTTGTTGTTCATCATAAGTTTTTTCTAAAATAAGCATATCGTTTTTTGCATCGCTTTTTATTTTCTTTGCCATAAGTTCAGCCTCTTTATGTGCTAGAGCTATAGCATTATCAGCCTCTTTTTTTGCATCTTCTAAGCTTTTGATGGCTTCTAATCTTTTATTTTTGCTTTCTAAAACCCTTTTTTGTATATCTTCTAATCTAGTAGCTATCTTTTTTATACGTGTATCATACATATTTTTAATAGGCTTTGCTAAAAGATAAAACATAATGGCTACGAAAATAATGAAGTTTACAGTTCTAGGGATTATATCATATTCTCCAGAACCACTAGGAGCGGCAAGTAATATCGCAGGCGACATCATAAGCATTAATGTTAGAGCTTTCATATTAAAATCCTATATATTTTTCAAATTTGCATTAAGAGTATTTTTCCACTCTGATATATGGGTTTTCAACTCTTCTTCTAAATTTTTCTTATCTTTTTCTAAATTTAAGTAAAAGTTTGACATCTTTTCTTCTAATTCTTGTTTTTTCTTATTAAATTCAGTTTCAGCTTCAGCTCTAGCAACCTCAACTGCTCTTTGTTTTATTTGAAAAATCTCTTCTCTTGTGCTTTGTTTTATTTTTTCGAGCTCTTCTGCCACTGTAGAAATTTTTTCAAAATCTTGTTTAACCTTAGCTTCATCGCTTTTTATGGATTCATCTCTTTGTCCCATAAAACTCAAAAGAGGTTTATATAAAATGGCATTAAGCACTACTATCATAAGTAAAAATATAACAACAGTGGATAATATAGTGGATAAATGGACATCATCAAACATTATATATACCTTTTATTTTATTATCATTACTTAGCATTATAACTAAAAAGTATAAATTTTTTAAAAAATCATTGTAATATTTTGTTTAAATATTTAATTTTGTCCAAATTATCCACAGTCAAACTTATTTTATTTTGTTTTACACTGCACTTCACACCAATATTTTCAAATGCTTGCTTTAGTTTTTTGAGTTCTACACTAAAGTCAGTTTCTTTTGTAATAGGCGTTTTTTTATCTGTTTTATTTTTGGAATTTTGTATGAGTTTTTCACTTTCTCTAACTGTTAAGCTTTGTCCTATTATGCTATCTACAAGCCTTGCTTCATTTTCTTTATCTAGACCAACTAAAATTTTAGCGTGTCCTTGAGAAAGCTTGCCAGAAATGATAAAGTCTTTTGTTCTATCACTTAAATTTAACAAACGCATAGTGTTTGTTATTTGGGTTCTTGATTTATGCATAATGTCTGCTAATGTTTCTTGTGTGAGTCCATATTCATCTATCAAACTTTTGTAAGATATTGCTAATTCTATAGGATTTAAATTTTCCCTTTGAATGTTCTCTATGAGAGCTAACTCTCTTAATTTGTTTTCATTTTCCTTTAGTATAACTGATTTTACGCTTGACATTCCAAGCATTTTACACGCTCTTAGCCTTCTTTCTCCAGCGACTAGTATATAAGAGTTTATATTCTTTTTTACGAGAACTACAGGTTGTATAAGTCCATATCTTTCTATGGAAGCTGCTAGTTCTTTTAAGGATTCTTCTTTGAAATCTTTTCTTGGTTGGTATGGATTTGGCTCTATATCGCTTATGCTTACTTCTTCTGTATCACCAAAACCCAATTCTTTCCCGTAAGCCTCATCTACATCACCTAAGATACTGCTTAAGCCTCTACCTAAAGCTGGTCTTTTTGCCATAAAAAATCCTACATCAAAGCGTGAGCTAAATTTCTGTAAGCTATAGAGCCTGGTGATTTTATATCATAAAGTAATATAGGCTTACCAAAACTTGGACTTTCAGCTAATTTAACATTTCTAGGAACTATTATAAATTCTTCGGCATTATCATTATTTACAAATAAATGTTCCTTAAAATTTGATTTTAAATCTTCAAAAGTAACTTTAGATATATTGTTTGAAGAGCTATACATAGTAGGTAGAAAACCTTTTACCTTAAGCCTTGGGTTTAATGTTTTTTTTACTATTTTAATGGTATTTAAAACCATAGCTACACCCTCAAGTGCATAGTATTCACACTGCACAGGTATGATAACCCCGTCGCTTGCCGCAAAAGCATTAACAGTTATACGACCAAGTGCTGGCGGTGTGTCTATTATTATGTAATCATAATCATCTATAACTTCTACAAGTCTATTTTTAAGAACTGTTTTTAATTCTATAGATTCATCTTTTGCTAATTCTTGTTCTATTCCAACTAAACCTATATTAGAAGGTGCTAGATGAAGTTTAGCAAGTTCTGTTTTTAGTATAATATCAGCAAATTTTTTACGACCTGTAAAAACGTGATACATATTATATTCGTAATTATTTCTGTTGAATCCAAGCCCTGTTGTGGCGTTTGCCTGTGGATCTACATCAATAAGCAAAACTTTTTTTTCTGCAACAGCAAAGGAAGCTGCTAAATTTATAGCAGTTGTAGTTTTTCCAACCCCACCTTTTTGATTGGCTATAGATATTACTTCGCTCATCTTAAATTATATACCCTTCTATTTTCAAGTAAAATCGAACCATCTTCATACAGCAAAGCGTCCTTTAAAGATACTTCACGCCCATCTATATTAGCTTTGTATGAACGAGATTTTTCAAATTCTACTATATATTTTCTAAAAATTTGCTTCCATAAAATTTTTTTTTCAACTTCTTTTATGTATTCACAAATCAAGTCCTTTAAATCGATATTTATATCAAGCACAGTTGCGTAAAGTGGCGAATATTTTAGGTTTAATCCAATACCTACTATTATAAAATCCTGTATTTTTGAGCTTATCAATCCTCCGATTTTTTTATCTCCTATATATAGGTCATTTGGCCATTTAAGCCAAGCTTTAGAACCCTTAGAAGATAGCAATTCTTTCATTATGAATCCAAAATAAATACTTATAGAACAAAGAGGTAAATCAGGACTTAAATCATCTTGTTTTATACAAAAATTTAAGTGCAAATTCCCTTCTTTGCTCTGCCATTCATTATCTCTACTGCCTACGCCATTACTTTGTTTTAGGGCGTATATAGCTATATTTTTGTTTATTTCGCCTTCTCTTATCTTTTTGCACATAAAGGTGTGAGTAGAATCTAGCTCATCAATACAAATAATTTCCACTTTTAAGCCTTTTTCCATTAAGACATGATTTAGCAGAACAAATTTTCTTTCCAGCTTCTTGAATTTTATTTATTTTTAATACACCTTTTTTACAAGCAAGCAAAAAGCTTTCCCCTTGTATATCTAAAATTTCGGCTTCTTTATTTTTGCTTATATCATCTATTAAATTTATATCTATAAATTTTAATCCATTTTCTAAAAACACGCCAGGCCAAGGATAAAATGCTAGAAATTTTTGATATAGAGTTTTTGCATCTTCTAAATTTACAAGCCCATCGCTCTTTTTTATCTTTTTGCAAAAAGTTGCCTTGCTTTCATCTTGAGCTTGCGGTTTTATTTTATAAAAATTATTTAAGGTGCTAATGCAAAGCTTTGCAGCTTCCTTAGACATAAGTTCAAATACCTCATCAGCTTTTTTGTTTTTTATACTAAATGATGTTTTTTCTAGTATATCTCCGCTATCAAGACTTTCTTGCATAAGCATAGAGCAAACTCCACTCTCTTCATCTCCGTTTAAAATAGCACTTTGTATGGGACTAGCACCACGGTATTTTGGGAGCAAAGAAGCGTGCAAATTTATACAAGGACATATATCTAAAATATTTTTTGGCAAAATTTTGCCGTATGCAGCAACTACTATAAAATCAGGGTTTAAAGAGGAGATAAGCTTTGATATTTGCTCGTCTTTTAAGTTATTTGGCGTGAATACATCTATGTTATTGTTAAGCCCTAAAATTTTAACTTCACTAGCACTTAAAATTTGCTTTCTTCCGACAGCCTTATCGGGTTGTGTAAATATGGCTAATACATTAAAACCACTGTTGATTAAAGCTTGTAAAATAGTAGCAGCATAGCTTGGAGTCCCCATAAAAATTATTTTTTTTCCCATAAAAAACCTAAATTTAAAAATAAAAAAGAAAGAATGATAGCAAATAAAAAATAAATATTGTATTTAATTAGTTATACTTTAAAAAACACAAGGAGAAACTATGCAAATTTTAAATGAGGAAAATATTTTAAAAGTATTGAATTTTAGACACGCTTGCAAGGCTTTTGATCCTAATAAAAAGATAAGCGATGAAGATTTTGGCACTATTATGCAAGGTGCTAGACTATCTGCTTCTTCCTTTGGTTTTGAGCCGTGGAATTTTGTAGTTTTAAACAATAAAAATATAAAAGAAAAGATGCTAGATTTAACTTGGGGAGGACAAGACGCCCTTAAAAATGCTTCTCATTTTGTGTTAATTTTGGCAAAAACACAAGAAAATTTATTGCCAAATAGTAGTTTTATAAAGCATATGATGAATGATGTTCAAAAGCTTCCTGCTAATATACAAGAAAAAAAGATAGAATTTTACACGGTCTTTCAGCAAGAACATTTTAAGCTTTTAGAAAATAAAAGGGCTACTTTTGACTGGGCTTGTAAGCAGTGTTATATAGCCTTAGCAAATATGATGTTCGTAGCGGCTTTAAGAGGTATAGACTCTTTGCCTATAGAAGGATTTCACCAAGATAATGTTAATATTTTACTAGAGAAAGAGGGTGTTTTAAATACAAAAGAATCTAAAGTTTGTGTTATGCTAGCTTTAGGATACAGATTAAATCCACCAAAGCACGCCAAAAGCAGACAAAATTTAGAAGATATAGTAAAATATGTTTAATTTTCATTAAAATTTTTTGTTGCTATGCTAAATTTTAAACCTTACATTAAATTCTTTTTTGTATAATTAAGGTTTTTAGTATTTAAAAAGGTTGCTACTATGATGGACGCTATGCAAATTCAAGGTATATTACCTCACAGATATCCGTTTTTTTTGGTAGATAAGATAACTGAATTAAAAATAGGAGAGGTTGTAAGGGGTTATAAAAATATCACCATAAACGAACAAGTTTTTATGGGGCATTTTCCTGGACATCCCATATATCCCGGAGTTTTGATACTTGAGGGTATGGCACAAACAGGAGGAGTTTTAGCTTTTGAGAGTATGGATGATAAAGTGAATCCAAAAGAAAAAGTTGTGTATTTTACCGGTATAGATAAGGCTAAATTTAGAAATCCTGTTAGACCCGGAGATAGGCTAGATTACGAAATGACTGTTGTTAAAAATAGAGGCACTTTATGGATTTTTGAAGGAAAAGCTTTCGTTGATGGCTCTTTGGTAGCGGAAGCTGAATTAAAAGCTATGATAATGGATAAGTGATGAAAAAAATTCACCCAAGTGCAGTTATAGAAGATGGTGCTGTATTAGGAGATGATGTAGTAGTAGAGGCTTATTCTTACATAAGTTCTGGCTCTATAATAGGCAATAATGTATGCATAAAACAAGGTGCTAGAATTTTAGCAAATACCCAAATAGGTGATGATAGCACTATATTTTCTTATGCTATAGTTGGAGATATACCACAAGATATATCGTATAATGATGATATAAATTCCGGGGTAATAATTGGCAAAAAAGCTACTATAAGGGAATTTGTAACCATAAATTCTGGCACAGCCAAAGGAGACGGTTTTACAAGGATAGCTGATAATGCCTTTATAATGGCGTATTGTCATATAGCACACGACTGTAATATCGGAAATAATGTCATTTTGGCTAATAATGCCACACTTGCTGGACACGTTGAAATAGGAGATTTTGCCGTAGTTGGTGGGCTTACCCCTATACATCAATTTGTAAAGGTTGGAGAAGGTGCGATGATAGCTGGTGCTTCAGCCTTATCTCAAGATATAGTGCCATTTTGTCTAGCTGAGGGAAACAGAGCAAGCATAAGAAGCTTAAATTTAGTAGGTATTAGAAGAAGATTTGATAAAGAAGAGGTTGAAATTTTAAATAAGGCTTACAAAAGATTGTTTAATAAGGGTGATTTGAAAGAAAATGCTCTTGCATTATTAGACGAAACCAATAGTGATAATGTAAAGAAAATGTGTGAATTTATCTTAAATACTTCACGTGGAATCCCAATGTATAGGAGAAAAAATCAATGAAAAAGCACTGTAATTTTTGTGGTTTTGCAGAAAGTCCTCAAAGAAGACTTTTAAGCGGGATAAATGAAGACGACTTTATATGTACACAATGTATAGATGCCGCTTATGGCGTTTTGCACGGGGGAGATGAGCTTATACAAAAAAAAAGTAAGGATAAAAAAGAATTTAAAAATATAACTCCAAAAGAGTTAAAAGCTCATCTTGATAATTATGTCATAGGGCAAGAAAGAGCTAAAAAGATCTTTAGCGTAGGTGTTTATAATCACTACAAAAGGCTTTTTAGAGCAGAACTTCAAGATGATGATACAGAGCTTTTTAAATCAAATATTTTATTAGTAGGACCGACAGGTTCTGGAAAAACTCTTTTAGCACAAACATTAGCTAAATTTTTAGATGTTCCAATAGCAATTTGTGATGCTACTTCCTTAACGGAAGCTGGATATGTCGGCGAAGATGTTGAAAATATATTAACAAGGCTTTTACAAGCTGCCGATGGTGATGTGGAAAAGGCACAAATGGGTATAGTTTTTATAGACGAGATAGATAAGATTGCTAGAATGAGCGAAAATAGGTCTATAACAAGAGATGTAAGCGGAGAGGGCGTACAACAAGCCCTTTTAAAGATAATAGAAGGATCCTTAGTTAATGTCCCTCCAAAGGGTGGTAGAAAACATCCTAATCAAGACTTTATACAAATAGACACTTCAAATATTTTATTTGTTTGTGGTGGTGCTTTTGATGGTATAGAAACTATAATAAAAAGAAAAATGGGCGATAAAGTGGTAGGTTTTTTTGAAAGTGAAGAGCCAAAAAATAAAGATACATTAATAGACAAAATAGAACCAGATGATTTAGTGCATTTTGGGATTATACCAGAGCTTATAGGCAGACTTCACGTGATCGCTTCTTTAAACGAATTAAATGAAGATGATATGATACGCATATTAACAGAGCCAAAAAATGCCATAATAAAGCAGTATCAAAAGCTTTTCGCAATAGACGGCGTAAAATTAAAATTCGAAGATGAAGCCTTAAGAGAGATAGCAAAACTTTCTTTAGAGAGAAAAACAGGGGCTAGAGGACTTAGGAGTATCATAGAGGAATTAATGGTAGATTTAATGTTTGAACTACCAGAATATAAAAATTATGATATAATTATAACAAAAGACGTAGTTAAAGAAGGTGCAAAGCCTTTATTTATAAAGACAAAAAGGGTTGGATAAATGATATTTGATCAAGTTATAGGCTTTTTCTCTAGCGATATGGGGATAGATTTAGGTACAGCAAACACTCTAGTTTTGGTAAAAGATAAGGGCATTATAATAAACGAACCTTCTGTTGTGGCGGTTGAAAGAGAAAGATATGGTGGAAAAGCTAAAATTTTAGCAGTTGGCAAAGAAGCAAAAGAGATGGTAGGTAAAACACCTGCTAATATAGAAGCTGTAAGACCTATGAAAGACGGTGTTATAGCTGATTTTGATATGACTGAAAAAATGATTCGCTATTTTATAGAGAAAACTCATAAAAGAAAGAATTTTTTAAGACCTAGGATAGTGATTTCCGTTCCTTATGGTTTGACTCAGGTAGAAAGAAAAGCGGTTAGAGAAAGCGCCTTGAGTGCTGGTGCTAGAGAGGTTTTTTTGATAGAAGAGCCTATGGCTGCTGCAATCGGTGCAAATTTAGCCATACAAGAGCCAAAGGGAAATTTAGTTGTTGATATAGGTGGAGGAACCACTGAAATAGGCGTAACTTCTCTTGGAGGTTTGGTAATATCAAAATCAATCAGAGTTGCTGGCGATAAACTAGATGTAAGTATAGTGAATTATGTTAAAGAAAAATATAATCTTGTTATAGGTGAAAGAACAGGAGAAGAGATAAAAATAGGCATAGGCTCGGCTTATCAAGGAGAAAAAGAGCTTACAATGGTGGTAAAAGGTAGAGACCAAGTGAGCGGTTTATTAGCTAGGGTTGAACTAACTAGCGAAGATGTAAGAGAGGCAATGAGAGAAAATTTAAAAGAAATTGCTGATGCACTTAAAATGGTTTTAGAATCTATGCCACCTGATTTAGCATCTGATATAGTTGAAAATGGCATAGTTTTAACTGGTGGAGGAGCGTTAATAAGAGGTCTTGATAGGTATTTGTCAGAAACAGTAAAACTTCCTGTTTATATTTCAGATGAGCCGCTTT
Organism: uncultured Campylobacter sp.; assembly: GCF_944323605.1. GTDB lineage: Bacteria > Campylobacterota > Campylobacteria > Campylobacterales > Campylobacteraceae > Campylobacter_D. The sequence goes on from NZ_CALUTC010000005.1 coordinate 107,680, forward strand.
TAGCTGTCGCTAGAGGAACTGGCAAAATTTTAGAAGAGATAGCATTATTAAAACAATTAACTAATGAAGAGTAAAATTTATGCTATATTGATACTGTCTTTTTTGATATTTGTTTCGCTTTATTATGGAGAAAAGATAAAAAACAGTGTCTTAAAAATAAATGATTTTGTTATAAATTTTAGCTATGATATAGGTGGTTATATAGCAGATAGCATAAGCGAACATCTTGATCAAGCCGAGCAAATAAGACTTTTAAAAGAGCAAAATCACAAACTAGAAGAAGCCAATGCTTTAGTATCTACTTTCGCAAATCAGTTGAATTTATTGCTTGAGGATAAAAATTCAAGTCAGCATTTCCCACAAGTATCTTTGGTAAGGGCTATATCTTACACTAGGCTTGATAATTATAACCGTTTATGGCTTTCTAGCACTAGTTTTACAGGAAATAAAAATAAAGGGCTTATTTATAAGGGTTATACCGCTGGTATAGCAGTGCTTGATGATAATAGACCAATGGCACTTCTTCAGCAAGATGAAGACTGCGTTTTTTCAGTTTATATAGGCAAAGACAAGGTCCCAGGAGTTTTACAAGGACTTGGAAACAGTGTAAGCATAAAATTTATACCTAAAACCAAAAATATAAATTTAGGCGATACTGTTTATACTAGTGGTTTGGATAATATATTTTTTTCGGGTGTTCCAGTAGGCACAGTGAAAGAAATCATAGATGATGAAGTCTATCAAAGTGCCTTAATAGAACCTTTTGTAGAAATAAGTCTACCAAGCTATATGTATATGATAGATAGCTTATAGTTTAAACGATCTTATCTCTTTTTGTAGACTGTATGCTATATCTTTTAGCTCATTAGTGATATTTTTGTTTTCACTTATTGATTTCTGTGTTTGAACAGAAAGCTCAACATTTAAATTTATACCTTTTTCTATATCTTCCATAAGCTTCATTTGTTCATTTACTTCTTTATTTACATCTCTTGCTTTAAGCAAACTATCATTTGCCTGTTTTAATATAGTCTCCATATCATCTCTCATTCTATCGCTTAGCTCTTTACCTTGCATTATAAGAGGTATGGATTGTTCTATAGCACTAGCAGTGGCTACTGTTTCTTCTTGTATTTTTTTGTTTATTATCGTGATTTGTTCTGTTGCTCCACCTGTTTTTTCAGCCAACTGTCTAATCTCATCAGCAACGACAGCAAATCCCCTTCCTACTTCTCCAGCACGTGCTGCTTCTATAGCAGCATTTAATGCTAGTAAATTTGTTTGGTCTGTTATTTCGCTAATCAAATCTGTGCTAGCACCTATGGTTTGTGCTTGTTCTGTTAAAAATGAAATTTGCTCTGATGTTCTTGTAGAATTTTCAGCTATAACCTCCATTTTAGCAGCTGTTTCTTGCACAGCACTTACGCTTTCTTCACAAATTTGTTTTGTATTTTGTGAATTTTGTTCTGTTTCATCAGCTATTTTTGAAATATTTTTTGTTTTTTCAACAAGGCTATGAACTCCTTTTGCTGATTGTAAAGATAAGTCGTTTTGTTTAGCAGAGCTTATTTCTGCATTAGAAAACACTTCTGATACAGTATCAACTTTTTGATTTATGGAGTTAGAAAGAGTGGCTACTTTTTGAATAATATCTCTTAATTGCTTTTGCATTTTAACAATAGAGCTTAATATACTTCCACTATAACTATCTTGTATATTTGTCCTTAAATTTCCGTTTGCAACTTCGGCAATAATTTTATTTACATATCCAGGTTCTCCGCCAACTGATACTTTTACATATCTTGATATAATGTAAGCGATTGCAATAGAAACTAAAGAGGCTATTATCACAAATATTACCATAATGCTTATGAAAGCTGTTGATTCGCTGATTGCTATTTGAGTTAGTTTTTGGTTTTGTGCTTCTTCATAGTCTATAATTTTATTTATATCAGCTAACCACTGTATAAATTGAGGTCTTACTTCCTTAAGTGCAAGCTCATTTGCGGATTGATTATCTCCATTTTTTACAAAATCAATAATCTTAGCATAAGTAGATACAGTAAGCTTTCTAGTATCATCTATCTTTTGATACATCGCTATTTCTTCTGAATTTAAGATATTGTTTTCAATAAATTTTTTAAATTCTACGTCGGCTTTATTATAGTCATCTTCAAGTTTTTTTATAGTAGCTAAAGTATTTTCTAAATCAGCCTTATCGTTTTGTATCATAATAGCATCTCGTATTAAGATAGATCTATCATGCACAGAACCTCTAAAATTTATAGCTTGTCTAGATATGACAGCATTTACATTTGTAGCTTGATTTAGACTTTCGTTTAAAAAATCAACCTTATATATGGAGTAAAAAGCTATTGATAACATAATAGCTATAACGCAAGCAAAACTTAAATAAAGTCTTGCAGAAAGTGTTAATTCTTTTTTCTTATTCATATCAAATTCCTTTTTCTACATTATATATGTTTAAAATATATTTAGCCTTTATTATAACATCTTTTTTTAAAATGGATAAATATTTTTTTTAAATATTTTTTAAAAATATATTTTTTTTTGCTATGATTTTGTTAAGAGAAAGGGATTTATATGAAACTTTGCATCATAGATACAGGTTGTGCAAATTTAGCTTCTTTAAAATTTTGCTGCGGTAGACTGGGGCATGAAGCTTTAATTACTAGAGATTTAAAAGAACTAGAAATGGCTGATAAGCTGTTTTTGCCGGGTGTTGGCACTGCAAGAAATGTTATGGATTCTCTTAGAAGATTAGATCTTGTATCTTTTTTGCAGAAAAACAAAAAACCCCTTTTAGGAATTTGTCTAGGAATGCAAATATTAGGAATTTTTTCAGAAGAATTGAGGCAAGAAACTTTAGGTATAATACCATTTAAAACTTATGAATTTAAGAAAAAAGATGGTTTTACTCTACCTCATATGGGGTGGAATGATATAAAAAGCTCACATCCATTATTTAAAGGTCTTGATGGAGCGTATTTTTATTTTGTTCATAGTTTTTGCGTAGATATAAATGATTATAGTATAGCAAGTTGCGAGTATTCTCAAATTTTTAGTGCAGCTGTGGCAATGGATAATTTTTACGGAGTTCAATTTCACCCTGAAAGAAGTGCTGAAGCTGGTGAAATTTTGATAAAAACTTTTATAAAGGATATAGGATAAGATGAAAACCGAATTAATCCCCGCACTTGATTTAATAGATTCAAAGATAGTAAGACTAATAAAGGGAGATTATAAAAAAAAGACGAGCTATGATGAGTTAGACCCTTTAGAAAAGCTAAAAGAATATGAAAATATGGGAGCTAAATGGATACATTTGGTTGATTTAGACGGTGCAAAAGATCCTAAAAAAAGGCAGATAAAACTTATAAACAATCTAATACAAAAAAGCTCTGTAAATTTGCAAGTCGGTGGCGGAATTCGCACGAAAGATGAGGTAAAAGCATTATTAGATATAGGCGTAAAACGTGTGGCGATAGGCTCTTTGGCTATAACAAATCCAAAGCTTTGTTTGGATATTTTGGATCATTTTACAGGAGAAAAAATTTGCATAGCACTTGATGTAGTCCCTAATAATAATGATTTTTTTATTGCCATAAATGCTTGGCAGGAGCAAAGCGAGCAAAGGCTTTTTGAAAGCATAGAATTTTACTTGAAAAACGGCTTAAAACATATATTATGCACTGATATTTCGCGAGATGGGACCTTACAAGGTATGAATATATCTTTATATGAAAGCATAGCTAAGGCATTTCCTAGCGTAGCTACACAGGCTTCTGGAGGCTTAAATTCTTTAGAAGACTTAAAAAGATTAAAAGGAATTTGTAGTGACATAGTCGCAGGAAAGGCATTATTAGACGGGGTTTTTACTGTTAAAGAGGGTTTAGAATGCTTACAAAACGGATAATAGCTTGTCTTGATGTAAAAAATAACCGTGTAGTAAAAGGCGTGCAGTTTAAAAACCACAAAGATATGGGAGACATTGTCGAACTTGCTAAATTTTACTCTCAAAATGGCATAGACGAGCTTGTTTTTTATGATATAAGTGCTAGTGCAAAAAATGAAAGAGTTTCAAGGTCTTGGGTTGAAAAGGTGGCTAGAGAAATTTCTATACCATTTTGTGTAGCTGGAGGCATAAAAACTTCAGAAGATGCTAAGGAAATTTTGGCAAACGGTGCAGATAAAATTTCAATTAATTCTCCAGCTTTAAACAATCCAAAGCTTATAACAGAATTAGCACAAAATTTTGGTGTGCAGTGTGTAGTTGTTGGTATAGATAGCTTTAAAGATGAGGACGGAAGATTAAAGGTTTTTAAATATACAGGAGATGAAAAAACCTCTACTCATAGCGGAAAAAATACCATCGAATGGGTAAAAGAAGTGCAAGACTTAGGAGCTGGAGAGATAGTTTTAAATATGATGAATAAAGATGGCTTAAAAAACGGCTATGACTTAGAGCAGCTAAGCGAAGTAAGGCAAAATTGCAAAATTCCTCTTGTTGCAAGCGGGGGCGCTGGAAAGAAAGAGCATTTTTTAGAAGCCTTTAATATAGGCATAGATGCGTGTTTGGCTGCATCTATTTTTCATCAAAGGATCATAGATATAAAAGACTTAAAACTTTTTCTAAAAGAAAATTCCATTTGTATAAGGTTATAAATGAGCGAAGATATAATAAATAAGGTTGATTGGCAAAAGGTATCAAATTTACTTCCCGTTGTAGTGCAAGATTATAAAAGCTCTGAAGTTTTAATGCTTGGTTATATGAATAAAGAAGCCTTGGAAAAAAGCTTAAAAGAAAAGAGGGTTAGTTTTTTTTCAAGAAGCAAGAATAGGCTTTGGACTAAGGGAGAAAGTAGCGGAAATTTCTTAGATATAGTAGAGCTTGGATTAGACTGCGATAATGATAGCCTTTTGATTCTAGCAAAACCACACGGTGTAACCTGTCATAGTGGTAATATATCTTGTTTTGAAGCTTGTTCCAGTAAGGCTGATTTTGTATTTTTGTCAAGACTTGCAAACCTTGTTAAAGGTAGAAAAAATTCTGATGAAACATCTTCTTACACGGCAAAACTTTTTAAAGAAGGCACAAAAAGAATAGCTCAAAAAGTAGGAGAAGAGGGAGTGGAAACAGCATTAGCTGCCACGGTTAAAGACAAGGAAGAGCTAAAAAATGAAGCTGCTGATTTGATATTTCACTTGATTGTATTGCTTGAGGATGCAGGATTAAGCTTAAATGATGTTTTAGAAATTTTAAAACAAAGAAACTCATCTACTAAGCATTAATCCACTATAAGATAGGTAAAGTCCATAAAAAAGTATTATGATATACGCTATATAAGATGAGGTTTTTATAAAAATTTGAGAAAATAAAAATGCAAATTTAGACAAGATCATCATAACAATCATAGTGCAAATTCCAAATACAGCCATAGTAAGCAGTGCTTGATAAACAGTATCCGCACTTATAGATAAGGCTAGATAAAAATACACAAGTCCGCAAGGCAAAAGCCCATTTAAAGCACCAAGAAAACAAAGCCCATAGTAGCTTTTAAGTTTTATTTTTCCTTTTACGATAGGTAAGATTTTATCAAATAGATATGAATTTTCTAGCAAGTGTAAAATTTTAAATCTAAAAATTAAAGACAAAGAAAGAAGTATCATAAATATACCTAATATAAAAAATACTATGCCCTTACTAAAGTCATTCATAAAAAGCAAGGAGGAAAAAGAAAAAAATACAAAAGCTAAAACAATATAAACTAAAATTCTAAAAATATGATATAAAAAAATGCCTAAAAATGGATATTTTAAATTTTTGCTTAAATTGTTTATAAGTATCACAAAAGCACCGCACATAAAGTAACAATGCCCAAAACTAGCAAGTATAGCTACTAATGCGGTGGCTAAAATACTCAAAGCAAACTCATAAATTCTTTAAATATATATTTGCTTTCGTGAGGACCAGACGAGCTTTCTGGATGGTGTTGAACCGATATGATAGGATAATTTTTATACCTTACTCCTTCTACATTATCTCCAAAAAGATTTCTATGAGTTATTATAGCTACTTCGCATATCTCTTCTGGGACGTTGTAGTTGTGGTTTTGTGCGGTTATTTCTATCCTTTTGTTTTCTTGGTTTAATACAGGGTGGTTTGCTCCGTGTTGTCCGAACTTCATTTTATATGTTTCATATCCAAAGGCATTGCTTAGTAATTGATGTCCTAAACAAATCCCAAGCATAGGAATTTTTTTATCTATAAGTTTTTTAAGCTCTTTTATCTCATCTTTTAAATTTTTTGGCTCACCAGGACCGTTTGATAAGAAAATAGCTTCTATTTTTCCACTATCATAAAGCTTGATTAGCTCATCTGCTTTTGTATTATGAGGAAAAACCTCTACTTCAAAACCCACTTCTACAAGCTCATTTAAGATATTTGTTTTCACTCCATAATCAAGCACTGCAAGTTTTTTTACACACTTTTTAGCCTTGTTAAAAGCCTTGTTTGCGGTATTCCATACGCCTTGTTGGTGTTTGTATGGTTTTTTAGTGCTAACTTTAGCTACCCAATTAACCTCATCTATCTTTTTGCTAGATTTTAAAAGCTCTTTTAGTTTTTCTTTGTTTGAAATTTCTGTGGAAACTACACAGTTTAAATTTCCACTATCTCGTATCATTTTTACTAAAAATCTCGTATCAATATCATAAACGCCTATTTTTCCGTGTTCTTTTAGGTATTCATTAAGGCTTTTTTTAGCTCTGAAATTTGAGTAGTTTTTATTAAATTCTCTTATAAAAATTCCGCTTGTAAAAATTTCTTTGCTTTCGTTATCATCGTCATTTGTTCCAACTATGCCAATTTCTGGCATAGAAAAAACTATAAATTGTCCAGCATAAGAAGGATCGGATATTATCTCTTGATAGCCACTCATAGAAGTATTAAAAACAAGCTCTCCAAAAAAAGTCCCTTTAGCACCAAAAGCGTTAGCTGTCATAAAAAGATCGTTTTCTATGTATATGTAAGCTTTCAAAGCATACCCCTCTTTTTAAGCTCCTCTTGATAAAGCTTGTCAAATACTATATCAAATTCTTCAGAACCCGGCACAAGTTTTCTCTTGTAATTAGAAATTTTTTCATACACCTCATCTTCCAAACTTTCATACGTTTTAAGATAGTTTTGTATGCTAGAAAATATCAAATTTTTCACTCTATTTTCGGATACGTCATAGTTTATAAAATCAGAATCAACCAAAGTGCTTAGAATTTTGTGTGCTATATCATTGTATCTATCCTCTAAATTTAATATAACTCCAAATTCAGCTGCTAATTTTTTCTTTACAAGCCAAAACATATTTTTTCTATCAACCTGCATAAATTCCATTTCATCTTCTTGTTCCTCTAAGAGCTCTTTTACTCTTTCGTCCAGACTTCTTTCTTTGAATAAGTCTTGTTCTAAAATTTCCTTACTCGAAGCTTTGAGCTTTTCAATATCATCTTTAACATACACAAAAGATGAATTTATAATATCTAGGACGATTTTATTTGCTATATAAGGAATGTGTGCTTGTTTTATACGCATTTTTTATCCTTTAAGACTGAATGTAAAATTATAAGCTAAAATATCTAAATAATTGTTAAAAAAGACTTCTTTTACCTACTTTTTTGAAAAAAACTAATAAGAGTTATAAAAAAGACAAAGAAAGTATAAATTTTTTTAAACTTTTGCCGATACTTATTTAAGTAAGCTTAATCTTAAATAATAAGATAGCTAATATTTTTTAAGGAGCATTCATGTTAAAAAAGATTGTTTTAATATCTCTAGATAGCTTAGCTTTATTATGATCTTAGATGCCAATCTAAGAAATGCAGTAGCTTACAGGAGGCTGCATTCCTCTACTTTTTATCATAATGAAGCTAGTATAAAAGAATTTAAAGAGTATATAAATCTTGTAGAAACAGAGCTTAAAAATTTAGAAAAAACTGAAGATAAAAAAGAGTTAAAAAAAGATGAAAATTCTTTCACAGTTTATATCGCAAGTGCTACAAGAGAGCTTAAGAGACTTTCTTTAAGTAAGGATACGGTTTATCATTTACAAAATTCTTTTCCTGATGTGCATAAGGTAAAAGATGATACTTTTTTGTTGAGTGCAGAAAGTGCTGCTTATGTGAATGGCTGGTATAAGGAGGTAGCTTTTTCTAGAAAATATGAAGAAGCCGATAAAAACAAGGACGGATATATAAATGATGATGAGTTTTTAAATTTAAAATCTTATTTTCACGAAAAATTTTTTTATGTGCCACCTCAAAGCCACTACATAACCTATGCTATCGGCTTAAGTCGCTATCAAAGTTTTTCAAAAGAGAATGAAGCTGTTATAGAAAAAATAAAGCATTTTTTTGTAGATGATAGCCTAAATATAGCTCTTGATAAGACCTTGCTTTTAGATAAAGACTTAGACGGACTTATAAGGTATAAAGAAGCACTTAGTCCAAGCGATTCAAATAAAATTTTAGATATTTTGATGAATGAGGGTCTTCATAAGATAGTTTATGCCGAGCAAGAGGATATGGATAGAAATGAATTTTTTGAGCTTATGAGGCAGATGAAAAAGAAATTAGCCGAGGAAACTGCTAAAAGAGTAGAGGAGAAATTTGACATAGTAAATGATGAAGAAACAAGAAAAAAAGAAGAAATTCGTATCAAGCTTTTAAGCAAAGGACTTTCTTCTTTAAATGCAGATGAGCTTAGACTAGCTAGAAAATACTTTGCAAATTTACTCAAAAAGATTGATGAGAGTGATTTTAAAAATGTAGATGCTCTTATAAAGGATTTAAAAACAAATTTAAAAGACATAAAGGAAAAATTTATCTTAGATAAGAAAGCTTAAAAAGCTTTCTTAAACCCTTCTTGAGTTTCTTTACCTCAAAGGTAAAGTTTTACTTTGATTTATAACTTCATTAAATATTAACCATTCTTTAAACTTCCCTCTCTACCCTAATTTATACTTTAAACTTTTTTAAATTCTTTCTTTATCCTACGCACATCTTTCATAAATCTTATATATTTCAATGCCCCCCCCC
>NZ_CALUTC010000006.1 GCF_944323605.1 uncultured Campylobacter sp.
AAAAAGACTAAAAAATTTTAACGTCTTCTTCAGTATTTTTTTTTTATTACACACTAATCTTTCCTCCCCCCCCCCCCCTTTTTTTTTTTTTTACTACAAGTTTGCATTTACTGCTTTAAACTTACATTTTTAATATTTTTTTTATATTCTTAAGTAAAAACTATATTAAATATATTTAATTTTTAAAAGATAACTTATTATACATTTTTACTTAAGTATTTTATGCCAAGCAATGATGAGCTAAAAAAGGTTTTGCATAGTAAATATTTTGCTTATTCTTATTTTAACTATAATGATGATTTTATGGTGAAAATGTTTTCAAGCTTTATCATATCTAAGAAAAATAACGCTTTCACAAGTGCTATGCTTGATATTATGATGAATTATTGGCAAAATGACGATTCAAAACATCATCACTATTTTATGCTACATATTATTTTTGAGCTTTTAAAAGAAAATGGTTTTACAAATGAAAAATTTCATATAAGTGATTTTGAAATCCACCTTTTACAGTTTCATTCTCAAGACAAGTTTGATGAGAAATTATGGCAGGATATAAAAGAAAAAACCTTTTTACATAAATTAACATATTTTAAAGAGATAAAAGAAAATTCTATGCTGTCTAAAGTGCTTTTTGATTGAGTGTTTTGTAAATCACCCGTTTGGATGATTTGCAATTAAAGTTTTAAATTTATTTTTTCATATTTATAGCTTGCTGTATCATTTGATCGCTTGTTGTTATGCTTTTGCTACTTGCGTCAAATGCTTTTTGCATAACTATTAAATTTGTAAGTTCTACGCTTAAATCAGTTGCTGAAGCTTCTAATTTATCGCCTATAAATTGTGCTGTGTATATTAAATTTCCTTGCTCATCATACAAAAAGGAAGCTTCTCCGCTATTTCCTGTTTGAACAAAATTACTTCCATCTACAGAAGCCAAGCCTTGCTCATTGATGAAATTATACAGTGCTAGTTTTGCTACAGTTGCAGTAGCCCCATTTGTAAATTGCACCATTATAGAGCCGTCTGCTTTTATATCATACATTTGAAAAAAACCTTCAGGAACGCCGTCTTGTGAGCTTGTTATATTTTTTACATCGGGATCGTTTATGTTTATGTAAATTCCATCAAACCCAGAACCAACCACAGCGTTATTTAGTGTAGAACCTAGATTTATATTTACTGTATTTCCGTTGCTAGGATTTACTACTGAAGTTACTGTGTTTTGTATTAAAGCACCAGTTCTGTCAAAAACTATACTTCCTTCATTTGCTTCCCCTAAAGGATTTCCGTCCCAGTCAAAAATTTGCACAGTTGCTCTATATGCTATGTCAGTTCCATCTTGCGGTAAAACTCTTTCTAGTGTTAATCTTAGCCTATTTTGACTTCCATCGCTATTTACAAGCTTTTCTTCCATTACTTGAACATCAGCACTTTCTCTTTCTGTAGCCAGAAAAGCACTTTCTATTCTTAAGCTATCTCTATCAAGCCCAGCTAATTCTAATTCATTTGTTGTGAAATTTAAATTTTCATCTAGCAAAACTTCAGCACTAGCCTTTACTCCGTTCGCATCAACGAAATTTATCACAACTCTTTCTCCCTCTTTAGCGGAAAATATATCTTCTCTGCTTATAGACCCACTTACTACTATATTTGTATTTACTTCTTGTATGTTAAGTTCTGCAGGATTTAAATCAACCTCTATAGTTTCTACTGTAGTGCTTGAATCAAGACTTCCTTTAAATGTTACGTTGTTTGTGAGTTGCGGTTGATAGTATATATTAGTAGGGACAGATAAAATACCTTGAGAATCAACAGTGCCTAAGTCAAAAATTTGATTAGGATTATTTACTGTAAAGCCATTTGTTACGGGTATTCCACTTGCACTACCCATTATTTGAGATACTCTGTCGCTATAAGTTATAGGGGCAAAATTTGGATTCATAGTCCCTAAAACATAGTTTCCATTACTATCTACTAAATTTCCATTTGCATCTCTCATAAAAGAGCCATTTCTAGTATAGTAAATTCCGTCATTGCTAGTTACCCCGAAAAAGCCTTTTCCTGCTAATGCGACATCAAATTCTCCACCACTATCTAAAAAATGCCCTTGTTCAAATACTATTTTATTCGCACCTTGCACAGCACCAAAACCTGATTGTGATGGATTGGTTGAGTGCGATGTAACCACTCTGTTAAACACATCTGAAAATTCTGTTATGTAGTATTTGTAACCCGGTGTATTTACATTTGCTATATTGTTAGAGGTAGAATCAATACCAAAATTTTGGGCTTTAACCCCATTAACTCCATTATAAAATGCAGCAAACATCTGATGCTCCTTTGTAAATTTTTAACCCACTATTTCAGAAATCAAATCAAATCTAAGCTCTTTACCAGCCATAACAGCATAAGGAATTCCGTCCTTAAATCTAACAGATTCTATAGGATAAGCTCCAAATGAACTTGTTGAAGTTCCGCCATCCACATCTGTGTAGCTTGTTTTAAAGGTATATTGTCCGGCAGGAACTGGATTTCCATTATCATCTTTGCCGTCCCAAGATACTTTGTTTAAGCCTTGAGTTAAATCATCTTTTTCTATCTTTATAGAGCGAACTACATCTCCTTTTGAATTAAACACTTGAAAAGTAGCCCCGTCTTTTGTTTCCTTAGGTAGATACATATCTATATCAGAAAAACTTTCTCCAGAACTGCTCACATTTATGTAAGGATTATTTATAACAGCCATTTTACCTAAAGCACTTAAAGAAGCTAGGTTTTGACTAGCCATAATAACTGTTGAAAGATTGGTCATAGTTTCAACCATACTTTGCATAGTTGTATTTGTATTTTGCTGCATTTCAAGTGCGGCAAGTTGAGAAGTTTGGGTAAGCATTTTATCAGTATCCATTGGATCCGTAGGATCTTGGTGTTGCATTTCTATCAATAATAACTTCAAAAAAGCATCTTTATCAAGTAAAGAGTTGCCAGATTGACTTGTGCTATCATTTATACCTGTATCTGTTGTATTTGTAGTATTTGTAGTATTTGTAGTATTTGTAGTATTTGTAGTATTTGTTCTTGCTACTTGATTGTTGTTTGAAATAATAGCATTTGAATAAAAATCACTCATATTAAACCCCCTTAATTTTTTATATTTAAAAGCAAAAAGTATTCCAAATTAAAAATACTTGGCTAGGATTAATTCCAAAGGAGACTGTGTAGGCTCACTTATGGCAAAATCACCACTAGCTTTGTATGAATTTTTATTCTTTGAAGTTTGCTCTTTTTGATCTTTTTGTTTTTGATCGCTAAAATTCATTTCAAGTCCTGTGAAGCCCATATTTACAAGAGAATTTTTAAATTCTGCTTGATTTTGCACGAACAATGCCATTGTGTTAGGATTTGAGTTGAAATTTATATGTAAGGCACTTCCTCTTTGTATCAAAGTAACTTCAACTTCACCTAGATTAGAAGGATTAAGAGTTATGTTAAGCTTAGTAATAGGTGCTTTAAATTGTTGCATTTGCTCTTTTAGGTCATTTGCAAAGTATGAAAAGGTTTCTCTTACATTTAAATTCGCCTTAAGCTCATTTGCACTTATTTTGCTTAATGTGCTTACTAGATTATTTAGCTCATTTGTATTGTATTTTACATCACTTTTTGTATCTGTGTTATGCTCTTTTACATTGTTGTTTGTAGCAATTTCTTTGGTGTTTTGATTTTGGCTTTGACTATTTTGTTGCTCTAGATTATTGTTTGGATTTGAATTTGCTAAATTTGGATTAATCTTATTTTGATTTATCTTTGTGTTAAGTTCAAGCTTGTTATCTGTTATTATATCGCTTTCTTTGGTGCTAGGTTCTTGTTTTATATTTTTTAAAACACTAGTATCAACAACTACTTTTTCAGCAGATTTTACCTGCGTTGTTTGTAAAGAAGGCTTGGTATTTTCTATATCGGCTTGTTTTATTTCAGCTTGTTTGGTATTGTCTTGTTTTGTATTGATATTTTGCTTATTATCTATTTTATCATCTATCTTTTCATCTTTATTTAATGCTAAATTTTTATCAGTATTGTCAAGTTTAAGCTCTTGTTTTTCATCTTGTTTAGCAAGATTTTTAATGGTATTTGTGTCTAAATTTTGAGTTTTAACCTTAGAATTTTCATTTTTAAGCTCACTATTTTCTTGTAAATTGTTTTTATTTTCTAAAGGCTTTTCTTTTGATATATCTTTGCTTACTTCGTTGTTTTCTTGTATCTTGCTAAATGTTTCGTTTTTATTTTCTGTTTTTATATTTTCATTTATTTTTGGCATATTTTCTTTTATTTTTTGTGAATCATCTTTTAAAGGAAGTTCATCTTTTTTTGCATTTGTTTTAACTTCTTTAAAATCTTCTTTTTTAATCTCATCTACTGCAAGTTTGTTGCTTGTTTTGTCATTTGTATTTTTGATAATAGCTTCATTATCTGTGATTAAATTTTCTACCTTAGTATCTTTTATAGTTTGATTTTTTGCATCAAGCTTTAGCAAGTCGTTATTATCTAAATTTTCTATCTTTTTATCTTTAGAATCCTTAGTTTTTACTTTTTCATCTGTAAGCTTTAAAGCTTGGCTTAATATATCTTTTGAATTTTTGTTTGAATTTACATTTGTATTTTTATCTTTTTTTTCTATCTTATCTACTATGTTTGAAATTTTTGTGTTTAGAATATCTTTAAATGCACTTTCTAAAGACTGATTAAAAAATCCAGCTTTATCTAAATTTGGAAAGGTGTTTTTTAAATCCAAAATCCTATCTATCTTTATGTTTGATACATTTAAATCTAGCCCCTTAGCTATATCCAAAAGCTCACTTAAATTTTTAGCACCTTTTAAGGCATTAAAATTGCTCTCGCTTTGTAAAAATTGCTGTGTAAGATTAGATAGATTAGAAAGCTTAACATCAGTGCTTTTTATCTTTAATGTTTCTAAAACCCCCAAAACCTCCATAAAACTTAGAGATTCAAAGATTGACATTTCATTATTTTCGCTAGAAAGTCCGAAAAAGTTTGAATTTTTTTCTATATTTGCTATGATTTCTGCAGAAATTTCTTTATCGCTTATTTTAAGTCTATCCGGTAGAAATTCATTTGTTTCATCTATCGCAGAAAGTAAAGAAGATAAAAAATCCCCTTGAGAGCTATCATCACTTAAATTTTGATTGCTTTCTATAAAATTTTCACTACCTTTAGAACTTTTATTAGCTACCGTAGCTATGTCCAACAAAGAAGCTTTTGCAGCGAGTCCTTGCATAGTATATCCTTTTTAAAATTATAAAAATTTCTTTTTAGCTAATACTGGAAAGCTATCTTTTAAACTTTCAGTAGAATAAATTTTTAGCATTCTGTCGTTTTTATTTAACTCATCTAATATACACAAAAGATCATCTAAATTTTTGGCTTTTTCTATTCTCGCACAATTTTTCTTATTGCTAAGAATTTGAGATAATTCGCTTGAAATTCGAACTAACTTGCTATTTTTGCCACTTTTTAAACTATCTAACAATGCTAAAACTTGCATAAAGAATTCATTCTTCTTATTTACCTTTACCTCGAAAATTCCGTCTGTTAAAAGTTCAAAAATTTCATTTTTTACTGGTTTTGACATCTTCAATCCTTTAAAATAATATTTACACAGACAAAAGCAATTACTGTTCCAATTTTTAAATTTCTTTATTTAGATATTTTTTATATAATTTCAAGTCTTTAAACTTACACAAAGGGACCTAATTTGGAAAATATAAGAAACATAGCAGTAATAGCCCACGTTGATCACGGAAAAACTACTCTTGTTGATGAGCTTTTAAAGCAGTCAGGAACTTTTTCACAAAGAGAGCAAATAGCTGAAAGGGTTATGGATAGCAATGATATAGAAAAAGAAAGAGGCATAACCATACTTTCAAAAAATACCGCCATAAAATACGAGGGTTATAAGATAAATATAATAGACACTCCCGGACACGCTGATTTTGGTGGCGAGGTTGAACGTGTTTTGAAAATGGTAGATGGGGTTTTACTTTTAGTAGATGCTCAAGAAGGCGTTATGCCCCAAACTAAATTTGTGGTTAAAAAAGCCCTGTCTTTGGGCTTAAAACCCATAGTTGTGATAAATAAAATAGACAAGCCAGCAGCCGAGCCTGACAGAGTTATAAATGAAATTTTTGACCTTTTTGTAGCCTTAGAGGCAAATGATGAGCAACTTGACTTTGCCGTTGTTTATGCTGCGGCTAAAAATGGTTATGCAAAATTAAATTTAGATGATGAAAACAAGGATATGAAGCCGCTTTTTCAAACCATTATAGACAGAGTTCCAGCACCAAGTGGCAAGGTGGAAAATCCTCTACAACTTCAAGTATTTACATTAGGCTATGATAATTTTGTAGGAAAGATAGGAATAGCTAGGATATTTAATGGCAAGGTTAGGAAAAATGAAAATGTCTTGCTAGTAAAAGCAGACGGCGAGAAAGTAAATGGCAGAGTTTCAAAGCTTATAGGCTTTTTAGGTCTTGAAAAAATGGATGTAGATGAAGCTTATTGTGGGGATATAGTAGCTATAGCTGGCTTTGAGACTCTTGATGTTGGTGATAGTATAGTAGATGTAAATAATCCTCTACCACTTGATCCTTTGCATATAGAAGAGCCTACTTTAAGTATAGTTTTTTCAGTAAATGATGGCAAATTAGCAGGAACAGAAGGAAAGCACGTAACGGCAAATAAGATAGCCGAGAGATTAGAAGCTGAAATGAAAACAAATATAGCTATGAGATATGAAAATATAGGAGAGGGTAAATTTAAGGTAAGTGGTCGTGGAGAACTTCAAATCACTATATTAGCTGAAAATATGAGACGAGAAGGCTTTGAATTTTGTATGGGCAGACCAGAGGTTATAATAAAAATGGAAGATGGCGTAAAAACAGAACCTTTTGAGCATTTAGTTATAGATGTGCCTGATGAATTTAGTGGTGCTGTCATAGAAAAACTTGGAAAAAGAAAGGCTGAAATGAAAACTATGGTCCCAACTGCAGATGGACAAACTAGGCTAGAATTTGAAATCCCAGCCCGTTCTTTGATAGGTTTTAGAAGTCAATTTTTAACGGATACCAAAGGCGAAGGCGTTATGAATCATAGCTTTTTAGAATTTCGTCCTTTTAGTGGAGCAGTGGAAAAAAGAGGTAATGGTGCTTTAATATCGATGGAAGATGGAGTAGCATTAGGATACTCGCTTTTTAACTTGCAAGATAGGGGAGTGCTTTTTATAGAGCCTCAAACCAAAGTTTATGTAGGTATGATAATAGGAGAGCATTCCAGACCAAATGATTTAGATGTAAATCCTATAAAAGGTAAAAATTTAACAAATGTTAGAGCTAGTGGAAGTGATGACGCTATAAAACTTGTGCCGCCTAGAAAGCTAAGCCTTGAAAGGGCTTTAGAGTGGATAGAGGAAGATGAGCTTGTTGAAGTTACCCCACAAAATGTAAGGGTTAGAAAAAAATACCTTGATCCAAATCAAAGAAAAAGAATGCAAAGGCAAAATTCTTAATGCAAGACTTAGAGGATAATAGACTTTTTTTACTAAAAAGACTTGGAATTCTAAGGCTTTTAAGCATTATAGAAGCATTAGTCATTGGTTTTTTAGCCTTTGTTTTTATAAAAGATCTTATTATAGCTGTGATACTTGCTTGTATTGTAGGAATTTTATTTTTTCGATTTACAAGCAAAAAGCTTATTTTAGCTAAGAATGAACTTGAATTAAATATCACTAGGCTTTTTTTAAGGCAAAACAAAGCAAAGTTAAAGCTTTCTAGCATAAACGAAAAGGACTTTTTAAAGCTTAATTTTTTACAAAATTTAAGTGAATTTAAAAGTGTAAATAGCTTTGAATTTGATGATTTTAAACTTTATGATTTGCTTTTTAAAGATGAGTTTAAACGAGCTTTTTGCGGAGTGCTTGTGTGCTTTAATAAAGAATTAAAACAGGACGCAAACGCCGATATAAGCGATATATTCATAAGGGTAAAGGATAGAAATTTTAATACAAATGTTTTTTTTAAGAAAGGAAACAGTGTTTTAATCCCAAGCCTTAAAAATCCATTCTTTGCAAATTTAAATTTAACAGTTAAAGCAAATTTAGAACTTATGCAAGAAAATCTTAAAAAAATCAGAAATATTAACCCATAGTTAAGATGTTTTATACTACAATTTTGCTTATTGTGAGGTTTTTATATGTATAAGTTTTTTAAATATTTTATACCTTTTTATACCTTTTTTTTATTGGCTTGTGCTAATCATAGCTCTGACAATTTAATTTACACCCAAACCATACTTAGCAATTCTTGCTCTGATTCTTTTTTTGAGAAAGAAAAGAAAAAGATAGATAATTTAGAAGATCCTATATATGTAGGCATAAATGTAGCATCTATAGCTAGATATTGTAATAAATTTGAACTTAGCAATGAAATTTTTGACAAAACAGAAGACGCTTATAAATTTGATGTAGATTTAAAAGACGGAGCATCTAAAACATTAAAAGCCATTGGCACAACACTCACAAACGATTCTCTTGCTGATTATGATGGCACTTTATATGAAAGAATAATGCTAAATATTTATAAGGGCTTGAATTTTATGAGTCTGCGTGATTTTGAAAATGCTAGAGTTGAATTTAACAGAGCCTTGTATCGACAAGATAGAGCAAAAGAGTATTTCGCAAAAGATATAGCCGAGCTTAGAAAGGAATTTGACGAGCAAAAACAAAACAAAAAAGATATAGAATCAGGCATAGATAAAGTAAGTTCGCAGTATGAACATTTATTAAGAGAATTTAAAACATCGCAAAATTTTATAAATCCTTACGCTACTTATATTAGCTCTGTGTTTTTTTTCTTAGAAAGGGATTATTCAAAAGCTGCTGATTTGTTTAAAGAAATTGCCGTAACACACTCAAACAATGCTGAAATTAAAAAAGAATTTAATGTCTTTAATCAATACGCAAATTCAAGCTCTCCAGAAAAACTTAAAAAATATATATTTGTAGTTTATGAAAATGGGCTTGGTGCGGGATTATACGAAATGAGTTTTACTATACCTTATTCTTTTAACGATAGTATAATAACAACCTCATTTGCTTTACCGGTTTTAAAGGCTAGACCTTCATCGTTTCATTACATAAAAGCGGGAGATAAAAGAACTGTTGAGGTTGCAAATTTTGACGATATTATAGCTACTGAATTTAAGATTTTATTACCTGCTAAAATTTTTAAAGCCATTGTTTCAAGTATTTCAAAAACCGCTGTTAATATGGTCGTATCAAATAATGCAGGAGGCTGGGCTGCCTTAGCAAGCTCTATAATAAATTCAGCTACTACTAGAGCAGATGTTAGATATTGGTCATCTTTGCCAAAAAATGCACAAGTTCTTATGATAGAAAATAATGGCTATATAGAACTTACTGATAATATGGGCGGACTTTTATATAAAAATGATAATATAGACAAAAGTAAAAATACCTTACTTATATTGAGGTCATTCAGCGTAAATTCTACAAATTTAACATATCTCATACAGGAGGATAGATGAAAAGAATATTAATCTTGGCTTTGGCAACTTTGTTTTTTGTCGCTTGTGCTAGCAAAACAGTTGATCCTATGCAAGAAAGGATTAAAAAACATATAGTTTTTGAAGGCTTTAGTGAAGATATAGTTAAAAGTTTTAATTACAGAATAAATTCAAATTCTTTATTAGAAATAGAACTTATCTTATTTAGCGAGGATTCAGAGACTTTATCGTATAGTATTTCTTGGTTAGATGAGGATGGCTTTAAGATACAAACTCCTTCTTATTCGGAAAAGAAAAACAATATAAAACTTAAGGAAAATCAAGAGTTTGTAATACAAAGAGTATCAGAAAACAAAGATGCTGTTGATTTTAAGATAACACTTACGAAAGGATAAGAAATGACAAAAATAAAAATTTTAGGTTTAAGTTTGCTTAGTGCTTTTCTTTTAAATGCTTGTTCTAGTGCGGTTTCATACACTGACGGAAGAGCAGGTCAAGAAAAACAAGGAGATGCTCTTACTTTAGGGCTTGATAGAGAAGATTTTGAAAATGCTGCTGATACTATGATACAGTCTATGCTTAAAGACCCAGCCTTTGCTAGTATAAGACCGGGGCAAAGAAAGGTTATAGCAATAGGTAGGATAGTAAATGATACTCCTCAAAGGATAGATACAGATAGAATGATTTCAAAGATTACCATAGCTCTTAGAAAATCAGGAAAATTTGTTTTAACAACTGCAGTTGCAGCAGGTGGGGCAAAAGATAGTATGAGTCATGATGTAAGAAATTTAAGAGATAATGATGAATTTAATCAAGCTACCATAGCAAAAAAAGGAACTTTAGTATCCCCAGATTTTTCACTTGCAGGAAAGATAAGACAAGACACTGTAAAACTTCCTAACGGTAAAATTCAAGCTGAATATTTTTTTCATTTAACAGTAACTGATTTAACAAGTGGTTTGGCTTATTGGGAAGATGAGCAAACTGTTAGCAAAACAGGCTCTAGCAAAGCTGTAACTTGGTGAGGTTTTTATGAAATTTAAAATCTTAAGTATATGTTTTTTTGCCCTATCTTTTGCTTTTGCTGAAACAAACACTAGCACAAATTTTGGGAAAAATATAGGCATATCTCTTAGCAATAAAGACGGAACATATATCAATGTATCTCAAGGAGAAGGCAGCGGACAAACTAGGGAAGAAGCTACCTTAAATGCACTAGCAAACGCACTTTCTAAAATGAAAGGTCTTAGCATAGATGTAAAACAAGGTATAAATCAAAGAGCACATACTTACTTGCTAGGTTACACAAATGTTTTAGATAATAAAATTCAAAGTGCTGCAAAAGGCAGGATAGATAGCTATGAGATAACGAGCGTATCTATAGAGCCAGATACAAAAGAGTATGTGGTTTCGGTAAATGTGTATAAGACTCTTTTTAAAAGAAGCGAAAAGCCTCATATAGCTATATTTAATGATTCTGTCTTTAAAGCTATCGGAGATAATATCTTGCAAAATATCACAAACGAGCTTGTGAAAAGCAAGAAAGTAACAGTGCTTGATAGAAAAAGTGATAAATACTACAAGGCAGAAAAAAATTTGCTTAAAAGCGAGGATAGTTCAAGCGATGACTTATATAAGCTAGGAAATGTCTTAGGCACTGATTATATGCTTATTTTTAATCTTAGAAAGATAGGTGCTAGCTCGAATCAGGGTTCAAATATAACCGTTGCAGACACTCAAAGCATAAAAGGAGACGTGGTAATTGATTATAAGCTTATATTGTTTGCTACTAGGGAGATAAAGCTCTCTGATACACTTACTGTAAGTATTTTAGTCAAGGAAAATGATGTAAGAAGCGATGAAAAAGCAAGTGCTAAAATAGCAAAAGAGCTTAGCTCTAAGCTTTTAGATGAGCTTTATCCTCTTTATATAGCTATGGCTACAGATAAAGAAGTTATTTTTGAAGAAAAACTTGACAATGGTGCTATTTATACTTGCACCAGTTCTAATGCCGATACTTCCAGAGTGCAGATAACAAAGAGTTCTGCTAAAAGCTCAAGTGCAAAGATACTTGAGGGTAAGCCAAGACTAGCCAATGTATGCCATCTTGAAAGCGAAACAGGTAAGGCGGCAAATTATAAACTAGGCGATGATGGAGGCGTAAATTTAGGCTTTTAAGCCCTTATTAACTTTTACTTTTTAGTATCTTAACTAAGAAGTAAAAGTTTTCAATCTATATATTTTTATTTTAATTCGTAAATTTTAAGCTTGAAATCGCTGTTTGTGTTTTTAAGCTTTTCTACAAGCTTCTTATCTACTTTACCAAGATATACCAAGCCACTTGCTGGGCTTTGTTTTTCGTAAAAGATGCCTATATTTCCCCAAGGACTATAATAAAAAAAGTCCCCAATCTTAGGAGCATATCCATTTGTATGCTTTATAGATAAAGGTTTTTCTAAATGTGCTATTTTTTCTTTATGAACATAATCAGAAAAAGAAAGCTCAAGCGGAAGCTGTGTTAAAAATTCCGCACTAGCTTTATTATTTTCAAGTGTTATATTAAATTTTTCCTCGTTTAATTGTGCTATAATCATAAAATTCTCCTTAGCAAAATATTGACTACATAACAAAAATACACAAAAAATAATCCTAAACATCACAGTCCTTTTTGTTCTATTTCTTTAATGATCTTTGCTGGATTGCCACCAACTATTGAATTTGGTGGCACATCTTTTGTTACCACTGCACCTGCGGCTATGATAGAATTTTCTCCTATTCTAACACCAGCACAGATTATAGCTCCAAGCCCTATCCACACTCTATCTTCTATGTGTATGGCTTTGCAAATAGTGGTTTTTCTATTGTAAGGATTTATGTCGTGATTTATAGTCGCTAAATTTACTTTAGGTCCTATAAAAACATCATCTCCTATGTAAATTCCACCCCTATCCATAAATTCACAGCAGTGATTTATAAAAACATTTTTTCCAAGATGTATGTTTCGTCCAAAATCCGTGTAAAATGGGGGTAAAAGCCATACACTATCGTCTATATTGTTTCCTGTTAATTCTCTTAAAATTTGCCTTACCTCATTTTCATCGTGATAGCCAGTGTTTAATCTAGCTATTATTTTTTGGGCATTTTTAATCACTTCTAAAATTTTGTGATAATCATCATCTTCTGGATTTACAGGCTCTCCTGACATATCTCTTTGAAAAATATCCATTTTCTTCCTTTCTTAATTTTTGCTTATTATAAAACATTAGACCTACTCTAAGTCAATACTTATTTTTAAAAAAATATTAATTTTTAAATTTTTACTTTACAAAAAAGCAAAAATATTTACTGATTAAAATAAAACTATATGGCTAAATTTTTTATTGCATTACAAAATTATTATACAATCTGCTTAAGAGAGATTAAAATGAGAGAATTTACTTTTACCCAGCTAAAAGATGGCTATAGATACAATAGCGATACCTTGCTACTTTATGATTTCATTTCAAAGCATAAATTAAAAGGCTCTGTGCTTGAAGTTGGCTGTGGTTGCGGCATAATAGGAATTTTATTAAAGCATAAATTTGAAAAAATAGAGCTTTTTTTGCTAGATATTTTGCAGCAAAATTATGAACTTTGTGAGATAAATTTAAAGCAAAATAACATATCAGCCCAGCTTTTTTGTGAGGATTTTTTTAACTTTTCTCATAAAAAAAAAATTGATTTTATACTATGCAATCCTCCATTTTACAGAAATGGTGCGTATGAAAGCACAAATTTGCATAAAAAAGTTAGCAAATTTCAAAGCTCATTTTGCCTAGATAGCTTTATTAAAAAATCAAATAGTTTGCTTAAAGCAAATGGAACACTTTATTTTTGTTACGAAAGTTCTGCTTTAGAAAGTATTTGCTCTACTCTTACTAAATATAAACTTAGACTTAGTAAAATTTGTTTTGTTTATAAAGATGAAAAAAGCAAGGCGAGGTTGGTTTTATTGGAAGCAAAAAAGTCTTTTAATGGGGTTTGCGAGGTTATGAGACCATTTTTTATGTATAAAGATAAAATCATAAGCCCACAAATGCAAGAACTTTCATCGTCTTTAAGGATAAAAAGTCTTGATTTATAAAGAAAATTTTAACTATAGTTTTGATGAAAAAGCTTGTGAAAAGTGCAATGCCAAATGCTGCACGGGCGAAAGCGGGTATATATTTGTAAGCAAAGATGAGATGAAAGCTATATCATCTAGTTTGAGCTTAAATTTAAAAGATTTTAAAAAACTATATACAATAAAACTTGGCATAAAATACAGTTTAAAAGAAGTGCCTTACGAAAATGGCTTTGCTTGTATCTTTCTTGATACAGATAGCAAAAAATGTAAAATTTATGATCTAAGACCTAAACAGTGCAAAACTTTTCCATTTTGGGAATATTTTAAAACACATAAAAAGGAGCTTGAAAAAGAATGTATTGGCGTGTGTTTTTAGTTTGTTTAAGCTTGTTTTTTGCAGCTTGTGCTGTTAAGCAGGAAAATAAAGTTGCAGCTAATAACTCTTTAGTGGTAACAGAGGAGACTTTTAATACAAAGCTTTTAAGGGCATTAGCTTACGAAAGCGTTAGAGATTTTAGTTCTGCTAGTGCAGTTTTTTTAGAATTATATAAAGAATACAAAGAGCCTTCCTTACTTGAAAGAGCGTTTGTTTTAGCCATACTAAATAATAGCGATAAAAAAATACTTGATTCAATGAATGAAATGGCTAAAAAATACGATACAGCCAATATTATAAAGGTGAGGATTTCTTATTATGTTAAATTTGCAGATATTAAAAATGCTCTGATTTTGCTTGAGAGATTGATAAAAAAAGATAAAGATTTTAGAAATTACGAATTAGCCGGAGATCTTTATTTGTTTAGTAAAAATTTAAACAAGGCTTTGAGTTATTATAAAAGTGCTAATAGCTTACTTCCAGATCAATTTAAACCTAGCGAAGCTTTGAGTATAAAAATTTCAGAACTTGAATTTTTGCTAAACAACAAAGAAGCTTCAAAAAAAATTCTTAAAGATTTTATAAAAGCAAACAACAATAAATGCTCCTTGCTAGTTTGTGCTAGACTTGCTATGATATATGCAAATGAGAAAAATTTGGAAGGATTTAAAGATATATCATTGGAGCTTTATGAGCTTAGCCAGAATCCAGAATTTTTACTAAATGTTATATCAGCTTATTATAATTTTGGAAAAAAACAAGAGCTTTACGATAATATAAGTAGCTATTTAGAAAATAATTCTTTGCCTATATATTTTATTTTAGAGGTTATGAAAGATTCTCAAACAGCTAATAATTTTGCAAATAGACTTTATAACAAAACAAAAAATACAACCTTTCTTAGCATATCCGCTATAATAGAATACGAAGATATGAGAAAAACAAATACTGTAAATGAAAAAAAATTAAAATCCATCATAGAAAAATTTGATAAATCTGTAAATAAAAATAGCGAGGCTCACGTACTAAATTTTTATGGATACTTGCTAATAGATCATAATGTAAATGTATCAAAAGGTATAGAGCTTGTAAATTTAGCCTTAAAAGCAGAGCCTAAAAATGTGTATTATTTAGATTCATTGGCTTGGGGTTATTACAAACAAGGCAAGTGCGAAAAAGCTCTTGACTTAATGCAAGAAGCCCTTAAGTATGATTCTAAAAACGATATGATAAATTCAAGCGAATATAAAGAGCATATTAAGGCTATAAATTCTTGTTTAGGAGTTAAGGATTGATTTTAGATGATATTTTCAATAAAACGAAAGAGGATTTAAAACTTAAAAAGAAAGAAAAACCTTATAAGCATTTAGAAAGTATGATGCCTAAAAATAGGGCTTTTAAAGATGTAAAATCTTTATTAAAAAGAAATAATGAAAAATTAAATATAATAGCAGAGCTTAAAAAAGCTAGTCCTAGCAAGGGTGTTATAAGAGAAAATTTTAATTTTTTAGATTTAGCACAAGAATACGAAAGAGCAGGAGTAGCAGCTATCTCTGTTTTGACAGAAGAGCATTTTTTTAAAGGCTCTTTATCATACTTAAACGAACTTAGTAAAAAACTTTCTTTACCATTGCTTAGAAAAGATTTTATCTTTGATGAGTATCAAATTTTAGAAAGCTTTAATGCAGGGGCTGATTTTTTACTTCTTATAGCTAAAAGTCTGAGCAAGGAAGAGTTAAAAAGCTTATATGCCTTTGCTAAGTCCTTAAATTTAGAAGTTTTATTTGAAATTCATAGCGAGGAAGATTTAGAAAAAGCTATATTTGCTGAAGCTAAGATTATAGGAGTAAATCACAGAAATTTAGATGATTTTTCTATGGATATGAAGCTGGGCTATAAACTCTTTGAGCTTATGCCAAAAGAGCTTATAAGGGTTGCTGAAAGCGGTCTTGATGATAAAAACATTTTGCTTGAGCTAGACAGTGCCGGGGTCGATGCTTTTTTGATAGGTGAATATTTTATGAGACAAAGCGATGTTTTTAAAGCAAGTTTAGACTTTGTAAGGAGATGATATGCTAGAGGTTATACATTCGCCACACAGAAGCAAATATTTAAGCCAAAAACAAGATATATGCCCATTTTGCAATATAGATAAAAAAGATGATGAAGAAAAAGGTGTATTTTTTAGGGCTAAATTTTGTTACTGTATAATGAATTTATATCCTTACACTCCCGGACATTTTATGGTAATACCTTATGAGCATATAGCTAATTTGTCAGATTTAAGAGATGAGGTTTGGCTTGAGATGAGTTTGCTTGTTAAAAAGGGAGAGCTTGCTTTAAGAAAAATTTTAAAAGCACAAGGAGTAAATTTAGGTATGAATTTAAGCGATGTTGCTGGAGCTGGCATACCTACACATTTGCATTATCATCTTGTGCCAAGATATTTTGGTGATACAAATTTCATAACCACCATAGCACAAACTAGAATTTGCGGCAAGGATTTAAATAAACTTTATTTAGATTTAAAGCAAGAAGCTGACAAGTTTTTTACAGTTAGTTAATTTGTATTAAAAATATAGTTTAAAAAAGTTCATTGTTAAGCCCAGCAAAAGCTGAGCTTAAATTTAGCAAGAATAACAAGTTTTAAATTCATACGCAGTAGGTCTAGCTTCCACAGGCCAAACTTGAGTTCTAAATTTAAGGTGTTGATAATCATCTATAAAGACATCGCTCATCACAGGCTTTAGGTATGAATTATATCTTATCAAGGCTTCAAGGCTGCCTCTTAGGGTGTGAGGTAACTGTTCTATGCCCTTTTCTCTTATCTCATCAAGTGTTAATTCAAATAAATTTTCATCCATTGGTCCAACAGGAACTGTTTTATTTTTTATGCCATCAAGCCCTGCCATAAGCAAAGAAACAAAGGCTAAGTAAGGATTTGCTGTGCTGTCTGGAAAGCGAATTTCAACACGTGCCGAATTTTTACCTATACCGTATGGAACACGGCAGCTAGCACTTCTGTTTTGACAAGAATAAGTTAATATAGACGGGGCTTCAAAGCCAGGTATTAGTCTTTTATATGAATTTGAGCTAGGATTTGTAAAAGCTGCCACACTTCTTGCATGACCTAATATACCACCTATGTAGTTTATAGCCGTTTGGCTTAATTTTCCATAACCCTTTTCATCGTAAAATAAATTCACGCCATTTTTCCAAAGACTCATATGCACATGCATACCGCTGCCATTATCTCCATAAAGTGGTTTTGGCATAAATGTAGCTGTCTTTCCGTTAAGATGTGCTACCATTCTTACTACGTATTTGTAAATTTGCACATTATCAGCAGCCTCGACTAAGGTTCCAAAATTTACGCCTATTTCCCCTTGTCCTTGAGCGACTTCGTGATGATGGACGAATGTTTTTAAACCCACTTTTTCCAGAGTTTGCACCATTTCAGCCCTTAAATCAACCATAGAATCTATTGGTTGCACAGGAAAATATCCGCCTTTTGTTCTAGGTCTATGTCCCGTATTGTATCCATCTACAAAGTCTTTATCATCGTTCCAATCACCTTCTTCAGTATCTATTTCATATTTTGCACAGTGTATATTATCGACTATTTTAACACTATCAAATATGAAAAATTCATTTTCAGGTCCAAAATATGCAGTATCAGCTATATCGCTATTTTTGAGAAAATCCATAGCCTTTTTTGCTATGCTTCTAGGACATTTTTCATACATTTGACCCTTGTAAATATCATAAACATCGCAAAAAACTATCACTGTAGGATCAGCGGTAAATGGATCTAAAAAAGCACTTTGTGCGTCTGGTTTTAGTATCATATCTGATTGTTGCACGGGTTGCCAACCATCAAGTGAGCTACCATCAAATGGAATTCCTTCTTCAAAATGTTCTTTATTTATCACTGATAAGTTATAAGTTATGTGATGCCAAGTGCCTATCATATCTGTAAATCTAAAATCTACAAATAAAACTTCATTATCTTTACAGAATGAAAAAAATTCATCTACGCTATTCACGAATTTTCCCATATTTTCTCCTTATGTGAAATATATTTTAAAATTGTAGTATATTTTTTTTAAATTAAGTTTAAATTAATAAAAAAAAGATGAGCATTTTATAAAATAATTTTTTTATGCCTTTTTAACTTATTTTTGATTGATAAATTATGAAAAATTTATTATAATGAAGCTTTTGTTTTGTGAAGGACTTGCTATGACACAAGAAGAGCTTGATAATTTGATGGACGGCAGTAATGAACTTTGCGATTTAGATAGCAAAGATGATTATGTCAGAGGAAATGTAGATGATGGATATAGAGTAGAAGCTGATGCTCATTGGCCACCTCCTCCACCTAATGAAGAACATAAGGTTGTTCATCAATTAGACGATGTTACTAGAGATAGCGAAGTTAAGGCTATAGAGCTTATGGATAGGCTTGAACTTATGGATAAGTATTTTTCGCAATCGGAATTCTTTTTGCAAGAAATAGAAAGTTGTAATAAGAAAAATATAGAAATTTTTAATATATTAAAAGAAAAATTTCCTGCTGTGCAAACTTTCAAAGATAGAGCTGAGGCAAACGAGGCTATGTCAGAAAAATTTTCAGAAATTTTTACTCGTTTGCAGAATGGACAAAATGAAATTATGGTTTCTATGGATGCTATGCAATATCAAGATATACATAGACAAAAGATAGAAAGAGTTATAAATGTGATGAGAGCATTAAATAAATACCTTACTTCTCTTTTTGAAAGCAAAAAAGACGATAGTAAAAGGGTCTCTTCTGCTGTTTATATAAATGGTGATGATAATGACGATGTCGTTACTAATGACGACATAGAAGCCTTGATAGCAAATTTAGGCAAAAAATAATGCTAAAGCCCGAGTTAGTGGCACCTGCTGGAAATTACACTAAGCTTAAAATAGCTCTAGCTTACGGTGCAGATGCTGTTTATGCAGGGCTTAATAACTTTTCTTTAAGAGCTGCAACTGCTAAAGAATTTGATTATGAAAGCTTTAAAGAAGCTGTAAATTACACTCACTCTCTAGGTAAAAAAATTTTTGTTACATTAAATGCTTTTTATTTTTCTTCTCAAATTGAAAATTTAAAAAAACATATAAAAAAACTTTACGATATGAAGCCCGATGCTTTTATAATAGCTTCTTTGGGTGTGGCAAATTTGATAAAGGAAATGAAATTAGATATAGCATTGCATATATCAACACAAGCTAATGTTTTAAATTATTTAGACGCACAAGCCTATGAAAAATTAGGTGCAAAAAGGGTGGTTATAGCTAGAGAATTGAGTTTGAAAGAGGCAAAAATCATTAAAGAGCATTGTAAAAATTTAGAATTAGAAGCTTTCGTGCATGGCTCTATGTGCTTTGCTTATTCTGGACGTTGCCTAATATCTTCTGTGCAAAGTGGTAGAATGAGTAACCGTGGTTCTTGTGCTAATGATTGTAGGTTTTCTTATGAGCTTTACGCAAAAGGTAAAAATGGGACATTGTTTAGATTAGAGCAAGATGAAAAGGGAACTCATATTTTTAATTCTAAGGATTTAAATTTATGCACTTATGTAGAGCAAATTATAAAAGAAAACTGTATAAATGCCTTTAAGATAGAGGGTAGAACAAAAAGTGAATACTACGTAGCTCTTGCTACTAGAACTTATAGAATGGCTATAGATGATGCTTTAAGCGGAAATTTTAATCCTAAACATTATGAGTCTGAAATACAAACCTTAGCAAACCGTGGTTTTACAGATGGATACCTTGTAAATAGGGCATTAGATAGACAAGATACTCAAAATCTTTCAAGTAGTATAGAGCAGGGCAGCAAGCAAGTATGTGCCTTTAGTGAAGATGGAAATTTTTTCAAATGTAAAGGCAAAATAGCTTTAAACGAAAGCTATGAAATACTTTGTCCCTTAAATTCACACATAGATGAAAAAGAAAATGAGCTTGGTAAAATTTATAAAAAAGATAGCAAATATTTTGTAGAATTTAAAAAATTACTATCAAAAACTAATAAAGAATTCAAAGAAATTCATAGCGGTAATGAAAATGAAATTACCCTACCAGTTTCTTTGCCTAAATTCTCTTTTTTAAGAAGGTGATAAAATGAATTTTGTTTCTATTTTAATGGGTAGTAAAAGTGATTATGAGATTGTAAATGAGGCTAGTAAAATCCTTCAATCTTTTAATGTAAAATACGAGCTAGTAATTACTTCAGCACATAGAAGTCCCACAAGGACAAAAGAATACATAAAAGATGCTGAAAAAAGAGGTGCTAAAGTTTTTATAGCCGCTGCTGGTATGGCAGCACATTTAGCGGGAGCAGTCGCTGCTTACACGGTAAAACCTGTAATCGGAATACCAATGCCCGGTTCGAATTTAGCAAGTATGGATTCTTTGTATTCCACAGTGCAAATGCCAAGCGGGATACCTGTGGCTACAGTTGCCATAGGAAAAGCTGGTGCTATTAATGCTGCTTATCTTGCTATTCAAATTTTAGCTGTAAATGACGATTTACTAAGTAAAGCTCTTTTAGAAGACAGAAAAAAACAAGAGGAAAAACTTGTAGCCGATTCTAAAATGGTTGAAGTTTTGCTCTAAACAAGGAAAGCTTATGCAAACTTATCTAGAACTTAAGGAATTTTGCAAATTAGTTCATCTAAATGAAGATGTGGTTAAAGGAATGATGGCAAACAATGCTTTAAATTTTAAAGAAGAAGACGGTAAAATTTACATAGAAGCAAATCAAGGCACTTTTAGCGTTGTGCCAAGTAGAAATTCAAGCGAACCTTTACCTGTTGATTCTATAAGCTTAGCTGGAGAAAGTTTTGTAGAAAAAACAATAGGCACTATATTGAATTTGCACGAAAAAGTTTTGGATGCAAAAGATGAAACATTAGAGGTCTTGCAAAGAGAAAACAAATTTTTAAAAGATGCTCTTTATTCTATGCAAGAAATTTATGATGAGGATAGAAAAACTATAGATGCTTTAAATTCACAGTTAAAACACGCTCAAGATGAGGTAGAATTTCTTAAAAGAAAGTATAAAATGATGTGGAATAAGGCTATAGATAATTTTACTCAAAACAAAGAAACTAACAAGAATCAAAATACAAATCCTAGCGAGGATAAATGATGCTATCTTTTTCTGAAATGATTTTAAGATTACAAAATTTTTGGCAGGACAAAGGCTGTGCTATTATGCAACCTTATGATATGCCAGCTGGAGCAGGCACATTTCACCCTGCAACCTTTCTAAGAAGTTTAGGCAAAAAACCGTGGGCGACCGCTTATGTAGCACCTAGCAGAAGACCAACAGATGGAAGATACGGTGATAATCCAAACCGTTTAGGTGCTTACTACCAGTTTCAAGTCCTTATAAAACCTAGTCCAGACGATATACAAGAGCTTTATTTAAAGAGTCTTGAGTGCTTGGGTTTTGATTTAAAAAATCACGATATCAGATTTGTAGAAGATAATTGGGAGAGTCCTTCTCTTGGTGCTTGGGGGCTTGGTTGGGAAGTTTGGCTTGATGGTATGGAAATAACTCAATTTACATATTTTCAGCAGGTCGGAGGCTTGGCACTTGATTTAATAAGCGTTGAAATAACTTACGGTCTTGAAAGACTTGCTATGTATTTGCAAAATGTAAATTCTGTTTATGACATACTTTGGAGCGAATTTAATGGAGAAAAGATAAGCTATAAAGATGTGCATAAACAAGGAGAATTTGAACACAGTAAGTATAATTTTGAACTAAGCACAGTAGAGCGGCTAAATGAAAATTTTGATAATGCTTATAAAGAGTGCAAACATATACTTGAAAACAAACTTTCACTTCCTGCTTATGATTACTGTATGCAAGCAGCTCATATATTTAATTTGCTAGATGCAAGAGGTGCTATTTCAAGCACTAAAAGACAGGAGTATATGCTAAAGATTAGAGAACTTTCAAAGGCTTGTGCCTTAAATTACAAAGAAAATTTAAATGAAACTTGAGAAAATATATAAATTTTTAGACAGCATAAGCCCTTTTGAAAGCCAAGAAAAATGGGATAATAGTGGGCTTTTGTTGGGTAATTTTGAAGATGAAATTTCAACAGTTTATCTAAGCCTTGATATAGATGAAAATTTGCTTGATGAATGTAGCGAAAATTCTCTTTTGATTACACATCATCCTCTTATATTTAAGCCTTTAAAAAATTTAGCTAATGATTTGTATCCAAATTCTCTTGTAAAAACTATGGTTAAAAAGAATATTTCTTTGATTTCTTTGCATACAAACTATGACAAATCTCATTTAAATATATATTTTACTGAAGAAATTTTGGGCTTTAAGCATTATACGCAAGATAATTTTTTAATATACATTGATATAGAAAGCACTTTTTCTTCCTTGCTTACCTTGCTTAAACAAAAACTATCCCTGAGTATGATTAAAAATGCTTTTTGTGGCAAAGAAAAAATAAATCGCATAGCCATTTGCACTGGAAGCGGTGGAGATTTGATACCATTTGTAAAAGCGGACTGTTTTTTAAGCGGAGATTTTAAGTATCATCAAGCATTAGAGGCTATTAGCAATGGTTTAAGTTTGATTGATATAGGACACTTTGAAAGCGAGGAGTGTTTTTCAAAATCTTTAGCAAATTCTTTGCAAAATTTGCCATTAAAGGTTATAATTACAAATTCAAAAAATCCATTTAGACTTTCTTAGAGAAAAAAAGGAAAAGGTATGAATAAATATTTAAAGCAATTAGTCGAGTTATCTGAAATAGACAAGGAAATTGATAGTTTCGCACCTAAAATAGAGGATATAAGTAAAAATTTAAAAGACACACAGTCAAAAATAGACAAATTTCAAAAAGAAATAAATACTTGTAATGATGAAATTTCAGATATAAAAAAAGAACAGGTGCAAAATGATTTGCATATAAAACAATTCAAAGAAAGGATAGATGAGCTTAGCAAAAAATCAGCTTCTGTTAAAACTGCAAAAGAAGCTAATGCTTTACAGATTGAAGAGGATATACTAAAAGAGCAGCTAGAGGTTGCTAATGAAGAAATAGAAAAACTTGATAGATTGTTAAAAAGTAAAGAAAAAATAAAAGAAGAATTGCTTAGCAATAAGCAAAAAGAAGAAGAGAATTTAAAAGATATAAGTGTCGATGTTGAAGCCAGAATGAAAGAGCTTGAAAAACAAAGATCCTTAGTTTTTGACAAAAAATCAAAATTAGTAGAGCAAATAAACCACAAGGTTTTAGGATTTTATGAAAAAATTCGCAAATGGGCCAAAAATACAGCTGTAGTGCCAGTTAAAAAACAAGCTTGTTATGGTTGTTTTATGAGAATATATGATAAAACATACCTAGCCGTGATAAAGGGTTCTGAAATAGTTACTTGTCCTCATTGTGGTAGAATTTTATATAAAGAGATAGAAAAAGAAAATAATAAAGAAAAAATTGCTGAAAGTGCGAATTGATAGTATTTTTATACTATATTTTACTTAGCATATTATATATTTTATCCTTACCTTTTTTGCTTATACTGTCTTTTACCAAGGATAAATACAGACAAAGCATAAAGGCTAGATTTTTTTTATATAAAAATAAATTAAAAAAAAGTGATATACATTTTCACGTTTGCTCCTTTGGTGAGGCAAGAAGCATAAAAAAATTAAGCTCAAATTTCGAGGATAAACGAATAACTTGCATCACTCAAACAGGCTTTTTGGAAGCTAAGACTTTTTGCAAGAATGTTTCTTTTTTAGCTTTTGAAATTTTTATACCTTTTTGGTTTAGTCCTTGTAAGGTTCTTGTTATATTTGAGGCTGAACTTTGGCTTATGTTGATTTTTGTTGCTAAATTAAGAGGAGCAAAGGTCATACTACTCAATGCTAGGCTTTCTGATAAATCCTTTCACAGATATAAGAGATTTTCTTTTTTTTATAAAACCCTTTTTTCTTACATAGATGAGGTGTTTGCTCAAAGTGCCTTAGATAAACAAAGACTAGAGGAGCTTGGGGCTAAAAATGTTATAGAGTATTTTAATATAAAAGCAGCACTTAGCTCTACCGTGCAAAAAATATATAAAAAAGTAGATAAAAAAATAATACTTTTTGCTAGCACTCACGATAAAGAAGAAGAGCTTTTGTTAAATTTTTTCAAGCCAAGAAAAGATGAAATTTTAATCATAGCACCAAGGCATCCAGAGAGATTTGAAAAGGTTGAAGAATTTTGCAAGGATTATAGTAAAAAATACGCTTTAAGTTTTGATAAATTTAGTAATTATGGTGAAAATTTTAATAGCGATAAGTTAAGTTCAGTTTTTTTGCTAGATACGCTTAATGAGTTAGTGAATTTTTACTCTATCGCCGATATTGTGGTTCTTTGTGGATCTTTTATAAAAGGCGTGGGAGGACATAATCCAATAGAAGTAGCACAGTTTAATAAAATTTTGATTTCTGGACCTTACATACATAATCAAGTATCCCTCTTTTCAATGCTTGATAATGCCTATATTTGTTATGATATACCAAAGCTTAGAGAATTTATAGATACTTGCGATAAGGCTGTTTCTTTGAAATTTAAGCCAAATTTGAACTTGATTACAGATCACATCAAGGCTTTATTATGAATAAAGAAAAAGCCTATAAACTTTTAGCCTTGCAAGAAAAAATTTCTAACTCAAAGGCAAAAGAGCTAATAGATAGAGGTTTGGTTTTTTATAAAAATGAAAAACTTCAAATGGCTAGAACTATGTTAAATAGCTCTGCAAAATTTACGGTTAAAAAGTTGCAAGATATAAAAATAATCTTTGAAGACGATAAAATCATAGCCGTTAATAAGCCTTATTCTGTTTTAAGCGAAGAAATTCAAGATAAATTAAAAACAAGGCTTTTAAATAGATTAGACAAAGAAACAAGCGGACTTTTGCTTTTGTGTAAAGATGAAGATTTTCGCATAAAATGTGTAAAAGAATTTAAAGAACAAAAGGTATATAAGAGCTATATAGCAATACTTAATGGCATTGTGCCACAGGAAATAGATATAGATGAACCCATTTTGGTTAAAAAGACTAAAAATTCAGCTTTTGCTAAAATTTCAAAAGACGGTTTAGAAGCTCATACTAAAATCATACCTCTTATGGTCAATGCAAAGAAGACATTGGCAAAAATACTTATAAAAACGGGCAGAACCCATCAAATTCGTTTGCATACGGCTTTTATAAATAATGGAATTTTAGGCGATGAAAAATATGCAAAAAGTCGCTCTGTAAGAATGTTTTTACACAGCTTTGAATGCAAAATTTTTAATTATCATTTTATAGCCCCATTGGATAATGATTTTGAAAAACTTGGCTTTGATATTAAAAATTTAAATTTTTAAAGACCTTTAAAGCAAACATAAGTTATAATACACATTTTTACTTTAATTTAAAAGAGGAAAAAGAATTGTTCGAATTAATAGGAGATTCGTTTAAATCAGCCATTAATAAGCTTAGATTTGTCGATGATGAAAAATCCTTGAAAAATGCCTTAGATACACTTAAAAAATCTTTATTAAAAGCTGATGTGCATCATAAGGTTGTAAAAGAGCTTTTGGCTTTAGTTGAGGAAGATGTAAAAAAAATCGGTATAGGTCAAAAACAGTTCTTAAACTCTATAAAACAAAATTTAGAAAATATCTTAACGGTAAAAGACAAGCCTCAAGGTTTTGTTTTTTCAAACACTCCTCCTACAGTTGTTTTAATGTGCGGCTTACAAGGTGGAGGTAAAACAACAAGCACTGCAAAGCTTGCAAATTTTTTAAAGTTAAGAAATAAAAAAGTCCTAGTAGCAGCTTGTGATTTGCAAAGACTTGCAGCCGTTGAACAGTTACAAAAGCTTTGTGAAGATAATGATTTTGATTTTTTTAGCATAGACGGAGAAAAAAAAGCTTTAATAGTAGCAAAAGAAGCTCTTAAAAAGGCTAAAGCTGGAGCTTATGATGTTTTATTGGTAGATACCGCAGGTCGTTTAGCGATAGATGAGACATTAATATCAGAGCTAAAAGATATAAAAAAAGCATTAGAGCCAGATGAGACATTTTATGTAGCTGATTCTATGAGTGGTCAAGACGGTGTAAAAACAGCCGCTTCTTTTAATGAAAGCATAGGCATAAGCGGGGTTATACTTAGCAAATTCGATGCTGATACTAAAGGCGGTGTAGCTCTTGGCATAGCAAAGCAGCTTCAAATTCCACTTCGTTTCATAGGCACAGGTGAAAAAGTCGCTGATTTAGAGCTTTTTATACCTGATAGGATAGTGGGTCGTATTATGGGAGAGGGGGATTTGGCTTCTTTGGCTGAAAAAACCGCTACCATCATAGATGATAAAGAAGCAAAAAAAATAAATCAAAAGATAAAAAAGGGAGAATTTAATTTTAATGACTTTTTGGATCAAATGCAAAATGTTAGCAAACTTGGAAGTATGCAGTCTTTAATATCTATGATACCAGGAATGTCAAATGTTGCTTCGGCAGTTAAGGATATGGATTTTGAAAATTCCAAACAGCTAACTCATATAAAGGCTATGATATCATCAATGACACCAAAAGAAAGGGAAAATCCTAGTCTTTTGAATAATTCCAGAAAACGTAGGATAGCAAGTGGTGCAGGGCTTTCGCAAATGGAGGTAAATCGTTTTTTAAAGCAGTTTGAAAATGCAGCGAAATTAGCTAAGAAATTTTCCTCAAAAGCTGGTATGCAGAATTTAATGCAGATGATGTCAAATGCTAGACGAGGTTTTTAGCAAAATTTTATATATGTGTATTTTTTGTATTCATATATAAAATTTTTTATTTTTAGGAGATTTTAATGACAGTTGTTAGACTTACTAGAATGGGACGAAAGAAAAGACCATTTTACAGAATAGTAGTTACTGATAGTCGCAAAAGAAGAGACGGAGCTTGGATAGAAAGTATAGGCTATTATAATCCTATGGTAGAGCCAGAAGTCATAAAATTTGATGCTGAAAGGCTTGCTTACTGGAAAAGCGTTGGTGCTAAACTTAGCGACAAGGTTGCTTCTATTACGAGTAGATAATTATGGCTGAAGAATTTTTAAAAGAATATGCTAAATTAATAGCTGATTTTCCAGATAAAATTCAAACCAAATCGGTTAATTTGGGAGATAATTTTGTTGAAATTATAATTTATGCTGATAAGGTAGATACAGGAAAGCTTATAGGAAAAAATGGCAAAATGATAAATGCTATTAAAACAGTTATTTCAGCTTTTAAAAGTAAGGATATGATATCTTATAGGGTTACAGTTAAAAATATAGATGAATAAAATTCTAGTAGCCAAGATAGGCAAAACTGTAGCTCTTAGAGGTTATTTAAGGCTTCATATATTAAGCGATTTTCCTTATATCTTTAAAAAAAACAGTGCTTTTATGAGTTCTGATGATAGAACACTTAAAATAAAAAACTTCGATAAGGAAAAATCTTTGGTATTATTTGAGGGCTATGAAGATGTGAATTTAGCAAAAGATTTAACAAATTTAGAGCTTTATCAGAGCTTAGAAGATACAAAAAAATACTGTAAATTAAATAAAGATGAGTTTTTTTATTTTGATATTATATCCTGTGAAATTTTTGAGGATAGCTTAAAATTGGGCAAAGTGATTGATATACTTCAAACCTCTGCTTCATATTTATTTTTAGTGCAAGTTGATAAGTCTTTAGGACAAGATTTTGCTACACAGTTTTATCTACCTTATGCCGATTTTTACATAGAATCAGTAGATATAAAATCAAAAAAGATTTATGCTAAAAATGCCTTAGAATTATTAAAAAGCATATGAAATTTTCTTTTGTTTCTTTATTTTGTGAAATTTTATATCCGTATTTTGAATACTCCATTCTTGCCAGAGCTAAAGCTAGAAATTTAATAAGCACAGATTTTTTTAATCCCAGAGATTTCTCAAAAGATGTTAGAAAAAAAGTAGATTCTTATAAGATAGGTGGCGGAGCCGGGCTTTTAATGCAGGTAGAACCACTTTGTGAATGTTTAGAACACATACACAAAAGCAACAGTAACACTCATTTTGTTTTTTTAAATCCTGCCGGAAAACCTTTTACCCAAAAAGATGCAAAAAGACTAGCTAAAAAAGAGCATATTTGTTTCGTTTGTGGCAGGTATGAAGGTATAGATGAAAGGGTGCTAGAACTTTTTGCAAATGAAGTTTTTTCACTAGGTTCTTTTGTATTAACCGGTGGAGAATTAGCAGCACTTTGTATGAGCGATGCTATAAGCAGAAATATAAATGGTGTATTGGGCAATTCGCAAAGTTTAGATGAAGAGAGTTTCGAAGATAACTTACTTGAAGCACCGTCTTTTGCAAAACCTTTTTCTTTTAATTATAAAAATGAAAATTTAAATACTACTTCAGCCTTTTTAAAGGGAAATCACGGTAAAATCATAGCTTTAAAAAAAACTTTGTCTTTAGCCAAAACGAAGTTTTTTAATCCAACTTTGTATCAAAAATACCTTTTTTCAAGGAAGAATTATGAAAAATAAATATATACAAAATTTTGAAGCAAAACAGCTAGAAGGAAAAACAGTGCCTGATTTTAGAGCAGGCGATACCTTAAAACTTGCGATTCGTATTAAAGAAGGCGACAAGAGCAGGATACAAAATTTTGAGGGAGTTTGTATAGTAAGACGTGGTTCTGGCACTGCTGAAACTTTCACTGTAAGAAAAATAGGTGCAAACAATATAGGTGTTGAAAGAATTTTTCCTATTTATAGTGAGAGCTTAGAAAACATAACTGTTTTAAGACGAGGACGTGTTCGTCGTGCAAGACTCTTTTATCTAAGAGATAGAAAAGGAAAAGCTGCTCGTATAAAAGAATTAAAAAAATAAAAGTAAGCATTATGGCTTGGTCTAAAGATTCTTGGAAAAAATACCCGATAAAACAGCAGCCTGTTTATGAAGACAAGGCTTCTTTAGAATTAGTTACAACAAGGCTTGCAAAATTACCTCCTTTGGTTTTTGCCGGCGAGGTAAGAGCTCTTAAAAACAAGCTTGCTAAAGTATCTAGAGGAGAGGCTTTTTTATTGCAAGGTGGAGACTGTGCTGAAAGTTTTTTAAATTTTGGTGCAGACAACATAAGAGATACTTTTAAATTAATGTTGCAAATGGCAATAGTGCTTACTTTTTCTGGCGGTTGTCCCGTTGTAAAAGTGGGAAGGGTAGCAGGTCAGTTTGCAAAGCCTAGAAGTTCAGATTTTGAAGAAATAAATGGAAAATCTTTGCCAAGCTATAGAGGTGATATAGTAAATGGCTTTGAATTTGATGAAGAAGCTAGAAAAGCCGATCCTAAGAGAATGATTGATGCATATTATCAAAGTGCAACTACCTTAAATTTGCTTAGAGCTTTTGCTAGAGGCGGTTTAGCTGATTTAAGAGAGGTTCATCGTTGGAA
Source organism: uncultured Campylobacter sp. (assembly GCF_944323605.1). GTDB lineage: Bacteria > Campylobacterota > Campylobacteria > Campylobacterales > Campylobacteraceae > Campylobacter_D. Next base: position 29,593 of record NZ_CALUTC010000006.1, read on the forward strand.
TTTAGCATTTTTGAAAAATGCAGAATTGGGTGATAAATATAGCGAATTAAGCGAAAAAATTACCCAAGCTATAAATTTTATAGAAGCTTGTGGGATTAATGCTACAAATACACCTAGTCTTAGAGAAACAAGCATATATACTTCACACGAGGCTTTATTATTGCCTTATGAAGAGGCATTAACGAGGATAGACAGCATCACTTTAGATGCCTATAATTGTTCAGCACATATGCTTTGGATAGGTGAAAGAACAAGAGGTGTAAATGATGCACACGCACATTTTTTAAGCGGTGTTAAAAATCCTTTGGGCGTTAAAATAGGACCAAGTGCTAAGGCAGACGAAATTAAGGCTTTGGCTTCTGTGTTAAACAAAGATAATGAGGAAGGAAAATTAAACATTATTATAAGAATGGGTGCTGATAAGATAGCAGATTCTTTACCTCAAATTTTTAGAGAGCTTAAAAAAGAAGGTTTGAATTTAATTTACAGTATAGATCCTATGCACGGAAACACTGTAAAAGCTGGAAACTATAAAACAAGAGCCTTTGATAAGATAATGCAAGAAGTCAGAATGTTTTTTGAAATAGCTATGAGCGAAGGAGTTTATCCCGGAGGTGTTCATCTTGAAATGACTGGGCAGGACGTAACCGAATGCACGGGTGGGATTTCTAATGTAACTGAAGAAACTCTTAGAAAAAGATACGAAACCCAGTGCGACCCAAGACTAAATGCAGATCAGGCTTTGGAGTTAGCTTTTTTGATGGCTGATTTGGTAAAAAGGGCTAGGACTTGATAAAGCTTTATGGTATAAAAAATTGTTCTAGCGTAAAAAAGGGTATAGATTTTTTAAATTCTAAAGGTATTTCTTTTGATTTTTTAGATATTAAAAAGATAAGCGAAGAAGAACTTGACTTCTTTTTATCTAAGAAGTCTTTTGATGCTTTGATAAATACAAGCGGTATGAGTGCTAAAAATTTAAAAATAAACAAAGAATTTATATCAAATTCCAGCATAGATGAATTAAAGCATATAGTTTTGCAAAATCCAAGCCTTATAAAAAGACCCGTCATTTGCATCGATAATGTAGTGCTTGTTGGAAAAGAATACGAAAATTTCCAGTTTTAATTAAACTTATAAACTTTCAAATTCCCCATTTAAAAATTGTTTTCTAGCACTTAATTTATCAAGATAAAATACTTCAAAAGTCGCATTACTAGGGCTTTGATAAAGATCTTTTAGCATAGGATATTTTTCAAACATAGCCTCTTTTACCTTTGCATTATCTTCAAATATAGCATTAGCTCTAAGTCTTAGGAAGGTTCCATCCTTTGCACAAGAGCAAAATTCTATGCCGCTGTGTTTTTGTATATGTTTAAAAAGATTTTTTGTATTTGATGTGCAAAAATAAATTTTATCCTCCCAAAGTAACGGACTTTGTATAGGTCTTATACGAGGATTTCCGCAAGTTCCAAGTGTTGCTAAAAAAGCCGGTGGATTGTTATCTAAAAATTCTACTAAGTCTTTGATTGTCATATTTTCTCCTTACATATAAAGTCCGCCATTTACTTTTAGCACATCACCGGTTATATAAGAGGCGTAATCGCTAAGCAAAAAGGCTACTGCATTGGCAACTTCTTCAGGTTCTGCAAATCTTTTTAATGCTATGTTGTTTTCATATGCTTTTTTTATATCTTCACTTAAAACGTTTGTCATATCGCTTTTGATAAAACCAGGAGTAACGCAGTTAAAGCGTAAATTTCTACTAGCTCCTTCTTTTGCAAAAGATTTTGTCATAGCTATCATACCGCCCTTGCTAGCAGAATAATTTACTTGACCAGCATTCCCCATTTCTCCAACTATAGAAGCTATATTTACAACCGCACCAAATCTTTGCTTACTCATAGCTTTTAAAGCTTCTTTGCAGCCTAAAAAAGCAGAATTTAAATTTGTATCTACAACTAGAGAAAAGTCAGCTAAACTCATTCTTAATGCTAACTTATCATTTGTTATACCAGCGTTATTTACTAGGTAAGAAAGCTCACCGTCGCTTTGTATTATAGTTTTTATAGCAGCTTCAAATTCATCTTCTTTGCTAGCATCAAAACAAATCACAGCAGCACTTCCACCTGATTTTTCTATATCATCTTTCAAGGCATCAGCAAGCTCTGGTTTGCTTCTATAATTTATCCAAACTTTAAGCTTAAAATCAGCCAAAGTTCTTGCAATAGACGCACCTATGCCTTTGCTAGCACCTGTAATTAATACATTTTTTCCACTAAATTTCATTATTTTTCCTTTATAATTTTTATTATTTTAACAAATAAATTATTTACATACAATCAAAAAGCCATTTCTCATATTCCACAGAGCTTTCTTTTATCTCAAAAACAACGAATTCCGGCAGCTCGTAACTGTGTTTTTCTTTTAATTGTTTTAAAATTTTATCTACATTTTCACTTTTGCTTTTTATGCTTAATAAAAATTCCTTATCTTTTCGTATTTTGTTCTGCCAGGGGTAAAAGCTTTTTATTTTTGAAATTTGCACACAGGCTGATAGTTTGGATTCTATTAGCATTCGTGCTAAGTTCTTAGCGTCTTTTTTATTTGCAACTGTAGTGTTTATTACAACTAGCATTCAACATCGCTCAAAAAGCAAAGTAAGGCTTTAACCACGTAGAGTCTGTTTGTGGCTTCTGTAAATACAACTTCGCTATGTTCCTCAAAAACATCTTCGCTTACTTCAAATCCTCTATATGCAGGTAAGCAGTGCATAAAAATAGCATTTTTGTTGGCATAACTCATAGCTTCCTTGTCTATTATAAAGCCGCTAAAATCTTTTATTTTTTGCTCTTTTTTATCCTCTTCACCCATAGAAACCCATGTATCTGTTATGATTACATCTTTATTGCTTATGGCTTTAAATTTATCATTGCTTATTTCTATCTTAGCTCCGCTTTTTTCAGCTTCTTTTAGGGCAAAAGAAAGAATTTCATTGTTTATATTATAGCCTTTAGGTATGGCTATGCTTAATTCAAATCCTAAAATAGAAGCCGCTATTAACCAAGAATTACACATATTATTACTATCGCCAACAAAGGCTATCTTACCTTGTTTGTTGTATTCTTTTATGGTGAGTAAATCACCTAAAACTTGAGTAGGGTGGTATAAGTCGCTAAGGGCATTTATAACAGGTGCTTTTGAATACTTAGCAAATTCAAGCAAGGTTTCGTGTTTATTAACCCTAAGCATTACAAAATCAACCATAGATCCTATAACTCTTGCAGTGTCCTTTACAGGTTCGCCTCTATTTAACTGCAAGTCATTAGAGCTTAAAAATAAAGCCTTTCCGCCAAGCTCACTTATAGCTAGCTCAAATGCCATTCTGGTTCTTGTCGAGCTTTTTTCAAAAATCATAGCTAATTTTTTATCAAGCAGTAGTTTTCTTGGTTCTTTTTTTATACTAACAGCCATATCTATCAGTTTTAAAATTTCATTTTTTGTATAATCTCTCAAGCTTAAAAAGTGTCTCACTGCATATCCTTTAAAATTTTAGCTATTTCTTTTGCGTGATAGCTTATTATTAGTTTTGCTCCAGCTCTTTTAAAAGCAAACATAGTTTCTAAAAGAACCTTTTCATAATCAATTACACCTAGTTTAGCTCCGGCTTTAAGCAATGCGTATTCTCCGCTTACATTATAAACGCATACTGGAAGTTTTGTATTTAAAGATAATTCTTTTACCACATCAAGATAGGCAAGTGCCGGTTTTATCATCAATATATCAGCACCTTGTTTTTCATCTTCTAGGCTTTCAAGTAAAGCTTCTTTTGCATTTGCATAGTCCATTTGGTAGCTCTTTCTATCTCCTTTATTTGGGCTTGATTTTGCTACCTCTCTAAATGGTCCGTAATAACTAGAAGCAAATTTTGTAGAATAACTCATAAGCGGTAAATTGCAAAAGCCATTTTCATCTAATGCTTTTCTAAGTGTGTATATAATCCCGTCCATCATACCGCTTGGAGCTATCATATCAACACCTGCTCTTGCTTGAACTAATGCTTGTTTTGCTGAAATTTCTAGCGTTAAGTCATTATCAACTGTTTCTGTTTTTGGGTCTATTATGCCACAATGACCGTGTTCTGTGTATTCACAAAAGCAAAGATCTGCTATTACAAATAAATTTGGAAAAGATGCTTTTATTTCTTTTATACTTCTTGCTATTAAGCCATCATCATCTAAAGCATCACTACCTATACTATCTTTTTTATCATCATCTAAAACTCCAAAAAGTATGATAGCTTTTATTCCAAGTTGTGTGAGTTCTTTACACTCTTTTAGTATTTCATCTATACTCATTTGAAAGACACCCGGCATAGATGATATTTCATTTTTTATACCATTTCCTTCAACAACAAAAAGTGGATAAATAAAATCGTTTATATCTAAAGAAGTTTCTTTGAGCATAGACCTTAAAGAACCGTTTAACCTTAGTCTTCTAAACCTCTTAAACATAAATTTCCTTTTTTTAGATAAAATAAAAGCAAATATTATAACATAAAAGGTTTTAAAATATGGATATAGAAATTTCTAAAATAGCAAAATTACCTACAAAATTTGGAATTTTTCAAATTCAAAGCTTTAAAGAGGGCGAAAAAGAGCATTTATGTATATTTAAAGGGGATTTGAAAGGAGATGTTAATATTAGAATCCATTCAGAGTGCATAACCGGAGATACCTTATCTTCTTTAAAATGCGATTGTGGAGAGCAGCTTGATTTTGCACTTAGATATATACAAGAAAATGGCGGGCTTATTATATATTTAAGGCAAGAAGGCAGAGGTATAGGACTTTTAAACAAGATAAATGCTTATTCTCTTCAAGATGAGGGTTTAGATACTGTAGAAGCAAATTTAAAGCTTGGTTTCAAAGAAGATGAAAGAAGATATGATGTAGTGAATTTTATATTAAAGCATTATAAAATAAGCTCTGTAAATTTAATGACTAATAATCCTTTAAAAATAAAAAGTTTAGGACTTGAAGTAGAATTAAAACAAAGAATACCCATAAAGATTCAGTCAAACGACTTTAACAAAGAATACCTAAGAATAAAAGAAGAAAAAATGGGGCATTTAACTTGAATGTATCTGAATTAGAGAAAAATTTAAATTTTTTACAAGATTTTGATAGCTCTAAAAAAGAAACTTTTTTTAAAAGATTGAAAATTTATGAAGAATTATTTTTTTCTTATCAGAAAGTGCATAATATCTCAAATTTTAAAAGCTTAGAATTTGAGATAATAGACAGCCTTAAAATACTTGATTTTAAAAATCTAAATTTTGTTAAAAATGCTATTGATGTAGGGAGTGGTGCTGGTTTTCCGGGCGTTTTTTTAGCACTTGTTTTAGGGTCTAAATTCTACCTTTTTGAGCCAAATAAAAAAAAAGCAGCTTTTTTATTTTTGATAAAGAGTGAATTAAAACTTACAAATTTAAGTATAAAAACGGAAAGGATAGAGGCTAGCACGGAATTTTTTACAGCTGATTTGATAAGCTCTAGGGCTTTGACTAATGTAAGAGATTTATTAAAACTTTGTATAAAATTTTATGATAAAAATACATTTTTTCTTCTTTATAAAGGAAGTAAATTAGAAGATGAATTAAAAGAGGTTAAAGAATATGAAATTTTTTCATACAATAAGAGAAAGTATTGTTTTTTGTCTTGTAGTTTTTGTAATGCTCTCAAGTGAGCTTTTTGCTGATAATATTTTGCAAGATTATCTTAAAAATGAGCTTAAAAACATAAGCGAAAGCGAGCAAAGAACTTTGTCTTATAATGCGATTAGGGTAATTTTAGAAAAGAAATTTAAGAACGAAGCTTTAGAAGATAAACTAAAAGATGAGGTTTTAAAAAAAGCTAGGTTAGCTCTTTTGTCTATGAAAAATGAAAGATTAAGCGGAGATTATTTGGCTATAGCACTTAGTTTTTATGCTAATGATGGGCTATATGAAAGTGAAAATATAAGCCATTTTATTGCTCTTTGGAAAAATGATGAACAAATACCAAAAAATTTAGCTATAAGTGCTGATTATAATTTATTTTTAAATCTTGTATCTTTTTTAAAGGAAGTTGATAAGAATGAAACTTTTGCTAAATTTGTGGCAAAAACTGTAAATAAAAACAACAATAATATATTATTTTTAAGCACAAAGATTGATAATGAAGCGTATTTCATAAATTTTAACAAAAAACAATACACAGTAAAACACGAAAATTTTATCCCGCTAGAGCAAAATAGCTTATCTGTAGTTATTTTAAAACAAGACTGCACTCTTGCACCGCAGGAAATAAGAGATACAGGCTTAGAGCTTTTTAGCGATAAAAAATGCTTTGAAATTTTGCCTTTAAGTATTATATAAATTTAACAACATCATTAAAGTTAAATCTAGACTTTGCAGGTATTTCTTTATCTTTTCTATGCCCCAAAGCAACCATAACCGTAGCTTGCTCTTTGCCTGTATCAAGTCCAAGATATTTATCTAAATCTTTTTGGGAGAATCCACCTATAGCACAAGAACCCAAATTTAAGCTTGTAGCAGCATATAAAATTGTAGCAAGTGCTATGTGAGCTTGTTGTTTTGAATATGATTTTCTTTCTTCAAAATTCATAGACTCTAAAAAAGGCTTGTAAGCTTGTATCCTTTTTTCTATCTCTTCTTTGCTCATATCTCTTTTTCTAAGTTTATCCTCGAAATAAGCAGCAAAATCATATCTTGAAACGATGATTATCAAAGCAGCACAAGTGCTAACGCGAGTTTGATTATTTGCTATTATTCCTAACTCTTTTATTTTATTTTTATCTTGAGTGGCTATAAAATACCAAGGCTCAAGCCCTAAGGAGCTAGGACTAAGACGTGCAAGTTCTAAAACCTTCCTAAAATCGTCTTTATCTATATCTTTATCTAGAAATTCTCTACAAGAAAAACGGTTTTCAAAAATTTTAAACATACTCAAACCTTTATGCAAAAATGTCTTAAAATTCTAGCAAATAAAATCTTAAAATTTAAAAAAATATTTCCTAGAATTTACTTTAAATTCACTTTTAAAACTTAAAATAGATATAGTAAAATACTCAAGGGACAAGCTTTGAAAGCACTAAAATTAAGGTTTAAAGATTTTTTTTCATCATTACTTGCTTTTGCTAAAAAAAAGAAAATGATATTATTTATTATTTTAATAATCTTATTAATAGCATTGTTTTATATATTTTATCCACGAGACAATACTACACACCTGCTTACACAAAAAATTACTAGAATCACTATAAATCAGAGCATAGAGGCTATAGGCACTGTTTATGCTAAGGAAGAGGTTGATGTCGGCGCACAGGTTAGCGGACAGATTATAAAGCTTTATGTCGATATAGGCGATAAGGTTAAAAAAGGGGATTTAATAGCACAAATTGATAAAGATAAACAAGAAAATGATCTTAACATATACAAGGCACAACTTCAAAGTGCAAAAGCGAATTTAGAAAGTAGGCAGGTTGCACTTGATATAGCTGATAAACAGTATCAAAGGGAACAAGCACTATATGATAAAAAAGCTTCTTCTTTGGAAGTTTTAGAAAATCTTAAAAATAATTACTACACTTTAAAAGCCAATGTAGCAGAGCTTGAAGCTCAGGTTGTCCAGCTTGAAATAACGCTTAAAAATGCTCAAAAAGATTTAGGTTACACTACTATATTAGCTCCAATGGACGGGATTATAATAAATACAGCTGTAGAAGAGGGTCAAACTGTTAATGCAAACCAAAATACCCCTACCATAGTAAGAATAGCAAATTTAGATGAAATGGAAGTAAGAATGGAAATAGCGGAGGCTGATGTTAATAAGATAAAAGTTGGAAGTGAGGTTGAATTTGCTATATTAAGTGATCCAGATAAAAGGTACAAAGCTAAAATAGAAAGCATAGATCCTGCAGATATTGAAACAAGCGATGCGACTAGCAATTCATCAAATTCAAATTCATCAAGCACATCTAGTGCGATTTATTATTATGCAAAATTTTTTGTTAAAAATGAAAACAATTTTTTGCGTATAGGTATGAGCACTGAAAATAAAATAATAGTAGCAAGTGCTACAAATACCATATCCGTTCCAACATATGCTATAAAAAATGATAGTGGAGGGTATTTTGTTGAGATTTTAAAAGGACAAAATATTGTTAAAAAATACATAAAACTAGGCATAAAAGACGGCATAAACACCCAAGTTTTAGAGGGTGTTAATGAAAATGATGACTTGATAGTAGCAAATACAAGTGCAAAAAGTTCTGGAGCATCTACACCTTATGCGAGACCTAGATGATAACACTAAGAAATATTTGCAAAAATATAGGACAAAATGAAATATTAAAAAATGTTAGTTTAAGCATACAAAGAGGCGAATTTGTAGCTATTATAGGTCAAAGCGGTAGCGGAAAAACCTCTCTTTTAAATATTATAGGAACATTAGATGAGCCAAGTTCAGGCTCTTATATCTTTGATAAGTATGAAGTTACAAAACTTGATAAAGATGAAAAAGCAAAGTTAAGAAGAGAAAATATAGGCTTTATTTTTCAAAGATATAATCTTTTAAGCTTATTAACTGCAAGAGAAAATGTCTCTTTACCGGCAGTTTATGCGGGTAAAAAGACTGATTTTAGAAACGAAAGAGCTAAAAATTTACTGTCTGATTTAGATCTTGAATCAAAAATAAATTCAAAACCAAATGAGCTAAGCGGGGGACAACAACAAAGAGTAAGTATAGCAAGAGCCTTGATGAATGGAGGAGATTTAATACTAGCCGATGAACCAACCGGAGCACTCGATAGTAAAAGCGGTATAATGGTGCTAAATATTTTAAAATCCTTAAACAAAGAAGGTCATACCATAGTCTTAGTAACTCACGATCAAAGCATAGCAGCACAAGCTAAGAGGATTATAGAAATAAAAGATGGAGAAATTTTAAAAGATAGCTCTACTGCATATGAAAAACAAGAAATAAAGATTGAAAAAATGAAAGCTGAAGTAAAAACTTTTACACTGCTTAAGAATCAGCTTTTTGAATGCTTTAAAATAGCTTTTTCATCTATACTTGCCCATAAACTTCGTTCTATACTAACTATGTTGGGTATAATAATAGGCATAGCTTCAGTAGTTTGTGTTGTAGCACTTGGGAAAGGCTCTCAAGAACAAATACTAGCTTCTATTAGTAGGCTTGGCACAAATACAATAGAAGTTCGTCCCGGTAAAGGTTTTGGCGATATTCGTTCTGGTAGGACTTGGCTAAATGTAAGCGATTTAAAGACATTAAGAACTCTGCCTCAACTTGAAGCTGTTGAAGCTAGAGTAAATTCATCGGCTATCGTTACTTATAAGAATATATCTTTAAATGCAAGAGGCGAGGGCGTAGGTATAAATGAAATAAAAATAAAAGGTCTTGAATTAGAGGCTGGTAGAGTGCTTTCAAGTGATGATATAAAAAATAATTCTAATGTCGTGGTGATTGATTATAATGGACATCAAGGGCTTTTTGCAGATATGAATGCAAAAAATATATTAGGAAAAACAATAATTTTTGATTCTAAACCATTTGTTGTAATAGGTGTATTAAAAAGAGATGCAAACAGTAGGGCTGAAGATGTAACCGTAAGGCTTTACATACCATATACTACTATGATGAATAAAATAACAGGAGACAGACTTTTAAGCAGTATAATAACAAAGGTTGCAGATAATACCTCACCAACAGTAGCAGAACAAGCTATCACAAGAATTTTAGAGATAAAAAGAGGGCAAAAAGACTTTTTTACAGTAAATTCAGATGCCATAAGACAAACTATAGATGAAAATACTAGAACTATGACAATATTAATCACTTCAATAGCAGCTATAGCTTTAATAGTAGGCGGAGTTGGTGTTATGAATATAATGCTTGTTTCTGTCAGTGAAAGAACAAGAGAAATCGGCATAAGAATGGCTATTGGTGCTAGAAGAGAGGATATTTTAATGCAATTTTTAATAGAAGCTATTATGATATGCTCTATAGGTGCTTTTCTTGGCGTTATTTTGTCTATTAGCTTGGTTTATTTTTTAAATTATTTAGGTGTTTTTTCTATGATTATCTCTAGCTTATCTTTGTTTGTAGCTCTTTTAAGCTCTGTTTTTATAGGTTTAGTCTTTGGCTTTTTTCCAGCTAGAAATGCCGCAAATTTAAATCCTATAAGTGCTTTATCAAAGGAATAAATATGGTATTAAGTGCTTTAAACATAAATATTAAGCAGGTATTGTTATCATTTTTTGTATTTTTTATCCTTGCTTGTGCCCCATTAAATGATGTAAATTTAGAAAGAAACGATACAGATTTTGCCTATGATAAATGGTGGCAAAAATATGATAATCAAATTTTAAATGATTTTGTAGATACTATTTTAAAAAATAATAGCGAAATACAAATGGCAAGGCTTAATCTTCTAAGCTCTCTTGCTTCTTATGATTTAGCTTATGTTGATTTATTTCCCACTGCAGACGGGTCTTTAGGTGCATCTAGCACTAAAAATTATAATCCAAATAACACTAGCAACAGCTTTTCAGGCTCTTTATCTGTATCATACGAGCTTGATATATATGGAAAAATAAGAGACAATATAGCTTCAGCAGAATTTAGTGCTAGAGCTAGTGCATACGAACTTGAAAGCTTAAAATTAACTCTTATAAATTCCAATATAGATGCGGTGCTTGATTTGGTTTATGCAAATGAAGTTTCAAAGCTTTTAAGTGATTATGTTGAAAATTTAGAGCTTGCACGAGAGCTTTATGCTTTAAAATACGAACTTGGAAAGATTCCAGAGCTTGATTTATTAAATTTAGAAAATTCTTTGCTTAATGCTAGACAAAGTTTATTGAGTAATGAGCAAAGCAAAGAGCTTATTATAAAAGGCTTAAAGGATTCGTTAGCTTTTGAAAAGGATTTTGATAAAATTGCGAGCTTAAATAGTCTAAGTTTTAGTGATTTCAAAGAAAGTGAGTTAAATTTTGATATAAATTTACAAGATCTTAGCAATAGACCAGATATAAAATCCGCACTAAATTCTTTAAAATCAGCTTTTAAAGACCTTAGTGTAGTTGAAAAAAGCATTTATCCTAGCATAAATTTAGGAGGAACTTTGAATACAAATGATTCTAATAACGGCAGTTTTAGCGTCTCTAGTTTAGGCGGAAATTTAAGGCTTTCTCTACCTTTTTTGGATTACGCACGCATAAGACAAAATATAAAAATTTCACAATACGCCTATGAAGGTTTAAAAGTGCAGTATGAACAAAGCCTTCAGAGTGCTATAAATGAATTTATACAATGCAAAGCTGATTATGCTTTTTATGAAGAGCTTTTTAAGAATATTATTTTAATTAACAAAAAACAAGAAAAAATAAAAAATACCTATGCTTTACAGTATGAGGCTGGAAAAGTAGAGTTAAAAGACTTTTTAGACGCACAAAATAGCTATATAAATTCTCATAGAGACATATTAAGCCAAAAATTAAATTTATTAAAAACTAGAAATTTGTATTATAAAATAACCACATTTTCAAGCTCTACACCCTCTTTAAACAAAGAAAATACGGGTAGAATTTCTTTTTAGATTTTTGAAAAAAGTTATGTTTATATTAAAGATTTTTATCTATTTTAATTCTTTAGCAACTTTAAAATTTATTTTTATCTTTTAGGGCATAAAATATCTTATTTAAGGGCTTTTGAGATAAATTATATCCTAAAAATTTTTGTGTAAAAACTTAACATTATTGATACTTTTTTATATAAAAAATAATTTTTTTTAATTTTTTTACACAAGCTCTATTATTTTTAATATAATAGCAAATGAGAAATACTTTTTAAAGGTTTAATTATGACAGAAGAAAGATTAAAGGCTCGTCTTCTAGAGCTTGAAAGTATGCCTTCTTTAAAGCCCAAACTCTCTATACCACAGGCTTTAGAACAGGCTGGTTTTTCTAGAAGGGATTTTTTAAAATGGGCTGGTGCTATGACAGCTTTCTTAGCACTTCCTAGCACATTTACTCCACTTGTTGCAAGAGCTGCTGAACTTGCTGATAGAGTGCCTGTTATATGGCTTCATATGGCTGAATGCACAGGCTGTTCTGAAAGTTTGTTAAGAAGTGATACTCCTACTATAGATAGCTTAATATTCGATCACATATCTTTAGAATACCACGAAACAGTTATGGCTGCGTCTGGTTGGCAAGCTGAAGAAAATTTAGAAAGTGCTATACAAAAGCATAAAGGAAATTATTTTCTTATGGTAGAGGGCGGAATTCCTATGGGTGATACTGAAAATTACCTAACGGTTGGACCTCACGGAAAAACAGGATATCAACACGCAAAAGAAGCTTGTGATAACGCAAAAGCTATTTTAGCTATAGGCACATGTTCCTCTTTTGGTGGAATTCAAGCTGCTAGACCAAATCCAAGCAACGCACAACCTTTAAGCAAGGTTACAAACAAAACTGTTATTAATGTTCCTGGCTGTCCTCCTAGCGAAAAAAATATAGTTGGAAACATTCTACAATTTTTAATCTTCAAAGAAGCTCCATCTCTTGATGTTTATAATAGACCAAAATGGGCTTATGGACTTAGAATTCACGATTTATGTGAGAGAAGAGGTCATTTTGATGCTGGTGAGTTTGTGCAAAAATTTGGAGATGAGGGTGCTAAAAATGGATACTGTCTTTATAAGGTTGGTTGCAAAGGACCTTATACCTTTAATAACTGCTCAAGAGAAAGATTTAATTCACACACCTCTTGGCCTATACAAGCAGGACACGGTTGTATAGGTTGTTCTGAACCTCATTTTTGGGATAGAATGCAGCCATTTGAAGAGCCTATTGCTGGTAAAATTTTTCCTTTAGGGCAAGGATCTGATTCTGTTGCAGATAAAGTTGGTATAGGTATTTTATGTCTAACAGGTGTAGCTATAGCTGCTCACGCTGCATTGGCTGCCATTAAAAAAGATAAGGAGGCTTGAGTATGGCACAAAGAATTATAGTAGATCCAATAACAAGAATAGAAGGACACTTAAGAGTCGAAGTTGTAGTAGATGAAAATAATGTTGTGCAAGAAGCATATTCTGGCTCTACCTTGTGGCGTGGTATAGAAACAATAGTAAAGGGAAGAGATCCTAGAGATGCTGGTTTTTTAACTCAAAGAATTTGTGGAGTTTGCACATTTTCACATTATAAAGCAGGTATAGTTGCTGTTGAAGATGCTTTGGGTATAACACCTCCTTTAAATGCTATTTTAACAAGAACGCTTATGAATGCAGCTTTGTTTTTACACGATCACATAGTGCATTTTTATCAATTACACGCTCTTGACTGGGTTGATATAGTTAGTGCCTTAAGTGCAGATGTTAAAAAAGCTAGTGATGAAGCTTTTAAATACACTAATATGCCTTATGCAACAGGTGCTGATAAATTACTAGAAGTAAAACAAAGGGTAAAAACTTTTGTAGATAAGGGAAATTTAGGACCGTTTGCAAATGCTTATTACGGACATCCTACCTATAAATTGACCCCAGAACAAAATTTAATAGCACTTTCTCACTATCTTGAATGCCTTAGAGTTCAAAGAATTGTTGCTCAATGTATGGCTATATTCGGTGCTAAAAATCCTCACCCTCAAAGCTTAACAGTAGGTGGAGTTACTTGCGTTATGGATCTTTTAAGTCCAGCTAGACTTGGAGAATACATAGAAAAAATAAAAGAAGTTGTTGATTTTGTTAATCGTGCGTATTATCCTGATTTGATAATGGCTGGTAAGGCTTACGCTAATGAACCTAGTGTTATAAATGATGTAGGTGTGCCTAATCTTCTTACATATAAAGAATTTCAAATTGGTGCTAATGATTGGTTATTTGATAGTGGATATATCAAAAATGGCGATCTAAGCAAAGTTTATGAAGTAGATGAGTCTTTAATAACAGAAGAAGCCACACACTCTTGGTATAAAAATGACAAGCCTTTACATCCTTATGATGGTGAAACAGACCCTAATTACACAGGTTTTGTGGATATGAAAACCGTTAATGGCAAAGGTCAAATGGTAGATAGCAAAGCCTTTGATACAAAAGGTAAGTATAGCTGGATAAAAGCACCTAGATACGACAGTATGCCTATGCAAGTTGGTCCTTTAGCTAATATAGCTGTAAATTATGCTAAGGGAAATAAGTTAGTAGTTGAAGCTGTTGATAAATTCTTAAAAGACAGTGGCTTACCTATAAGTGCCGTTTTAAGCACACTAGGAAGAACTGCTACTCGTTGTATAGAAGCTAGCATTATAGCAAACAACATACATAAGGCATTTGATAATTTAGTAGAAAATTTAAAAATAGATGAAAGCACTTGTGCTGATTATAAAATCGATCCTAACAAAGAATATAAAGGTAGATATATAGGCAATGTGCCAAGAGGTATGTTAAGCCACTGGTGTCGCATAAAAGACGGAGTTATATCTAATTGGCAAGCCGTTGTTCCTTCTACTTGGAATGCTAGTCCAAAAGATTCTAAAGGAGTTGGAGGAAGCTATGAGCAGTGCTTAATAGGGCTTAAAATAGCTGATGTAAAACAACCTTTGGAAATTATTAGAAAAATTCACTCTTATGATCCTTGTATTGCTTGTGCTGTGCATGTTATGGATACAAAAGGCAATAATTTAAGTGAATATAAGATGAATGTAAATGCGTGAAAGGATAAATAATGCGACAGGCTACTTCACACCAAAAAAGAAGTGATGGAAACAGACACGCAGTTTATGAATTTAGCTTAGGTTTAAGACTAGCACACTGGATAAGGGCCATAAGCATAGCGGTTTTAGTCTTAACCGGCTTTTATATATCCTATGTTTATCAATACCCAAGCGATAATGTTTTTGTGCAAAGTGTATATCGTTTTGCACATGAAATTTTTGGTTTCGCTTTTGTAGCTTGTATATTTTTTAAAATTTATTTATTTTTTGCTGATAATACAAGCAAGATAGAAAGAGCTAGTTTCAAGGATTTATTTGATAAGCAAGTGTGGATAGATCAAATAAAATTTTATCTATGTATAGGTAAGCACCCTAGATTAAGGGGTGCTTATAACCCATTGCAGTTTGTTACGTATTTTATACTTTATGTTGTTTTTATGGGTCTTATTGTAACGGGTCTTATACTTTATATGCACAATTACCACGAAGGTCTTGGAGGATTTTTTTATGGCTTTTTAAGACCTATTGAAGCTATGTTTGGTGGATTATCTGAAGTTAGGACTTATCATAGATTATTTATGTGGTTTGTGATTATTTTTGTTCCTATACATGTTTATATAGTTGTGCTAAATTCTATAAAAAACAAAGATGGCTCAACAGATGCTATAGTAAGTGGTTATAAATACGAAGAAGAGCATTGATTGAAATTTTTGGTTCTTGGCATAGGAAATATCGTGTTTGCAGATGAAGGCTTAGGCGTTCATCTTTGCAAACAGATAGAAAAAAACTACCTCTTTAAAAGCGATAGTCATAGTATAGATTTTATAGACGGCGGGACCTTGGCTTTACAGCTTAGTTATATAATAGCAAAGTATGATAAGATGATAGTTATAGACTGTATAGATGCTGATGATGCTAAGCCCGGAGATGTTTTTTTCTTTCCTTACGAGGCTATGCCAAAGAAGGTTTCTTGGAGTGGGAGTGCTCACGAAGTAGAAATGCTACAAACTTTGCAGTATATGGAGCTTCTTGGAGATTTACCACAAAGCCATATTTTAGCTTGTGTCCCAAAACGGATAGAGCAGATGAGTTTTAAGCTTTCAGAAGAGCTTATAAACGCTTCTAAGATTATGGAAGATACGCTTATAAAACACCTTAAAAGCGAGGGGTTTGATTGTGAAAAAATAGCTGATTATTCTTTGCAAGACTTAGCAAATTTGTCTTATAAAAATTAGAATTTTCCTCTTTCTCTTCTTTGAATAAACCTTATAGCTTCAATTAAAACACTTATAAAAAGCGAGTAAAATATGCCTTTATTTTTCTTTTCATCTTTAAGGAATGATTTTAAGTATTCTAGATAATTATTTTTATCTTTAGATTTTTGAAACATCTTCCAGCTAAATTCAGCAATTTTATCTATGTGTTCTTTGTTTATATGTTTTAATTCATAATTTTCTTGATAAGTGCTTAAATCTTTTTTTGTAAAAAGCCTTTCTCTATCTGGGAAAAATTTTTTTCTTACTTTTTCGTTTGAGTCTTCAAAATATTTTAGATAAGCTCCATAACTCTGTTTCGGTGGCATAAATTTAAGATTTTTATCATAAAAACATAAAACATCACTACAGCTACTTGGAATATCGTCCATATTATTGTTATATTTGTTAAAGATGCTAAGAAATTCAAAGCCTAGCAAATTTAGACTTTCATTCTTGTTTTTAGGGAAAATAAAGTCATAGTCTTTTATGCCTAAAATATGTAAAAAATCTTTTATTAAATCCTCTTTAAAAAAATCATCTTTTTGAAATATCCTAGGTATAAAATTTTCTTTGCCAAATATATCGCTATACCTAGAACAAAGAATATCATAATCAAAAGTATATATATGCTCGTGTTCTTGAGGTTTGATTTCATAAGAAGTTTTAATTAAGCCTCTTTTTAAATCTTCAGAGCTTAAAGATACCATAAGATCGGCTTGATTTCTAAGATAAAGTATTATTTTTATATCATCAAAACCAAGATAATTTAAAAACAATTTTAAAGCTTTAATTTTTTCTTCTATATCCAAAAAAAAGCTTATACATTCACTTGAAAATATAAAAGTTTTATCTTTGTTTTTTTCTATTTCTTGTTTTAAAGATTTTATTATACGTTCTGAATCAAGGTATTTGCTAAAATTATTAGGACTGTTTTTTTCATAAATTTTGTTAGCTATATGATGTAGAAAAATATGCTGGGGATTTTCTTTTTTATATAATATGCTTTGTGGGTAGTAAAATTTATGCTTTTTTAGCTCGTTTTTATTATCTTGCAGGAATCTTTGTATAGATGTTGTCCCTGTTTTAACTGTGCCTATATGCAAAAAAGCTTTCATTTGTTGCCTTTTTTAATTTTCATCATTTTACAAAAAAAAAAAACAAAATCAAGGATTATATGTATTTTTGTGAGAGAATTTCCGCTAAGTAGCGGAAATTTGCTATTTTTTGTAGATTAAATTCTTTGTAGTATTTGCTATTTCAAATTCCTCATCTGTTGGCACAACTAAGATTTTTAATTTAGCATTTTTAGAGCCTATTTCTCTTATTTTAGATGATCTTTCATTGTTTAGATTATCATCTATATCAAAGCCTAAATGTTTTATAAAATCACAAGTTTCTTTTCTTATGAAAGAAGCGTTTTCGCCCACTCCTGCGGTAAATACCAAAGCATCTGTTTTTGGAAGTATTGCAAAATAAGAACCGATATATTTCGCAAGTCTGTAAGCATACATTTGCACGGCAAGTCTGGCTTTATCATCTCCTTTTTTTCTTTGAGAATCCACATCTCTTAAATCATTGTAGCCGCAAATTCCTAAAAAGCCACTTTTTTTATTCATCAAAGTATCCACTTCATTAGGGCTTAAACCTCTTACCTTTTGTATGTAAGGCACGATGGCTGGGTCTAAATCACCGCATCTAGTCCCCATCATAAGACCTTCTAATGGAGTTAGTCCCATTGAGGTATCAATGCATTTTCCATTCTTTATAGCACTAATGCTAGCTCCATTTCCAAGGTGAGCAGTTATTACATTAAAATTATCATACCCAATGCCTAAAAATTCGGCAGCTTTTCTACTAACATACGAATGAGATGTGCCGTGATAGCCATATCTTCGTATATTTTCTTTTTCGTAGTATTCGTAAGGCAAGGCATACATATAAGCATAATCAGGCACTGTAGCGTGAAAAGCTGTATCAAATACTGCAACATTAGGGACATTTGGTGCTTTTTTTATCATAGTTCTTATACCTGCTAGGTTTGCTGGGTTATGAAGTGGTGCTATAACAGTTGCTTTATCCATTTCATCTATAACTTCTTGAGTAACTAAGCAATGTTTCATAATCTTAGCTCCACCTTGCACCGCTCTATGACCACAGCCATCTAAGGTGTTTAAATCCTCTAGCAAACCTGACTGTTTAAATAGCTCATTTACCAAGCTCAAGCCTTCTTCGTGATTTTTTATGCTTTGTTCTTTGCTAAATTTTTCATCTGTATCTATGTTTTTAAGCTCGACTTTAGAACTTGCCTCTCCTATTCTTTCTACCAATCCTACGGCAATAGCCTTGTCATCTTTGTATAACTTAAATTTTATTGATGATGAACCTGAATTTAAAACTAATATTTTCATTATTTATCCTTTTCTTAATTATTTTGATTGTGCTTGTATCGCACTTAGTATAACTGTATTTACTATATCATCTACTAAACAACCTCTAGAAAGATCGTTAATAGGCTTTTTAAGACCTTGTAATATAGGTCCAACCGCTAAAGTATTTGCTGTTCTTTGCACCGCTTTGTAACATATATTTGCTGCATTTAAATCAGGAAAGATAAATACATTCGCATGTCCTGCCACAGAACAGTTTGGCATCTTGCTTTTTGCTGTTTTTATGTCAATAGCTGCATCAAACTGTAGCGGTCCATTTATCTCTAAATCAGGGTATCTTTCTTTTGCTATAGCTAAAGCTTCTTTTATAGCATCTACGCTAACGCCACTTCCACTACTTCCAGTAGAGTAGGACAACATAGCCACCTTAGGATTCATACCAAAAGCTTTTGCAGTGTTTGCACTTGAGTAAGCTATCTCTGCTAACTGCTCTGGAGTAGGATTTGTAGTAACAGCACAATCTGCAAATACCAAAACTCTATCCTCTAAAAGCATAAAAAACATACCAGAAACTACGCTTACTCCGTCTTTTGTTTTTACAAATTGTAACGCAGGTCTTATTGTCTCGGCTGTGGTTGTAGAAGCTCCACTTACCATAGCATCGGCTTTATTTGTATGCACTAACATAGTCCCAAAATATGTTCTATCTTTTACAAGCTCTTTCGCCTCATTTTCACTCATACCTTTGTGTTTTCTAGCTTCATATAAAATTTTTGCAAATTCAGAATGTAGAGGTGAAGCTTGATTATTTAAAATTTCAGCCTTATGTATATTTATATTTAGCTCTTTAGCCCTACGTTTTATAAGAGCTTCATCTCCTAAAAGCACAACATCTACAAGTTCTTGTTGAAGCAATATAGCTGCAGCTTGTAAAATTCTATCATCATCACTTTCTGGCAAAACAACTTTTTTCTTATTCTTTTTAGCCAATTTAACTGTTTGGTAAGAAAAACGATTTTGTGTAACGAAATTATACTCTTTTACCTCGTAAAATTTATTTAAATCAAATTTGTCATTTATTTCTACAAATTCTACACAGTCTAGCTTTTCGCTTAGATAGTTATTAACTGTTTTATCTTGTCTAAAATTGATAGCAAAAATAGGCGTATTAAGTTCTTTTGCAAATTTTACATTCATTTCAAAAAGCCCTAATACTCCAAATGACGATAGCCCTAAAACAAAAACAAAATCATATTCTTCTTTCAGTTTCTCAAAAGCAGATATAAGTCCTTGTAAAAAGATATTTTTATCTTTAACATAACTTTCTAAAGCTTCTTCTTCTGAAAAAGCGTATGTTTTGTTAAACTCTTGTTTTAATTTAAATTTCGATATAAGTTCTTTTAAGAGTCTTTCATCTACAGGAGCAAAAACGGGAGTAAAAATACATATATTTTTGTATTTTTGAGCTATGCTCTGTAACATTTTTTCACTTATACTAAAACTTAAATCCTCATCTTTTGTTCGTATAAGATATAAACTTTTCATAAAAATACCTCCTTACTAAATTTGGAACTTAATTTGCTTTCATTTTAATAAAAAAATGATTTTATATCAAGGAGGAGCTATGAAAGTTAGAAGTTTTTGTTTATTATTGTTACTTTTTGTTTTTTCAGCTTGCACTGCTAGCATAGAACCACAAATCAGTATGGCACCGCCAGCTTATGTTGAAGAGCTTGAGCCAAAACATAGCAATAATGTAGAAATTTCTCCCGGATCTTTGTTTGGCAAAGGAGATAATCCTTTGTTTTCAGACAAAAAGGCTATGAATGTGAATGATTTGGTAACAGTTGTAATACAAGAAAGCACCACTCAAAGCACACAGGCTGATAAATCTACCTCAAAAACAAATAACACAAATTTAGGTGGAGCTACTATAACAGCTGGTGGGGCTTTAAGTTCTGTTGCAAATACTATAAGTGATTACTCAAATATAGGTATGCAAAGCACATCGACTAGAAATTTCACTGGAGAAGGTTCTCAAAGCAGAAATGAAAGCTTTAACACTACTATTTCAACTAGAGTTATTAAAATTTTATCGAATGGAAATTATTTTATAGAAGGATCAAGGGAGCTTTTGATAAATGGAGAAAAGCAAACTATACAGCTAAGTGGAGTTATAAGACCTTATGATATAGGGCAAGATAATACCATAGATAGTAGATATATAGCTGATGCTAGAATTTTGTATAAAACAGAAGGAGATGTTGCAAGAAGCACCAAAAAGCCTTGGGGCATTAGTATCTTTGAAGCTATTTGGCCTTATTAAAAATGTTGGGCTTGTTTAAAGCCCAATTTATCTTTTTAAATTTTAATTATACTAACAAAATCTTATTATTGACAAAGTATCTAAAATTTTATACAATCGCTTAATCTTAAATAATTTAAAAGGCATTATAATGTGTAAAAACTGTGGCTGTTCTAACAAAGTTGAAGAAAAAAAAGAAGTTGTTGTTGAGAAACAAATACTTTATAAAAATATGGAAGAAGCAATGCACAATAAAAAACATTTTGATGAAAATAAAGTATTGTGTATAAATTTAATGTCCTCTGCTGGAAGCGGTAAAACAACGCTTTTAGAAAGCACTATAAAGGCTTTAAAAGATGAGTTTTTTATTTCTGTTATAGAAGGAGATTTGGAAACAAACAATGACGCAAATAGAGTAATCAAAGCCGGTGCAAAAGCCTATCAAATCACCACCGGACAAACTTGCCATTTAGATGCTTTAATGATACATAAAGCACTTAATCATATAGATTTAAAAGAAACTCAATTGCTATTTATAGAAAATGTTGGAAATTTAGTGTGCCCAGCTTCATACGCCTTAGGAGAGCATATAAATGTTGTTTTATTATCTGTTACCGAAGGTAGCGATAAGCCTCAAAAATATCCTGTTATGTTTAGAAAGGCTGATGTGGTTGTCATTTCAAAGTCTGATTTAGCACCTCATTTTGACTTTAACTTTGATGAGGCTATAAAAGCTTGTAAGGAGTTAAATCCAAACGTAAGGGTTATAAAGCTTGACGCAAAAAACGGGACAAATTTAAACGAATGGCTTGAATTTTTAAGAAAGGAAGTAAAAGATGTGTCTGTCCATACCGTCTGAAATTTTAGAAATAGATGAATACAACAATGCTTTAGTTCAAACACTTGGAGTAAAAAGAAAGGTAAATTTAGATCTTGTGCCTGAAAGATGTGAGGTCGGTGATTTTGTTTTAATCCATGTTGGTGTTGCTATGGAAAAAATCGATAAAG
Organism: uncultured Campylobacter sp.; assembly: GCF_944323605.1. Classification (GTDB taxonomy): domain Bacteria; phylum Campylobacterota; class Campylobacteria; order Campylobacterales; family Campylobacteraceae; genus Campylobacter_D. Next base: position 51,344 of record NZ_CALUTC010000006.1, read on the forward strand.
AATACGCTAAAGAAAGTATAAAAATGTATGAAGATATAGCTTCAAAAATGCAAAATGGCGAGATAGATGAAAATGAAGGGAATTTAGGATTTAATGAACTTTATAGATGAATTTCGCTCAAAGGATACCATACTAGCTTTTAAAAAACTTATAGAAAAAAACATCAAAAATAATATAAATATAATGGAAATTTGCGGAGGGCATACTCATAGCATTATGAAATATGCTTTGCCAAGTATCTTGCCAGAACAGATAAATTTCATACACGGACCGGGCTGTCCTGTTTGTGTTATGCCAAGAGAAAGGATAGATATTGCTATAAAATTAGCATCAAATAAAGATGTGATATTTTGCACCTTAGGTGATTTGCTAAGAATCCCAGGAAGTAAGATATCATTACTTGAGCTTCGTGCAAAAGGTGCTGATGTAAGGGCTTTGTATTCTCCTCTTGATGTTTTAAAAATAGCTAGTGAAAATACCGATAAAAAGGTGATATTTTTTGCACTTGGTTTTGAAACCACTACGCCAATGACTGCTCTTTTGCTTGAAAAAGTTATAGAAAAAGAAATAAAAAATGTCTTTTTTCATATAAATCATATCACAGTGCCAGCGGCTATACATAGTATAATGCAAGATGAAAATGTAAAAATAGACGCATTTTTAGGACCGTCTCATGTAAGCGTTATAACAGGTTACAAAATTTATGAAGATATAGCAAAAAAATACAAAACTCCAATAGCAGTAAGCGGTTTTGAGCCAGTTGATATAATGCAGTCTGTGTTAAATATAGTCTTACAAATGAATGAGTCAAAATTTGAAGTATTTAATCAATACAAAAGGGCGGTTAGTGAATTTGGTAACACTAAGGCACAAGCTTTGGTAAATAAATACTTTAAGCCTTGCGATTTTGAGTTTAGAGGACTTGGGCTTATAAAAAATTCAGGCTTAGAATTAAGGTCTGAATTTAGCATTTATGACGCTTCTAAAATTTTTGATTGTGAAGTTGAAAGCAAAAAAGAAAGCAAGGCCTGTATCTGCGGTCAAATTTTAAGAGGACTTGCAAAGCCTTATGAATGCAAGGTTTTTGCTAAGGCTTGCACCCCTAAAAGTCCTATAGGAAGCTGTATGGTTTCATCAGAGGGTGCGTGTGCGGCTTATTATAAATACTCAAAGGCTATGTAAATGAAAGAAATTCAACTAGCCCACGGGGGCGGAGGCGAGGAAATGTCTGAGCTTATAGGCAAAATTTTTTCAAGTCTTGATAATGAAATTTTAAGACAGGCAAATGATGCTGCATTGTTTGATGGATTTGCTCTTAGCACTGATAGCTTTACTCTTAGTCCGATATTTTTAGATGATGAGGTAAATATAGGCAAGCTTTGCGTTTGTGGTTCTGTAAATGATGTTTTAATGGTTGGTGCTAAGCCTTTATATATGAGCTTAGCTTTCATAATAGAAGAGGGATTTTCTTTTTCTAGCTTTGAGAAAATTTTAAATAGCATTAAAAAAGAAAGTGAAAAAATTGGTGTAAAAATAGTCTGTGGTGATACTAAGGTTGTCCCAAAAGGCAAGGCAGATGAAATTTATATAAATACAACAGTTTTTGGTAAAAGTATAAAAAAACTAGAAACAAAAAATATTAAAGAAGGTCTTTCTATAATATTATCGGGCGATATAGGTAGGCACGGTGCTTCTGTTTTAGTTCAGAGAAATGAGCTTGAAGCTGACATTAAAAGTGATTGTAAGTGTTTATATGATGAAGTTTTTACACTTTTAAATGAAAATTTAGAAATAATCTGTATGAGAGACGCTACAAGAGGTGGAATCAGTGCTGTTCTTAATGAATGGAGCTTGCATAGCAAATTTGACATACTTGTTTATGAGGAAAAAATATCTATAAAAGACGAAGTTGCAGGTCTTTGTGAGCTTTTTGGATACGAAGCTTACGAGCTTGCAAATGAAGGAACTTTTTTGCTTTGCATTGATAAAAAAGACGAAAAAAAAGCAGTAGAGCTTTTAAGAAAATTTAACAAAAATGCGAATGTAATAGGCGAAATTTTACCAAGCAAGGAATCTAGAGTAATCATACAAAATGCTTATGGGGCTAAGCGGTTTTTAGAAGCCCCAAAAGGTGAGCTTTTGCCAAGGATTTGTTAATGCACGAATTATCCATAGTAGAAGCTTTAATAAGACAGTGTGAAGAAGAGGCAAAGAAAAATAACGCTTCTTTAGTAGATGAGGTTTATGTAAAGATAGGTCGTTTAAGTGGCGTTGAGGTTGATTTGTTTCAAAGATGTTTTGAGACTTTTAAAGAAAATTCTTTATTTTGCAAAAAAGCCACCCTTTTCTTAGATGTTGCTGATGTAACTGTAGCTTGTGTTTGCGGATTTGAAGGAATTTTAGAAAATAATATCTTTCTTTGCCCAAAATGTAAGTCAAAAGACTTAAAAATAATAGACGGCGAGGAGCTTTATCTAATGAGACTTTGTATGAGTTAAGGTTTAAAATGAAAAAAAATGATTTAAATACGGCTTTTTTAGGACACCCAAAGCCTTTAATGTCGCTTTCTGCTGTAGAATTTTGGGAAAGATTTTCTTACTATGGCATTAGAGCCTTGTTAGTTTTTTTTATGAGTGCTGGGGTATTATCCGGAGGGCTTGGACTTGGCGAGGAAAATGCAAGTGCTATTATGGGAATTTTTGCTGGGGCATTATATCTTGCTACCTTGCCCGGAGGCTACATAGCTGATAATTATCTAGGTCAAAAAAGAGCAGTTTTTATGGGAGCTGTTGTTGTGGCTTTGGGGCATTTAAGCATAGCATTTTCTTATTTTTACAGCTTTATGTTTTATATAGGACTTGTTCTTATAGTAATTGGCACAGGACTTTTTAAAACTTGCTCTTCTGTTATGGTCGGAATGCTTTATAAACAAAATGACACTAGAAGAGATGCTGGTTTTACTCTTTTTTATATGGGGATAAATTTAGGTGCTTTGATAGCACCACTTATATGCGGATTTTTTAGCGAGCTTTATGGTTGGCACATAGGTCTTGGCATAGGTGGTCTTGGTATGTTGCTTTCTTTAGCGATATTTTATTTTAAAACTATACCCGATTTTGAGGAATTTGAAAAAAATATAGGAGTAGATAGTGCTTGGAAAGAACCTGTCAAAAAGCAGCTTTTTTTAAAATATGTGATTATTTTTTCCTCCATACTACTAGCTATATTTATAGCACTTTGTATTTTTGGTGTAGTAAAGCTTAATCCAGTAGCAATAGCAACTTATATGACCGTTATCATAGCTCTTGTCTCTTTGCTTTATTTTATAGTATTGCTTTTTTTGCCTTCAGTAAGCCTAGATGAAAAGAAGAATTTATTTCTTTTTGTGATATTATTTATAGCTTCTGCATTTTTTTGGTCTGTATTTGAACAGCAACCAACTACCTACAACCTCTTTGCTAAAGATTTTATGGATAGAATGATTTTTAATTTTGAAATTCCAGCTACTTGGTTTCAAGCCTTAAATTCATTTTTTATAATAATCTTTGCACCATTATTAAGCTTTTTGTGGATTTTCTTGGCTAAAAGACAAAAGGATCTTGATTCTATGTCTAAATTTGTTTTAGGACTTGTTTTTGCAGGACTTGCTTTTTTGATTATGTATTTTGCCGCACTTTCTGTTTTAGAAAATTCTCAAAACAAAGTTTCTTATCTATGGATGGTTGCTTCTTTGTTTTGTCTAACAATAGGAGAGCTTTGCTTATCACCTGTTGGTATGTCTATAATGACAAAAATAGCTCCTAAAATTTTGCAAAATCAAGTTATGGGGCTTTTTTTCGTAAGCATATCTCTAGGAAATTTAGTAGCAGGTCTCATAGGTGGGGGTGTAAATTTGGAAAATATAAATAATCTTCCAAATATTTTTATGAACTGTGTTATTATGCTTTTTGTTGTAGCGTTTATTGTATTTGTAATCAAAAAACCTATATATAAAATTTTGAAAAAAGATAGAATTTAAGGATAAAAGATGAGTATTTATGCCGATAGAATCAAAACTTTGCAGTCTTTGATGAAAAAAAAGTCCCTTAGTCTTTTTATAATCCCTTCTTTTGATATTCATTTAAGCGAATATCCAGCCGAATGCTTTTTGCAAAGGCAGTATATAAGCGGTTTTAAAGGTTCTGCTGGGACCTTGCTTGTATTTTTAAAAGAAGCTTTTTTGATAAGTGATGGCAGATATGAAATTCAAATGAAAAAAGAGCTTAAAGATAGCAATATACAAGGCATAGTATCTACTGATTTTACAACATTTTTAAAAGAAAAATTGAAAAATAATTCTACCATAGGAATAGATTTTAAAAAACTTTCTATGCACCAAGCTATAGAGCTTAAAAAGCTTGTTAAAAGCAAAAACTCAAAACTAAAAAACATAGATTTAGTAGATGAAATTTGGACTGATAAACCTCTTTTGCCAAGCGAGAAAATTTTCGAGCAAAGAGCTATTTTTTGCGGAGAAAATAGACTTGCTAAGCTCACAAAAATTAGAGAGGAAATGAGTCTTAAAAAAGCAAATGCTAATTTTATTTCAAGCCTTGATGATATAGCTTATATCACAAATTTAAGAGGGCTTGATGTGGATTACAATCCTGTTTTTTTGTCATTTTTATATATAGATGAAAATGAGGCTTTTTTATTTGTAGATAGCAAAAAACTAGACAGTAAGCTAAAACAAAAGCTACAAAAGGATAAAATTTTTATAAAAGAATACGAAACTTGCTTTGATTTTATAGCTTCTAAAAAGAATTTAAGACTTTTAATAGACCCTAATAAAAATAGTTTTTTTATAGCTAAATTGTTTAAAAAACAAAAAAATAAGCTTATAAAAGATACAAATCCTAGCACCATACTAAAAGCTTGTAAAAAACCAAAAGAGCTTTTAAATTTAAAAGATGCTATGGTAAATGATGGTGTTGCTTTATGTAAATTTTTTATTTGGTTTGAAAGGGCTATTAAAAAAGGAATTTTGCTTAGCGAGTTAGACATAGACAAAAAATTATGCGAGTTTAGAAGCAAAAACGATCTTTATCTGTGCGATTCTTTTGCTACTATAGCAGCTTTTAATGCTAATGCTGCTTTGCCGCACTACCGTGCAAAAGAAGACAGCTTTTCGTATATCAAAGCAGACGGACTTTTACTAATTGATTCAGGAGCACAGTATCAAAATGGCACAACAGATATAACAAGGGTTGTAAGCGTTGGTAAGGTAAAAAAAGAGTATAAAAAAGATTACACAACGGTGCTAAAATCGTTAATATCTATGAGTAAAGCCGTATTTCCAAGAAATATAAACTTAGTCTTAATAGACAGCATAGCAAGGGCTAAGATGTGGGAAGAAGGCTTTGAATACAAGCACGGAACAGGACACGGGGTAGGGTATTTTTTAAACGTCCATGAGGCACCTATAGTGCTTTCTTACCACGCAAAAAATAATGATAATAATAAAGCTAAAATAGGTGTTTTAAGCTCCATAGAACCGGGAGTTTATAGAGAGGGAAAATGGGGAATTAGGCTTGAAAATTTAGCATATATAGACGAGGCAACTTCTTTAAAAGATAGCGAATTTGGAAATTTTAATTGTTTTAAAACGGTTACGCTTTGTCCTTTTGAGAAAAAACTCATAGATAAAAATCTTTTAGATGAAAAAGAAATAAAGTGGCTTAATGACTATCATAGTTTGGTTTTCAAAAAATTATCTCCTTATCTTAAGACAAATGAAAGAAAATGGTTAGAGCAAAAAACATCTGCTTTATAAGTTTGCAATTTAAAAATTTAAGCTAAATCCTAGATCTAGGTTATTTAGCTTTTTTATTTTATAAATTTTTGTGTTATTTTTGTAAAAATTATGTCTTATGAAAAAATCTGTGTTTTTTAGAATATTAAAAGACAACGAATTTTCAACTCCAAAATCATAACCTCTGTTATTTACCTTTAAATCAAAGTATTTGTTTAATTCACTTTGAATTCTAGCCTTATAAAAACTAAGCACAAAACCAGCTTTTACTCCAAGTGCTACATTGTGTATATTATCATATCTATACGATAATATAGGAATCGCATAAAGGCTTAACTGTTTGTAATAAGTTCCAAGTCCATAGCCAAATTCTACTTGAGGATTAAATCTTGTATCCTCATTTAACTCATCTAGATATTTTCCTTTAACTCTTTTATACAAATTCTCTTTTAAAGAAATGTCTAAAAATTTTGAAAAAGACTGTGTATCTTTTATATCATTTATGGAAAATAAATGCACTAGTTCAAGATTTTTGATAAATATATTTTTTTCATCAAAACCCAACTTCAAAGACATAAGTCTTGATTCGCTTAGTTCTTTATAAGCGTAATTACTGTTTTTTATATCCGAGTATATAGGTGAAAAATACACATAAACTTGCTTTTGGCTTGAAAAAGCGGTCGCAAAAGTTGAGCTAGGAGCTGTTTTAAATATATCATTATAGCCTTGTTTTTGATAAAATTCTTTCTTTTCTTCAGGACTTACAATTTGCAAATTTTCTATTAAATTTTTACTATTTAATTCTTTTATGTATTCATTTGGTGTGATAAAAGGCTTGTTTTTACTGGCTTCATACTTTTCATCGAGCACAGATAAAATTCTAGAAATTCCGTCTGTGCAGTTATTTGTAACGAAAGAATAATGCACATTTATATCTTTTAATTCAAACAAATGCAATCTAAAAAGTTGTTTTTGCTCTTCATTTATATTTAGTTTAAGTTTATATATATTTCTTTTTTCTTGTTTGAGATATAAAAATTCGCTTTCTTCGTATAAATTTAAGGCATAATACCCGCTTAAATTTCCACTTAAAGCCTTTAAATATCCAAGCGGATCTATATCTCCTACTATCGCGTGATAAGAAAGTGCGTAAGAGCGAGTATCTCCTTTTTTAAATTCTACTTTTTGCCCCAAGGATGTTTTATTAAAATCTTGCTTTGCTTTGCCTTTTATATGTAGATAAAGATGTCCCATAGTAGAGGCTATATAATTAGTGCTTTCAGCTGCAAAATCAAGATACAATTCATCTAAGACAACTATTTTTAGGTAATCTTCTAATTCTTCACACTCGCTTAAGGCTTGTATTAAAAAATCACTATTTATCTTTTTTGATATAAAAAAAGTACGTGCTGGGTATTTGCAAAGCACGGTTTTATCGTTTGTATTTATGTAGGCTAAAAGACCTTTTACTGTTTTTTTAAATTCATTTTTAGGATTTTTGTATCCATCTTTTGCTAGAAAAAATGAGGAATTGCCTTGTATGACGGATTTTTTATCGTCAAAATGAAGCAAATTTAACCAGATTTTATCCTCATAAAATTTCAAGTCTTTTTGTGTAGCATATAATAAATTAAATAGCAAAAGAAACAAAAAGACTTTTTTCAAACTAAGCTTATTTTCTAATAGGCACTGTATAGCTTTCTTGAGAATAAGACCACATAGACCCAGTTATCCCGTCAGTTGTAGAACCTAGTGTTCCGCCTATTGTGATATTTCCTAAAAACCACGGATTAAAACTTTCTTTACCAGGTATTACAAGTTCGCTATTTTGAAAACCAGGATTGTCACTTGATAAAACAGTTATAGTAGCACCGCTACTTCTATTTATTCTAACTTTACCAGGTATGCTTACTTTTAAAACACCTACGGTTGCAACAACCTTTTCACCTGTTGAAGTGTTTATTTGCACTTCTTGCTCTGTAATTTGCCCTTTGCTTGCATTTGTTATTGTTGTGCAAGCACTAAAAGCTAAAGCCACTAAAGTAGCCATACATAGATGTTTAAACATTAAAAACTCCTTAAATTAAAATCAGTGACTTTGATTTTACAAAAAAAAAAAAAAAACGAAATGTAAATTAAGAAATTCTATCTTTAAAAAGTTTTAGTTCAAAGCCAAACATTAGGGTATTTAGCTCTTTACACAAAAAAGTCTAACAGTTTAAGCTCATTTACAAAAAGATTTTTGTTATATGCAAGATTAATGCCTATATTTTTGCCCTAACTTTTCTCATAAATCACCTAAATTTAAAAATAAATTTTTATATCAATCTATCTTAAGCACAGACAAAAAAGCTTCTTGCGGCAAATGCACTTTGCCTATAGCTTTCATACGCTTTTTACCTTCTTTTTGTTTTTCTAAGAGCTTTCTTTTTCTGGTTATATCTCCTCCATAGCACTTTGCTGTTACATTTTTTCCCATTGATTTTACGGTTTCTCTAGCTATTATTTTTGAGCCTATGCTTGCTTGAATAGCTACTTCAAAGAGCTGTCTAGGCACTATTTCTTTCATAGCTTTTACAAGCTCTCTGCCCTTAGTTTGTGCTTGTTCTTTTGGCACTATTACGCTTAAAGCATCTACATTTTCTCCAGCTACCTTTATATCAAGTTTTACAAGGTCTGCTTCTCTAAATTCTATAGGCTCATAATCAAAACTAGCATAGCCCTTGCTTAGAGATTTTAGCTTGTCATAAAAATCCATTATTATTTCATTTAAAGGTATATCGTATTCAAGCAAAACTCTAGTAGTATCTATATAATCCATCTTTGTTTGCATAGCTCTTTTTCTATTTAAAAGTGTTATTAAATTTCCTACAAATTCACTCGGAGTGATTATTGTAGCCTTTACAAATGGTTCTTTTATAAAATTTATTTTATTTACAGGTGGAAGTTCGCTAGGATTTTGTATGTTTATTACCGTGCCATCGTTTAAATGCACTTCGTAAGTAACTGTTGGTGCTGATGCTATTAAATCAAGCTTAAATTCTCTTTCTAACCTCTCTTTTACAACTTCCATATGCAAAAGCCCTAAAAACCCGACTCTAAAACCAAAGCCAAGAGCTAGAGATGTTTCTGGTTCGTATGTTATGGAGCTGTCATTTAGCTTAAGTTTATCAAGTGCATCTCTTAAATCTTCAAATTTATCAGTATCTATAGGGTAAATTCCTGCAAAAACAAAGGCTTTTGCCTTTTCAAAACCAGCTATAGCTTCTTTTGCTTCATTTTTTGTGCAAGTTATAGTATCGCCTACTTGTAAATCAGAAACATTTTTAAGTCCTAAAACTACAATGCCTACCTCTCCTGATTTTAAAATATTTGTCTTTTTTTGACTTATTGGGTGAGGGTATAAAAGCTCCAAAACATTGTGCTTTTTTCCAGAAGACATTATTAAAACTTCCTCATTTTTTTTAATGCTACCATCATAAATTCTAATCAAAGCCAAGGCTCCAAGGTAATTATCAAACCAAGAATCATAAATCAAAGCTTTAGTAGGGGAATTCTCATCTATTTTTGGAGCTGGAATTTTTTTTATTATATTTTCTAAGAGTTCTTTTATACCTTCGCCAGTTTTTGCACTTACGCAGATTGCATTTGAGCAATCTATGCCTATGATGTGCTCTATTTCGTGTTTTACTTTGTTTATATCGGCTGAAGGAAGATCTATTTTGTTTATAACCGGTATTATTTCAAGATTATTTTCTAAGGCTACATAAACATTTGCTATGGTTTGGGCTTCAACTCCTTGAGAAGCATCTACTACAAGCAAAGCACCCTCGCAACTTGCCAAAGATTTGCTAACTTCGTATGAAAAATCAACATGTCCTGGAGTATCTATCAAATTTAAGATATATTTTTCTTTTTCAAATTCATACTCAAGTCTTACGGACTGTGCTTTTATGGTTATGCCTCTTTCTTTTTCTATATCCATAGTATCAAGCACTTGAGAGCTCATCTGTCTTTCGTTTATAGCATTGCATTCGCTAATTATCCTATCTGCTAATGTGCTTTTTCCGTGGTCTATATGTGCTATGATTGAAAAATTTCTAATATTACTCATTTTACTTCCTAAATCGCACATTCTAGCAAAACTTGCTTTAAAGAAAAATTTAATATAATTAAACAAAGTTTAGGATTATTTTTATGCTTAGAATCGCTATATTTGTTTTTTTGTCATTGTCGTTATATGCTGTAAATTTAGAGGATTTTATAGAGCTTAGTCTAAGAAATGAAACAAATTTGATAAAAGAAAACGAAATTTTAAAAGCAAATAATGAAAAAGACAAAGCTTTAAGTGCTTATTTTCCAAGTATAAGTTTAGAAAGTGCTTATAACGCAAATAATGGAGATGTTTTTATAGATAGGGCTAAAGAGAGTTTATATGCAGTTTTTTCTTTATCTTATATAATATATGATGGAGGTAAAAGAGAGGCACAGTTTAAAGGTGCAAAAAGTATGCAAAATTTAGCTCTTTTAAATTCACAATTTACAAAGCAAAATACAGTGTATAAAGCTTGTGTTCTTTATTTTAATTATCTAAGTTTAGAAAAAATAATATCAGCAAGTAAGGCTAAAGAAAATTTTTTGCAAAACAGTCTTAATAACGCTCAAAAGATGTTTTTAGCAGGTTTAAAAAGCAAAGAAGAATTTGAAAGCATAAAGGCTGTATATCATCAAAGCAAGATAGAGCGTATGAAAAATGAGCTTAAATTAAATGAGATTGAAAAGGAGATTTTTATACTTAGCAAAGAAAGGCTTGTCCCAAGCAAAATAAGCTCTTTGCAAGAACCAAAATACCATAGCACAGATAGCATAGAAGTAAAAATAGCAAGAGAAGAAGAAAATTTAGCAAAATTAAATTTAGATATAGCACGTTCTAAATTTTATCCAACTTTTTACATACAAAACAATTACGGTTTTTATCAAAATAATTTTGATTTTAGTATCCCAAACACCTTGCCGCCTTTTGCCATAAATTTCGTGGATAGGTATTTTAAAAGGCATTCACAAAATAATCAATTCATAATAGCTATGCAGTGGAAAATTTTTGATTTTAAGTTAAGAAGTTCGGAGCTTGAAAATAGCAGACTTGACTTTTACTCGAAAAAACTACAAACAAGATTAAATGAAAGAAAAAATAAGGCTGAACTTGAATATAGCTTAAAGGAATTACAGGTTTTAAAGGAGCAAATAAGTGCTTTAGAGCTAAATTTAGATGCTTCAAATTTAAGCTTTGAAAGTATAGATAAGAAATATAAAAGTGGATTAAAATCTTTAAATGACTATTTAAAAGCACTTGATGATAAGTTTAATTCTATAAGTAGGCTTGAATTGGCAAAAAATGAATACGAAATAGCTAAAGCTAGATATTATTTCTTAGCCGGACTTGACATAAGAGAAAGGATACAAAGGTGAGATTTTTTATATTTACATTTATGTTTATTTCTTGTTTAAAAGCGGAAGAGGTTTATGCTTATTTTGATGTTTATGCTATGAATCAAAGCTTTCTTGCTATGGAAACAGCTGGAGTGGTGAAGCAGATTTTTGTCAAGCCTTCTCAACTTGTAAAAAAGGGCGATGTTCTTTTAGAGCTTGAAAACAGTTCCGAAAAAATAGCTTTGCAATTGGCTAAAAATGACTACGAGCTAGCTTTAACAGAGCTTAACAATAGCAAAAGCAAACTTTCTAAATTTAGCAAGGTAAAAGATGTCTTAGACAGTCAAAGTTTTGAAGATATGCAAGGTGCCTTTGAAGAAGCTAGATTAAAAGCAAAAAAGGCTGAATTAAACATAAAACGATATGAAGATGCTTTAGAAAAAAAGACCTTAAAAGCACCTTATGATGCTATAGTGGCAAATAAATTTATAAATGTAGGTGAAGGCGTTTCTCCGACTTCTCAAAAACTTTTTGAAATTTTTTCATATCCGCAAGTAAAACTTTTACTAAGCTTTGATGAAAAATACAAAGATAAAGTAAAAATAGGTCAAACATATAGATATAAGGTTGCAAACGAAGAAAAAGAAGCAAAAATAGATCTTATTTATCCTAGCATAGATGTCAAAAATAGAAAAATTTACGCAGAAGCCTATACCACAGGGCTTACAGTTGGACTTTTTGGAGAAGGGAGTATAATTATAAAATGATGTATAAAATAGCTATAAATAGACCTATAACGGTTTTAATGTTTTTTGTGGCTTTGATAATATTTGGCTTGATTTCAGCCTTTAGTATGAGTGTGAATTTGTTTCCTAGCGTCAATGTGCCGATAATTAAAGTAAGCACAAAACTAAGCGGGGATTTAAAATACATAGAATCAAAAGTTACTAAAGAGATAGAAAATGCTCTTAGCGATATAGATGGCATAAAGACTATATCTTCAAGTTCTTTTGATAATTTCACTGTAACCGTTATGGAATTTGAGCTTGATAAAGATTTAGAAGTGGCGGCAAATGACGTAAGAGATAGGATAGGCTCTTTATCGTTACCAGCAAAACCAGAAGTAGAAAAGCTAAATTCAGAGGCAGGTTCTGTTATATCTCTTTTTGTTTATTCAAAAAATAATGACAATATAGCATTAATGAGAGCTGTAAATGAAAAAATAAAGCCTAAATTACAAAGGATAAGTGGAGTAGGAAAAATCGATACAGTAGCTTATCTAGAGCCACAAATTAGAATAAAACTTGAACCAGCTTTGCTACAAAAATATAATCTTAATGCCTTAGAAATAGCAAATTTGATAAAAAAACAGAATTTCAAACAAGCACTTGGAGAGCTTGAAAATGATAAGAAAAATTATATAATAAAAGGTTATTTTGAAGCCACGTCTTTAAAAGAGCTAGAAGATATCATAGTATTACCGGGACTTTTTCTAAAAGATATAGCAAAGATAGAGCAGGATTTAGAAGATAAAAAACAAATCGCTATCAAAGATTTGCAAGAAGGGGTTTTGCTTGAAATAAATAAAGTCAGTAGATACAACGCTCTTGAAACTATAAGTAATGTAAAAAACGAGCTTTCAAATCTTGAAAAAATAGCTGGTAAAGATATTGTCATAGAAGCTGTTTATAATAAAAGTGAAAACATAAGCAAACATCTTTATCAAGTAATTTTTGATATGTTTCTTGGTATTATTTTAACTGTGCTTATAGTGTATCTTTTTTTAAGGAGTATAAGTGCTACCTTAATAGCTTGTGTTGCTATACCAACCTCTATAATATCTACATTTTTTTTGATAGATTTGATGGGATATGATTTAAATCGTTTAACACTTATAGCACTTACTCTTAGTATAGGTATATTTGTTGATGATGCGATAGTTGTTATAGAGCATATAGCAAAAAAAATAGATGAAAAGCTTCCACCTTTACAGGCGGCTTATGAAGGCATAAGCGAAATAGGCTTTTCTGTTCTTAGTATAAGCGTTGTTTTGCTTTGTGTTTTTGTGCCTATTGCTTATATGCATTCTATACCGGGACTTTTCTTTAATGCTCTTGGCATAAGCGTTGCTAGCGGCGTTGTAGTAAGCTTTTTAGTAGCTATATTTTTGATACCTAGCTTAAGTGCTAGATTTTTTTCCAGCAAGAAAAGCAAATTTTACTATAAAAGTGAGCCTTTTTTTAACAGCTTAGAACATAGATATGAAATGTTATTAGGAAGCATTTTAAAACATAAGGCTAAATTTTTATTAGCATCTTTTGTTGTCATTTTGCTTTGCTTTTTTTTAGCTACTAGATTAGGTCTTGATTTCTTGCCTATGGAAGATGATAGCGAATTTCAGGTTATGATAGAAAATAGAACAGATTTGAGTTTAGAAGCTATGAAAGTCAAATCTTTAAAAATTTTGCAGGAAATAAAGGCTGATAAAAGAGTTGAATACGCTTATTTACTCGTTGGATATACAGATTCTATGGAAAGTAAGAAAGCTAAAATTTATGTAAAATTAAAAGAACTTAGTAAAAGAGATGAAAGACAACCTAAGATAGTAGAAGAGTATAGAAAAAAACTAAGTTATAGCGATCTTAAAATAAGAGTTTTAGATATGCCTAAATTCGAAGGTGCTGGTGTGGATTCTCCTATACAATTTTTAGTTCTTGGAGATGATTTAAACGAAATTTTAAAAGCAAGTTCTAGAGCAAAAGAGCTTTTAGCAAAGAATCCTAACATCGTTAATATAGACGATGATGCTAATTCCACAAAGGAAGAATTAGCAGTTTTTGTAGATAGACAAAAGGCTACTAGGCTTGGTGTTGATTTAGAATATTTAGCTGGAGTTTTGTCTTATTCTTTTTCTCAACTTAGCGTAGGAAATATGGATTTAGGAGCTTTTAAAGATGAAATTATATTAAGTTTTGACAAAGATTATAAAAAAGACATAGAAAGCTTAAAAAAGATTCAAATAAAAAATGATAAAGGGCAAAGTCTTGATTTAGAATCCGTTGTAAGCTTGGTATATCAAACAAATTTAGCATCAATAAATAGATACAATAAAAGCACAAGCGTAAAAATCAATGCTAGTAATACTGATATAAGTTTAGGTGAAGTAAAAAAACTTATACTTGATAATATAGACTATATTTTGGGCGATAATTCAAATTTAAGTTATGATTTTGCTGGTTTTATAGATCTTTTAGATGAAACTGTTATGGGTTTTGTGATGTCCATACTTTTAGCTTTTGTGTTGATATATCTTGTATTAGCTGCACTTTATGAAAGCTTGATACTACCTTTTGTGATTATGGTGAGTATGCCTCTAGCATTTGCTGGAACTTGTCTTGGTCTATTTTTGACGGGAAATAATTTTTCTCTTTTTGTTCTAGTTGCAATAATATTACTTTTTGGTATGGTTGGAAAAAATGCTATCTTGCTTGTAGATGTGGCAAACAAAAAATGCAAAGAAGGCTTTAATGTAGATGAAGCCTTGATAATAGCTGGTAAATCAAGACTTAGAGCTATTTTGATGACCTCTTTTGCTATGATTTGTGCTATGTTACCACTTGCACTTTCAAGAGGTTCAGGCTATGAGGGAAATTCTCCAATGGCGATAGCTGTTATATTTGGGCTTGTTAGCTCCACCATTTTGACACTGCTTGTTGTGCCTACTATCTTTGAATTTGCTTATAAGCTTGATGTAAAGATTAGAAAAATTTACCAAAGAGAAGAATTAAAATAAATAAACATACCTTACTTAAAACGAATTTAAGTAAGGTAAAAATTATTTTAGAGCTTTGGCTTCATCTCTTAGAAAGATACTTAAGCTTCTTGCTATTTCATCTAGCATTTCTTTGTATTTGTTTGGCTTAAAACTAATGTCTAAATTTAAAATTTGGTCTTTTATGATTGTTTTTTGTTTTGTATCCAAAATTTTAAATCTTAATTTTATATTTAATATTTTATATTTAAAAAATAAAAATTCTTCATCCACAAGCTTCATATCATCAAATGCAAGAAAAATAAGGTATTCAGGTATTTTCAAAAATGTTCTTTCAAGACTTGGTTCATATATAAGCAAAGATGAAATATCAAAGATTTTGTATTCTTTGTCTTTAGAGATATTTTTAAAATTTATTGGATGTTGATAAAGTACATTATTTTGTTGGTTTAAAAGCTCTAAACTTCTTTCGTTTAATATATTTGCTATCATTTTTTCAAAGCTTTGCTTTATTATATCATCTTTGTTTTCAAAAACTATCTTATCATTATAAGCAGCAAGTATGATAAAATCTTTTTTTGTATCATCATATTCTACATATAAATGATCTTTTACTCTTTCTATGGAGCTATCAAAAAGCGGCTCTTCATCGTCTATATTGTTTAAATTTACCTGTTTTAGGTCTATGAGTTCAAATTTTTGTGGGTTTTCAAGCTTTATTATAATATGTTCTTTTGAAAAAATAAGCGAAGTTAAAATAAACAAAAATAATACTATCTTCATAGTATAACTTCTTTTAGGTATTCTTTTTTAGCTACCGCTATAAAAGATGGGCATAAAAAGCTTTCTTTGTTGTATTGCAAAAATGTTTTATCGAATTTAAGCATCAAGCCAGAGTTTTGATTTACTAAAAAATCTCCAGCAGCTATATCCCAAGAATTTAAAGATTCAAAGCGGCAGTAAAGTCCAGCTTCACCTTCTAATAATGCTGTAAATTTCAAAGCAGAGCTTATTTTTATAGTTGTTAAAGAATTTTTTTCTAAAAATTCTTTATTTCTAGCATTTGGGTGATGGACGCTGATTAGGGCTACTTTTTTATTTTTTTCAAATTTGTCTTTATCTATTTTTAAAATATTTTCATTTTTATACACAGGGCTTTCTTTGTGTGCGTAAAATATTTCCTTCGTGCTTGGTTTTTGAATGAGTGCTAAAATAGGTCTTTGCTTTTCTATCAATGCTATTAATACACAGTATTCATCACTACCATTTATAAAGCCTTTAGTTCCATCAAGTGGATCTACCAACCAAAATCTTTCTAAATTTTTCCTAACATCAAAAGACAAAGGGCTTTCTTCGCTACAAATTTTTATATCACTTTTTCCTAAAATTTCATTTATGATTTCATTTGCAGCTACATCAGCAGAGCTTAAAGGACTATTATCATCCTTTTTCCAAGTGTTTAGATTTTCTTTTTCTCTTAATATAGCGTCAGAAGCTTTATTAGAAGCTTCTAAAGCTAAACTTAGCAAGGAGTCTAAATTCATATTTTACCTTGATATGAAAATTATCCTTGCAATTTTAGTAATTTTTTTTAAACTTTTGGTTTATCACCTATATAAAGTTGTCTTGGACGGACTATTTTTAAACTTGCTTGTTCTTTTAGTTCTATCCACTGTGCTATCCACCCAGGAATTCTTCCTATCACAAAGAGAACCGCAAACATTTCGTTTGGTATGCCTAAGGCTTTTAATATAAGACCACTGTGAAAATCAACATTAGGATACAGATTTCTTTGCACGAAATAATCATCATTTAGTGCTATTTCCTCTATTCTAGAGGCTACTTTGATTAAATTTGTATCTATACCTATCTCGTCTATTAGTTGGTCTCTTAATTTTTTAAGAACCTTTGCTCTAGGATCAAAATTTTTATAAACCCTATGCCCAAATCCCATAAGTCTAAATGGATCGTTTTTGTCCTTAGCTTTTTTGATATATTCATCTACTCTATCAACTGTGCCTATAGTTTCTAGCATTCTTATAACACCTTCATTTGCTCCACCATGAGCGTGTCCCCAAAGTGCTCCAATACCAGCACTTATACAAGCGTAAGGGTGAGCATGAGTCGAGCCAACAGCTCTAACTGTCGAAGTAGAAGCATTTTGTTCATGGTCTATATGAAGCATAAAGACTGTATCTAGAGCTTTTACTTCTATTGGTTTTAGCTCAACATGATCGTAAGGATATGTTCTTAGCATATATAAAAAGTTTTCTGTAAAACCTCTATCTAGATTAGGATATGCTGCTGGAAAACCGTGTTTGCATCTATACGCAGTAGCTGCTATAGTAGGAATTTTGGCTATTATCCTTGCTGCCATTTCCATATATTCTTCTTTTAAATTCATATTTAAATGATCAGGATAAAAAGTAGATAAAGATGAAACAGCTGCTTGTAAAACAGCCATAGGATGAGCGTTGTCTGGAAAGGCATCAAATAATTTTTTCATACCCTCGTGTATAAAAGAACGTTTTTTAAGCTCGTATCTAAACTCTTCCAGTCTTTGTGTGCTAGGAAGCTCCTTGTATAGTAATAAATGCACCACATCTAAAAAAAGCTTGTTTTCAGCCAACCATTCTATAGGATAGCCTCTATGCATCAATAAACCTTTTTCACCGTCTATATATGTTATATCTGATTTACATGTTGCGGTTGAGGTTAAACCTTCATCATAAGAAAACATTCCAGTTTGTTTGTAGAAACTAGACATATCCACTACACTAGGTCCAACCGTCCCATCATATATAGGAAATTCATAATTTTTGCCGTTCCTATTATCCGTTAGTGTTACTGAATTTGACATCTTATCCTCCTGCTATTTATTTTTATCTTACCTATTGTAACACATAAAAGCTTTTTATTATAAATTTTAAAAGCAAGAAAGCTTTTTATTTTAAAAAATGTATGAAAAAGTAGCAAAAAATTTAAAGAATATTAATAAAGGCTATTTTTAGAACTTATTTTTGTTAATTTTTATAATTAAAGAGTAAATTTAGGTTAATTAAACATTAACACAAATTAAAAAAAGTTTAAAATTATATTTTATATAATCTCATTTGTGATTTTTGTAACAAGGAGGAAGTTTGGAGAAAGATAAAAAAGTAAGTGTATTTTTTACATTTTTTATAATCTTGCTTTTTGTATTCTTTGCACTGGGTTTTTACACCTTTTATAATGCTAAAGGCATTTCGTATTTTTCTGATTCTAGTGAAGCCTGTAATAATTGTCATATAATGAATGATGTTTATGCTGATTATTTAAAATCTTCACATTCAAAGAAAATAGCGGGTCAGCCTAGAGCAAGTTGTGGGGACTGTCATTTACCACACGGTTTTGTTGATAAATGGATAGCAAAGGCACAAAGTGGCGTAGGACATGCTTATGCTTTTACTTTCAAATTAGATGAACTTCCTACAAATTTAAGTGCAAACGAAAAGAGCAAGGATATAGTTCAAGCAAACTGTATATCTTGTCATTATGAAATGGTTTCAAATGTTATAAACCCAACAACCAATCCACACGGTGATAATTCTTTAAAATGCGTATCTTGTCATCAAGGTGTTGGACATAGTAGAGGATTTTAATATTTTTAAGGAGATATGATGAGCAAAAAAGGTTTAAGTGTAGCAATTGTAGTGTTGATAGTATTGATAGCTGGGGTTTTATGGCTAAACAATGATATCACGCAGAAACAAAATGAGGGCATAGGTGGAACAATCTCTAAAAATTTAGTTGAATTAAGTGATGATAATCCAACTTTTGATCATTGGGGACAAAATTTTCCTGACTATCTTGACATGTATACAAAGGTGGAAAAAGAAGTCCCATTTAGCACAGAATTTGGTGGAAATTTAGCTTATTCTAAGCTTATTAGATACCCACAACTTACTGTGCTTTGGGCTGGATATCCTTTTTCTATAGATGCAAATGAAGAAAGAGGGCACTTTTGGATACAAGTAGATCAAATGGATACAGCAAGAAACAATAAAGACTTCTTAAATTCTCATGGTTTTGCAGCATTTGCGGGACAACCAACAGCGTGTATGAATTGTCATAGCGGATGGTCTCCTTGGTTGCTTGAAAATGTAGCAAAGGGTGATTGGGTAGCTTTTAACTCTACTAAGTATTGGACTATGATAAAAAATGTTCCTGCTGTAAATGGTATAGTTGAAAATTCTCCTGAACATAGTGGTCCTCACGGTGGTAAGAGAATGGGCGTTACCTGTGCTGATTGCCATAATCCTGATGATATGAGCTTAAGACTTAGCAGACAAGCAGCTATTGATTCTTTGGTTATGAGAGGTTATGAAAAAGACCCTGTTCAAGGTATAAAAGCTAGCAGAGAGGAAATGAGAAGCTTAGTTTGTGCACAGTGTCACGTAGAATATTACTTTAAGCCTACCGGAGAAAAAGTTAAGGTAATGGGTGAAAGCATAGCAAATGATACTAGTAAAAAGTGGTATAATGGCACACAAAAAACTTATGATGAATTTGATAGCTGGAGAGATGGTAACTCGCCTACAGAGATAGAAGCAGATGGTATAGTGTTGCTTTTCCCTTGGGCTGAGTGGAAAAAAGGGCAACCTTTTAGAATAGAAATGTTTGACGATTATTACGACAAAATCAGAGATAAATTTCCTTCAGATTGGACTCATAAATTAAGTGGTGCGCCTATGATAAAAATTCAACACCCAGAAACAGAGCTTTATAGTGGAGGAGTTCATGCTGCAAACGGTGTTAGTTGTGCTGACTGTCATATGCCTTATATAAGAAAAGGTGCTAAAAAATTAAGCCAACACAATGTAACAAGCCCACTAGCTGATATAAATTCGGCTTGTAAAACCTGCCATACTCAAAGCGAGGAATATTTAAAGGGTCAAATTGCTGATATACAAAATTCTGTTGCTTACGATTTGAGAACAGCAGAATACGGCATAGTAAGTCTTATAACAGATATTAAAAAGCTAAGAGATGCTTTAGGAGAAAAACCTGAATATCAAAGTGAAGGTAAAGCTGATGTTAAAAAGATAAATTTAGCTCTTAATGAGGTTTTAGAGCTTCATAGAAAAGCGCAGATTAGAGCAGATTTTGTCGGAGCTGAAAACTCAACAGGCTTTCACAATCCAAGAGAAGCTTCAAGAATGCTTCTTCAAGCCATAGATATGGCTAGAACCGGACAAAGCAAACTCGTTGAAATAGCTTCTGCAAATGGAATTGCTAACTTTAAAACATCTAATTTAGGTTTTGAAGATATTCAAAAGCTTAATCCTGGTGAAATTCGCTATAAGGTTGATTTAAATGGCAAAAAAGCTGGAGATAGATATTATGAGCACGATAATGTAAATGGTAATCCTCCTGCTGCTTCGTTAGAACACGACAAAAACATCAAACCTTATAATTATCAAATCATTGATAAAAAATGATAAAATGGGCTTTTTATAGCCCATTTTTTTAATATTCTTTTTTTGCATTTTATATACATTTTTTAATTTAATCTTTTTAAGATAAAATAATAAAATAGATATTTTATAGATAAACTTATCAAAAAACTTGTATTATTTAAGGAAATTTTATGTATGTTTTTCCAGATGATTTAAGCGGCATTAAAAATGTAAGCTTATTTAAAAGAAATAATTTTGTATTTGCTAAGTATATACAAGAAAAATCAGGCTTTTTTCAAAAAGTAAAAACAAATATGCATTGTTTTGTTTTGGTAAAAAATGGTTCAAAGATAGTGCATAGTCAAAATGGAGATTATGAGCTAAAAACGGGAGATGCTTTATTTTTAAAGGCTGATAAGCATATATTTAGTAATATAAAAACGCACAAAAGAGCGTATGAAGCCATTTTGCTTTTTTTTGATAATAATATCTTGCTTAATTTTGCAAAATCTCATAAAGATAAATTAGAACAATGTGAGGCTAAATGTGATATTTTTAAGATAGAAAGAAATGATTTTTTAAATTCCATAATAAATAGCTTTGAAATTTATATAGATAATTTTTTAAACGATATATTGCTTTTGCATAAGATAGAAGAGCTTTTTTTATATATACTTTTAAGAAATAAGCTAGTTTTTTCATCGTTTTTAATGGATATAGTAAGAGAATTTGAAATGGACTTAAACACCATTTTTACTTGTTGTGATTCAAGTTTTGCAACCGTTGCTGATATGGCTAATTCCGTGAATATGGATAATGCAACATTTACTAGAAAATTTAGAACTATTTTTGACAAAAGCCCTAAAAATTGGCTTGATAACAAGAGATTTGAAAAGGCTTTATTCTTGCTTGAATATACCCCAAAGAATATAAATGAAATTTGTTCTGATTGCGGCTTTTCTTCTGTTTCTTGGTTTATAGAAAGATTTAAAAAGAGGTTTAATACAACTCCAAAACAGTATCAAAAATCAAAAAACTTGTATTTTTTAGCATAAAAATTATACTAAAAAAAATAATATTTTAATATACTTTCTACATATCAAAAAGAAAGGAACAGTATAATGTTAAAGAAAATTTTATTAAGCACTGTTTTGAGTGCTGCTTTAGCTACAAGTGCTTTGGCTGAAGATATAAGTGGCTTTTCTAATCCAGAAGGAAGCTTAATCACAGCAGATGCTGTATATATAAGCAATTTAGGTGAGAAGCTTGACCCAATGGCTAAGGATAAAGATGGTTTTATATCTAAGCTAGATAAAAATGGCAAGATTGTAGAAGCAAAATTTATAAGTGCTAATCTCAATGCCCCAAAAGGTATGGCAAATGTTGGAAATACGCTAATAGTTCTTGATATAGATAGAATTGTTGCTTTTGATTTGAAAACAAAAAAAGAACAATTTGTTGTTGATGTAAAAGGTGCTGTGTTTTTAAATGATATTGCCTTGATTGACAATAATACAGCTTTTGTTAGCGATACAGGCACAGGTATCATACATAAATTTGATATAAAAGCTAAAAAGATAGAGAATTTTGTTACTTTAAACAAAGAATTTATGGGACCAAACGGACTTTTGCTTAGCAAAGATAAAAAAACTCTTTATACAGCTACTTATGATGCAGCTGGAAAAGAAAAGGGTAGATTAGTTAGTGTAAATTTAGAAGATAAGAGCCAAAAATCTCTAAGCGAGCCTCTAGGAGCTCTTGATGGCATAGTTTATGCTAAAAATGGAGATATATTTTTTTCTAGCTGGGAAGATGGCAAAAATGGCGTAATTTATAGGTATAATAGCAAGGGAAAAGTTAGCAAGGAAAAATTAAAACCTATGGCTGGACCTGCTGATATGAGCACAGACGGCAAGGTTCTTTACATACCTAAAATGGTAGAGTCAAAGGTTCTTAAAATAGACTTACCTTAATTTTTAAAAGCAAATGGTGGCAAGATAAACCACCATTTGTGCTATTTTGATACTAAATTTGGCAGAAAGAGTGAAATTTCAGGTATATAAGTAATCAATACCAAGCCAAGTAGCAATACCATAAGCCAAGGTATAACAGACACCGTAACATCTTTTAAGCTAAGTTTAGTTAAAGAGCTTGCAACAAATAAATTTAAACCTACAGGCGGCGTTAGCATACCTATCTCCATATTTACTATCATAACTATACCAAAATGTATAGGATCTATACCAAGTTGAATTGCTATAGGTAGTAAAAGTGGCGTCATTATCATAACAACAGAGCTTGGCTCCATAAACTGACCCATTACAAAAAGCACTAAATTTACTAGTATTAAAAACATCCACCAGGTCATATTTATAGATACTAGGTATTCTGTTATCATATGAGGAATTCTCTCGCTTGTTAAAAAATGTGCAAAAACCACAGCAAAGCCTATAACAAAGAAAATCATCGCAGTAGTTATGGCAGCGTCTAAAAATACATCATATAAATCTCTTAATTTTATATCCTTATAAACAAAGATAGAGACGATAAAAGCATACACAGCCGAAATTCCAGCAGCCTCAGTAGCGGTAAAAATTCCAGCATAAATCCCGCCAATTACCACAACTATGATAAGCAAAGCCCAAAAAGCTTCTTTAAATTTAAGCCATCTTTCTTTAAAAGATGCTGGAGCACTCGATTTAAAGCCAAGTTTTTTAGCCCCAAAATAAGCGTAAAGCATCATCATCAGACCTATCATTAGACCTGGCACAACACCAGCCATAAAAAGCTTCTCTATAGATACTTCCGCAGTTACCCCATAAACTATCATAACAACAGAAGGTGGTATGAGAATTCCAAGACTTCCAGCAGAAGTTATAGCACCTACTGAATAGCTTTTTGGATAGCCAGCCTCCTTTAAAGCTACAAACATAACAGAACCAATAGCCACAACAGTAGCAGGAGAGCTACCACTAACAGCTGCAAAGATGATACAAGCTAAAATTGCACTCATAGGAAGTCCGCCCGGTAGGTGTCCTACTATGCTTTTAGCAAAATCAACTATCCTCTTAGCAGATGAGCCCTTGCTCATTAATGAACCTGCTAATATAAACATAGGTATAGCCATCAATGCTGGTTTTAATCCTGATATCATAGTTTCAGGCACTGCTAAAATATCGTGCGAGCTGAAAAAAATCATAGTAACTACAGCTGAAACACCCAAAGATATAGATACGGGAACTCCTATTAAAAGTAGTGAAAAAAGCAAAAGCATTAATACCAAAACACTCATCTTTAATCCTTTACAACCATATCGTGTATCATTTCTGCTTCTGCATTTTTAACCACATATTTAGAATCAGTCCAAGATATCTCATAAATTTTTTCTATCGACCTATAAGTAGCTCCTAAAAAAGATATAGGCAGACAAAGCAAGAAAAAATATAAAGGCACAGAGTGTAAAGCTTCGCTCATATAGCCCATTTCCCTATTTAAAATACACACTTCTACACTAGCATAAAACATATACCCTAAAAAAATAGAATTTAAAATGTGTGCAAAAAGAACACAAGCTTTAGCAAATGCTGGCGGAAACATTTCTATCAGCGTTGTTACGCTTATATGAACGCCCTTTCTAAAGCCATATGCAGCACCAAAAAATGCAGACCATAAAAAGCAGTATCTAGAAACTTCTTCAGCCCAAGTAAGAGAGCCTATATCAGGGTAAAATGTAGCTATGTATCTAACGGATACATTAGCAGCTGTTATTATCACGCCAAGTGCCAAACCTATAACAGCTACGTTTTTATTAATTGAAGCTATAATCTTATCTAGCACCTGAAAAAAATGATTCACAGCCTTGCTTTTGTGAGCCCATAAAAATGGGCTTTGTAATATCAATAAAAATTTTACCATTTTAATCACTTCGTATTAAGTGTTTTTTCTATCAAATCTTTGCCTATTAGGTCATAAAACTTAGGATAAATTCCAACCATCAAATCTTGCCACTGCTTTTTTTGCTCATAATTAAGTTCAAAAATTTGAGTGCCTGTTTTATCATCTTTTTTGAGTTTATCAAGAAGCATTTCTTCTTCTTTTGCACTCTCTTCTCTTTCATATATAGTAGCTTCTCTCATAGCCGTCTTTACAACTTCTTGCAAGTCGCTAGGAAGTTCTTGCCAGAATTTTTCACTAGCCACTACTAAATATCCTAAATATCCGTGATTTGACATAGTTATAGAACTTTGAACTTCATAAAATTTAGAATTATAAAGATTTGATAGCGGATTTTCAGCTGCATCAACAACACCTGTTTGAAGTGCAGAATAAACTTCGCCAAAAGGTAAAACTTGAGGTATAGCTTTCATAGCCTTAGTTTGTTCCTCTAAAACCTTAGAACTCATAATCCTCATTTTTTGACCCTCTGCATCGCTTGGGACTATTATAGGTTTTTTATTTGTGCTAAATTGTTTAAAACCAGCATCCCAATAATCAAGTGCTATATAACCTTTAGCAGATATGATGTCTTTTAAAATTTGTCCAACTTCTCCATCCATAACATTGTGTAAGTGTTGTGTATCTCTAAAAATAAAAGGCACATCCCAGAGGTTAAATTCCTTAGCTATTGGTGTAAATTTAGAAAAAGACGGTGCCGCTATTTGCACGTTATTTCTTTTAAGCTCTTGAAACACCTTATCATCATCTACAAGTTGAGCCGAAGGAAAAACATGCACTTTTATTCTGCCATTGCTGAGCTCTTGCACTCTTTTAGCAAACAAATCAGCAGCCTTACCTTTTGGCGTATTTGCACTTACAACATGTGCAAATTTTATTTCATAAACCTTGTTTGAATCTGCATTTGTAGTGTTATTTTCGCTTTTGCTATCAGAACAAGCAATGAAAGTAAAACCAACAAAGGCAATAGTCGCTAGTATAAGCTTTTTCATTTTTTATCCTAAAGTTAGTGTTTTCTAAAAAATTAAAATAATAAATCCAAGTGTAAAATGCAAAAATAGAATTTAACTCTTTTAGATTTTGTATTATTTTAATAATTTAGCTTTTAAATTATATAAATTTTTTCTTTAAAAGCAAATAAAAATTTAAAATATTTTTGTGCCTTTGTTACAAAAATAAAAATTATATTTAGCTAAAAGAGCAAATAATGTTATAATTTAATGCATTAAAAGTAAAGTTTGTTTTATGGATAAAGAATCTTTTATAATATCTGCTTTTTTGAATAATAAAATAAATGGTGATGACGGAGCTATTTTTGGGGATTGGTGTTTTTCAAAGGATTTATTCTTTGAGGATGTGCATTTTAAAAAAAAATGGCTAAGTTTAGAGCAAATTGCTCAAAAGGCTATGTTGGTTAATATTTCAGATTCTATAGTTATGAATGCAGAGCCAAAATTCGCCCTTTTGGGGCTTTCTTTACCCAGTGATTTAAGTTTTGGTGATATAAAGGCTTTGCAAAATGGATTTTTAAAGATTGCAAAAGAGTTTAACATACAGATTATAGGTGGAGATACTATAAATTCTGATAAAATAACTATTAGTATAAGCTTGATTTCTAAAATTAGAAAAAAGGCAATTTATAGAAAAGGCTTAAAACAAGGTATGTTTTTGGCATATACAGGCATTTTAGGTCAGAGTTTAAAGGGATTAAAAAATTTACAAGCTGGTTTAAAGCTTCACAAGAATCACCGTTTTGTAAAGCCGCTGTTAAGGGCGAATTTTTTTTATGAAGCAAGCCCTAATATAATATGTGCTATGGATATTTCAGATGGGCTTAAAAAGGATATGTCAAGAATGTTAAGCTTAAATATTTTGGATATAAAACCATTAAAAAAACTAAATAAAATAGAGCTTTTAAGTGGGGAAGAATATGAAATTTTATTTGCCTTTTTGCCAAAATATAAAAAAAAGATTGAAAATTTAGCAAAAAAACATAGGATTAAGATAAATATTTTTGCAAAAACAAAAAGAGGAAGATATAAATTTTATGGAAGAGAACATCACTTTTAAGAATATTCCAAGCTTAAGTCACGAAAAAATAGAAGTGCATTTTAGTAAAAATAGCAATGATTTTGTTGTCAGAGAACAAGCTTTATATGAATTTAGCGGTAATGGAGAGCATTTAATAATCCATATTTGCAAAAAAGATTTAAGCACTGTTGAGGCTCTTAGAATTTTGAGCGAATTTAGCGGGGTTAAATTAAAAGACTTTGGTTACGCTGGACTTAAAGACAAACAAGGACTCACATTTCAGTATATTTCTTTGCCTAGAAAATTTGAACAAAATTTGAATAATTTTTCTCACGAGAAGCTAAAAATTTTAAATAAATTCTATCATACAAATAAAATAAAAATAGGGCACTTAAAGGGCAACTCTTTTTTTATAAGATTGAAAAAAGTAAATAAAATCAATGCACTAAAGATAAAACAAGCTTTTGAAACAATTAATAAACAAGGTTTTGCTAATTATTTTGGCTATCAAAGATTTGGAAAATTTAATGATAATTACAAACAAGGTATTGAAATTTTGCAGGGAAAAATAAATATAAAGAATAAAAAAATTAATAATTTTTTGCTTTCATCTTTTCAAAGCATACTTTTTAATGCTTATCTTAGCAAAAGGCTAGAGCTTTGCCATTTTGTAAATACATTTAACAAAAAAGAATTTGCAAGTATTTTTAAGCTGGGAAAAGATGAGGTAAATGAGATTTACAAACAAGAGCATTTTTTTAAACTTTTAAAAGGAGATGTGCTTTGTCATTATCCTTTTGGTAGAAATTTTTTTTGTGAAGATGTAGAAAAAGAGTCTGCTAGATTTTTTACAAGAGATATAAATGTAACAGGGCTTTTGCTAGGTAAGAATGCTATGAAAAATAAAGATTTTGCACTTGTTTTAGAAGACGAAATATTTACACCTTATTACGTTTTTAATCCTAGCTTAAATGGTTCAAGAAGATTTTTATGGTCTTATTTAGAGGAAGCAAATCTTTCATATGATGAGGAAAAAGCACAGCTTTGCCTTGAATTTTTTTTACAAAAAGGTTCTTACGCAACTACTGTTTTAGAAGAAATTTTACATTAGCAACAACGATTTACCCCGCCATTGTATCTAGATTCAAGTGCTTCTTTAAAAAATTCTTTGCGACTTAAAATTTCTCTTTCTGGATGAACGGTTTTCATATGTTCTACATACTTATCATAACTAGGCATACCAACTAGCAAATTTATAAATCTATCACTTCTTTGATATAGCCTTTTAAGCTTATCAAAAATACTTTCTTCTTTTTGGGTTACAAGCACAGGCAATGTGTTTGTGCGTTTTACTAAGGCTCTTGACATAACTATCCTTTCATCAAAAAGGGGCTTTTGCCCCTTTTAATATTTTAGTGAGGTTGTTTTAAAATATTTTCATATTTTTTCATATCTTGCTTAGGTTCTTCTCTTAAAGGGAAGGCTTCAGCTTTTCCTACAAATGTTAGATAGCAAATTTTTATAGTTTCAAATAGCACTACAAACACAACTATCATAAAAAATCCACAAAGCACAGCGTCAAGTATATTGTTGTGTATTATTGTATTTGCCTTATTTATCAAAGCCTCATTATTTGCTAGTATAGCTTCTTCTTTCTTTTTGAGCCAAATTTGTGCTGTAGCAACATGAGAAACTGTATCGTGAATTTTATCTCCATTTGCAGGTAGAAGTTTTTGAAAACTTGCGTAAAGTGTTGTAAGCAAGATCCAAAATGCTGGAAGTATAGTAACCCAAGCATATTTCATTTTACCCATTTTGAAAAGCACAACGGTTCCAAGTAAAAGAGCGATTCCAGCTAACATTTGATTTGCTGCACCAAAAAGAGGCCAAAGCGTAAAAATTCCACCCATTGGGTCTATTGTTCCTTGATAAAGCAAGTATCCCCAGCCGCAAACACAAATAAAAGATGCCACGATGCCATAAAAATAATTTTTTGTATCAGCCATAGGTTTAAATACATTGCCTAATATATCTTGTATCATAAATCTGCCCGTTCTTGTTCCTGCATCAACTGCTGTTAATATAAATAATGCTTCAAACAATATGGCAAAATGATACCAAAAAGCCATAGCTTCAGGACCACCTGCTATTTTATGTAATATATATGTTAATCCTATGGCAAAGGTTGGAGCACCTCCCGTTCTAGATAAAACGGTGCTTTCTCCTATATCAGAAGCTACTTTTGGTATTAAAGCTTGATAATCTGTATTTAAAGCAGTTGAATCAAGAGCAAAACCTGCGGTTTGTAGAATTTGCTTTAAATTTGCTTCAACGGTTGCTAAATTTACACTAGCTGCATTAGCTGCGGCAGGATCAAGCGTAGCAAGTGGCGAATTTATAGCAAAATAAAGCCCCGGCTCTAAGATACAAGCAGCTATCAATGCCATTATACCAACCAAACTCTCCATAAGCATAGAACCATACCCAACGGCTCTTGCGTGGCTTTCTCTTTCTAGCATTTTTGGGCTTGTGCCTGATGAGATTAAGGCGTGAAAGCCTGAAACCGCACCACAAGCAATGGTAATAAACAAGAAAGGAAAGATAGAACCAGCAAAAACAGGTCCCGTTCCATCAATCAAAGATGTAACTTTTGGCATATAAAGCTCTGGATTTATCCACAAAATTCCAACAGCCATTATCACTATAACGCCTATCTTTAGGAATGTGCTTAGATAATCCCTTGGTGCTAACAAAAACCACACAGGCAAGACTGAGGCTATGAAGCCATAGGCTATAACTATAAGAGCTAGTGTTTTTCTATCTAGTAAGAAAATATTGTGCCAAGGATGCGTTGGATCTGATATAGCATGTCCATACCAAAGAGCTATTAGAAGTAAAATAAAGCCTATGATACTAGCTTCTCCAACTCTACCCGGTCTTAAAAACCTCATATAAATTCCCATAAATATGGCTATTGGTATAGTCATTGCTATGGTAAATAAACCCCAAGCAGAATCAGCTAGTGCATTTACGACAACCATAGCTAAAATAGCTACTATGATAAACATTATAAATAAAATTCCTATCATAGCAAATCCGCCGGTTATCTTACCCATTTCATCTTTTATCATCTCACCTAAAGAACGACCATTTCTTCTAACTGATATAAAAAGAACTGTAAAATCATGCACAGCACCAGCTAATACAACGCCTACAAGTAGCCAAATCATACTAGGCAAATATCCCATTTGTGCCGCTAGTATAGGACCTACTAATGGTCCAGCTCCTGCTATAGCTGCAAAGTGGTGTCCAAATAACACTATCTTGTTTGTAGGCACAAAGTCTTTGCCGTCATTATTGATTACAGCTGGAGTAGCCCTTGTATCGTCTAGTTCAAATACTTTTTCAGCTATAAATTTGCTATAAAATCTATAACCTATCATATAAATACACACAGAAGCTATTACTATCCAGGTGGCACTTATAGTTTCACCTTGATTTAATGCTAAAATACCAAAATACCAAGCTGCCACAACAGCTACTAAAACCCAAAAAATTTGGCTTAAAATTTTACTCATATGGATATTCTCCTTGCGAATTTAACTCGATTTTAAGTAAAAAATATTAAATATTACTTGAAAATTAAAAAATATAACTCTTTTTTAAAAAGAAGTGTTACAAATTTACTTGTTTTATGCTAAGAAGTATTTTTTAGACATTTGTTTTGTATTTTCACTTTCCTTCAAATGTTTTCTTTAACTTGCACTTTATTTTTTCCCTTCTTTAAACTCCCTCTTTATCCTACGCACATCTTTCATAAATCTTATATATTTCAATGCCCCCCCCC
>NZ_CALUTC010000007.1 GCF_944323605.1 uncultured Campylobacter sp.
AGAAAAAGATCGGCTTGAGATCTTATATATACGATTATTTTTATATCATCAAAACCTACTTCTGTGAAAAATTCTTTTAATGCTATACTTGCATTTTCTACATCTTTACACCACCACAGAATATCCTCAGAAGAGAAAATAAAAGTTTTATTAGGATTTTGCTTAAGTTCTTCTTTTAATTTTTTTATTATATCTTTTACAAAGCTATCTTCTTTTTTGCCTTTTAAATAAAAATCAACTATGTAAATGAGATAGATATGTCTATTACGCGATAAATTCACATTAGAATACAATATTCCTTTTTCTTTTAGTTTTTCATGGTTTTCATCAAGAAATACTTGTATAGTAGTAGTGCCTGTCTTACCAGTGCCTATATGCACGTAAGCCGTCATATTAAATCCTTAACAATGCTAATTGCTTATATTATTATCCAAAAGTTTTTTATACTCAACACAGCCATCGCTAAAACCTAAATCACAAGATTTTCCAAAATTGCTTTTAGCAGCCGAGCGATTATTTTTTTCACTTAAGTAAAATTCAGCCAAAACAAAACAAGATTTCGCATCCTTTAAATCACACGCTTTTGTGTAAGCTTTTTGTGCTAAATGGGTATTTTGCTTTACTATATCTCCATTTCTATATAAAAAACCCATTCTAAGACAAGAATTTGCATCTTGTAAATCACAAGCTCTTTTATAAAATTCAAGTGCTAATTCCCCATCTTTTTCCTCATCATATATCATTCCTAAGCCTTTGCAAGCATTAAGATGTTCTAAAGAACAAGCTTTGTATAGATTTAATCTAGAATTTTTTATATCATCTTTGCTTTCTAAAATCAAAGCTAAATTAAAGCAAGCATTGCTAAGCTTTTTATCGCAAGATAGTTCATAATATCTTTGTGCTGTATCTTGACTATATGAAACTCCCTCGCCATTTTCATACATATATCCTAATAAAAAGCAGGATTTTGCACTACTTGATTGTTCGCATAAAAATTCGAGCAAAGGTAAAGCCTTTGCGTAGTTTTTGGATTGATAATACCCTAAAGCCGTATCAAAGTCGTTTGAAAATAAAAAAGTAAAAAATACAAATAAGGATAAAAAAATTCTCTTCATACAAAAACCTTAATTTTTAATATCTATGATAGCAAAAAAAAATAAACCCTATAAATCTTTAAGCGTATCTTTTGCTTTTAGAATGTGTTTTAAGTTTTTTTCTAGCTCATTTTTTTTATGTGATATAAGCTCTTTTTTACGCGAGATGAGTTCTAAATTTTGCTCTAAATGCCTTGAAACAACCTTGCTTATAACAGGCTTATTTATAAGTAAAGCTTCAAATTCGTGCACGTTTAATTCCGTTAAAACCCTTTCGTATATCTCGCTTTTTTTAGGATAGTAAAGGCTAAATTGTGAGCTATCAAGTTCGTAAAAATTCCTACTCTCATTTATTTTCCTAGAAAAAAATCCAAGACTTAGCTTTGTAGCATTTTCGTAATTTGTAAAGGCTTTTAAATTTAGCTTTTCTAAAAAAAGCTCAAGATCTAAAATATTTTTAAATAATATATTTTCAAAATCTCTTAAAAAATACTCCTCACTGGCATTACAAAATGCTCTTACTTCGCTGAAATTATCATCACTTTGAAAATCATCATCTTTTTTTATATTTGAAAACCTAGATTTAAAAAGTAAAATTTCTTTTTGAAAAAGTAAAAAGCTATTGTTTAGCTTATCTTTTAGCTCCTCAAAAGATTTGCTTAGCTGTGCTTTTACTTTTTTAAACTCTTTATTTAAAACATCGCTATTGTAAAACATAGATAAAAAAGCATCATCGCTTGATATATACGGGCTTTTGTAGTCATATTTCATATATAAATTTTTCTTAAAAAAGCCACTTGCTTCTTTGTAAAAATGAGCTTCTTTCTCTTTTACATTATCAAAAATTTCCTTAGAAATCCTTTCGCTAATGCCTTTAAGGCTTTCTAAAATTTGATGATTTAAAATTTTTACATCTTTTAGCACTGTTTTAAAATGCTCTTTTAGATAATTTTCGTATTCATTAAATTTTTTTTCTAATATAGAGAAAACATCGCAAAAAAGTGTATTTTCATTTTCTAAAAGTTTGCAAATTTTTAAAATTTTTCTTTTTGTGTAAGCTTTTTTTAGCTCTAAATGGTCTAAATTTTTTAAAAAATTTAGTAAAGTGTCAAAATTTGACTGTTTGTAAGTATTTTTATCAGAAGCTTCTTTGCAAGATATTGCTATGACTTCATTAAAATACTTTGAAAAAATTGTTTTTGCATAGCTTGATACATTTTCAAGCTCGCTTTCATTTAATTTATCTTTTTGGTTTAAAACACAGATACTAGCACCTTGAAGTAAATCTAAATTCGCTTTTATGGCATCTTCCTCACTCTTTTTTCCGGCATTATCTATGAGACTTAGCCAGATTAGAGAATGTATGCTATTTAATTCTTTAAAGGTTGTAACCGTGTCTGTGTCGTTTGCATTTAATCCCGGAGTGTCG
Organism: uncultured Campylobacter sp.; assembly: GCF_944323605.1. Classification (GTDB taxonomy): domain Bacteria; phylum Campylobacterota; class Campylobacteria; order Campylobacterales; family Campylobacteraceae; genus Campylobacter_D. The sequence continues at coordinate 2,524 of NZ_CALUTC010000007.1, forward strand.
ATTAGAGTGATATTTTTAAGTATTTCTACCGGTGCGTATATGTGTAAGGATTTTGCTTCTTTTACATTATTTCTTTGATCGGTGTAGTGTTTTAACTCGCTTATATCGCAAAGCAAATCGCTTCCATCTTCAAATTCTATTCTTAAAAAATAATCTCTAGCATAACGCAAAAATGTAGGTTTGAATGTAACAGGCACGGCACCTGTTGGTAGGCATTCTTTTTGCAAAATGATGTTTAAAAGGCTTGATTTACCACTTGAAAACTGTCCTATAACAGCAACGTTTATATTTTTACTTAAGGAGTAAATCAGCTCATCAAGCTCTTTGCTTAAATTTTTACTTAAATGCATAAATGGTTCGTTTAAGATTTTGCATATAGATTTTACCTTGCCTTCAAAGCTATCATCAAAACTAGGCAAATAAAGCCCTTCATAGGCTTTTATGAAGTTATTTAGAAGTTTAATTTGCATTTAAAAGATCCTCTTTTAGCTGGGTAAGTCTTGAAATTTTCTCCAAATTTTCATCATAAGAATTAAGTGTTTTAGAATTTTCGCTTTCAAGACTTGATATTACAGCACTTAGATTGTGTAATTTTTCTTTTTGGCTTATTTCGTATTGAGATAGTTTTTTGTTTAAAAATTCATAGAAATTTTGATTTATATTTAAATTTTCTAAGAGTTTTTTTAGATTAAAATTTTTGAAAGCTTCGTTAATGCATTCGTCAAATTTTACTTCCATTGTAAAAATATCAGCTTTTTCTTGCACTATATTTGATATTTGCATTCTTAAAATGCTAAAATTTTCATTATCAAATATATTTTCTATAGCTCTTGAAATACCTTCTTTAAATTCATCAAAGCCACTATCAAAATCATCTTGCAAAAATTCATATTTAAGTGAAAGGCTTTGTTTAAGCTCTGAAATCCTTTTCAAATTTTCAAATTTCACATCTCTTAAAATATCATTTATACCATCTTTTGTTGTTATATCCACTATGCTTAAAATACGATTTAAATTCGCCTTTAAAGACTTGCTTTTCAGATATTTAAGCTCATCAATCAATCTTTCTTTTAATTTTTTTGCCAACAAAAGCACTAAATTTTCAATGCCATTTTCTATATTATCAAGCTTTAAGAAAGTAGCATTTATCTCTTCCTTAGCCTTTGTTAGCTCTTTTTGCTCCTCTTTAAATTCTAGTAAAAGTTGTTTATTTTTTATATTTATGCCTTCTTTACTTTCTTTTATTAGCTTATTTTGCATTTCATATTCATCTAAGAGCTTGTTTAGCTCCAACATAAGCTCTTTTTTGTAGGCATTAAGAGCTATCTTGCTTTTTTGACCCGAGTAAAGTTCGTTAAAAAGATAGGTTTCAAGTTCTTTTATGCCGCTTTGCTTGAAAGCTTCTTCATTTTCTAAGCCCTTGTAAAAATCGCTAGCTTTTTTAGAGCTTACGCACAAAAAGTCTATATTCTCTACCAAATTTTCATCTAGGTCTTTTAAATTTTGCCTTAGACTTTGTTTTGTGTAGTTTATAACCTCTTTTAAATCACTTTCGCTTAGCAAATCAGCCTTTGTTAAAACTACCAAAAACTTAGATAAGCGGGAATTTAATAGGCAGTTGATTAAAAATTCTAAATCCTTTTGTGTTAGGCTTTGAGAAGCATTCATAAGGTGTATTAAAAAATCGCTTTCTTTTATATATTCTTTTGTTAAAATTTCCCTTTGCACTACCACATCATCAAGTCCGGGTGTATCTACTATGCATATATTATTTTGCAAGAAATCTAATTTACTTTTTAATTCTATCTTTTTTATAAGAGCTGAAAGTTTGTTTTTAGCAGAGCTAAAATTTTTCAAGTCTTTTGTTTCTATTTCCTGTGTTAAACCACCGTCTTTTATATAGTCTTTTATGTTTATATCTTGCGAAAGCTCATCTACAAATTTTTGCAGTTCTTTATTATACTGTGAGCTTTTTAGTATATTTTCCCATTCTTTTTGATTCCAAAAGTAAATTTTAGCTTTATTTTCGTTTCCATATCTTAAAACCGTTAAATTTGCCGTTTCTGGTATATTTGATGTTCCTAAAAAATCTTCTTTTAGTAAAGCATTTAAAAGGCTTGATTTACCAGCGTTCATCACGCCTGTTATGGCTATATTAAATTCTAAATCTTTAAATTTTTGTAAAGAATTTTGTAGTCTTTGTTTTGCATCGTGATTAAGGCTTAAATTTTGAAGTTCTAAATTTATCGCATCTAGTTCTTTAAAATTTGCTTTAAAAAGGGCTTGTTTGTCTATTTCTTCTAATTTTATATTTTCTATGAAAGTTATCACCAAAGAAGTATCTGAAATTTTTTCCAAAATTTTCAAGGCTTTTAATAGATCGTTTTTATCGATAAAGCCACTTTTTAGCAAGTTTATACAACAGAGTTGAACTTGCTGTATGTTAAATATATCCACTCTTAAATTAAGTTTTTTGAATATATCTTTAAATTCATTTAAGAGAAAATATCTTTCGTAATTATTAGAATTTGTGCTTAGTATTATCGCAAATTCGCTCACATCAAGTATATTTTTATCTTCAAAATTTGCATTAAAATCTAAAAACTGTAAGTTATCTTGCCAGATTTTTTCTAAAAAAGTTTGCAAATATTTTTCCCCCTCATTATCAGGGGGAAAGTTTTTATTTATCTTTTTGTGCGACAAGTTGTCTTCTCATATATGCTATTTTACTTTGCAATGGCAGCTCTTTTGGGCAATTATCTTCACAGGCAAGCAAAGACATACAACCAAATACACCGTCATCATCTCCCACAAGCTCATAAAAATCCTCTATGCTTCTATGATCGTGTGGATCTTGTAAATATCTAGCAGTTCTTAAAAGTCCAGTTGCACCTATAAAATTTGGTCTCATTAGTTTTGTAGCACAAGATGCTAGACAAATTCCACATTCTATACATCTATCAAGTTCAAAAGTTTCTTCAGCAACTGCTGGTTCTATCTTTTCTTCTATCTTAGATATATCTGTTTCTTTTTCGTTATGCACCCAGCTTTCAACTCTTTTACACATTCCCTCAAACCATTCTCCTGTATTTACACTTAAATCTTTTATGTGTCTAAATGCAGGCATAGGCATAAGTTCTATAACTCCGTCAGCATAATCCTTTGTAAGAGTTTTACAAGCTAGTTTTGGCACTCCATTTATCATCATAGCACAAGAACCACAAATTCCAGCACGACAAACAAAGTCAAAGCTTAAATCAGCGTCCATTTTTTCGCGTATCAAAGTAAGACATACAAAGACCGTCATAAAAGGAGTTTCCTCAAGCTCATAGCTAACAAAATGAGGTTTTGAAATTTTGCTTAAAGGATTATATTTTAAAGCTCTTATGGTTAGTTTTCTACTCATAATTAACTCCTATTCTTTGATTTAAAGCTTTGTATTTTGGTTGTAATTCGTAAGGCATTAAAGCGTGTTGAATTTCGTGTCTTGATTTGCCTTCAGCTTCCATTTTTTCCCTTATAGCATCAACTTCAGCTTGTCTTTTTTCGCTTAGTGGATTTTCGATTATATTACCTTTTGCACCGTATCCTCTAAATGCTGGTGGCATTTCCATTTTCATAATATCAAGCTCATCATACTCAACCTTTGGCAAGGTCTCGCCCTCAACCCAATAAGTAAGAGTTCTTTTCATCCAATTCAAATCATCTCTTTTTGGATAGTCTTCTCTGTAATGAGCACCTCTGCTTTCTGTTCTAAGTAAAGCTCCATACGCAACACAAAGTGCGACTTTTAGCATTCTAGGCACTCTATAAGCTTCTTCAAGCTCAGGATTTGCTGTAGCTATGTTTTTGCTATGCACTTTTACATCAAGGGATTTTTTATAAAGCTCTTCAAGCTCATCAACAGCTTCTTTTAATCCTTCTCCTGTCCTAAAAATAGCTACCTTATCCCACATTATCTCTTTCATTCTGTTTTTTATCTCAAATACAGAATTTTTTCCTTCTTTATCTACTAAGGATTTTAGATATTCATATTCTTTTGTTAAGAATTTTTTAACTAAATCTGTATCAACAACCTCTCCATTGTTTTTACAGTAATCAGCAAAATAGTCTCCAACTATCATACCAGCAACAACCGTTTCAGCACAAGAATTTCCTCCCAAGCGGTTAAAGCCGTGCATATCCCAACAAGCAGCCTCACCACAGGCAAAAAGTCCTTGTAACCATTGAGATTCTCCTGTTGGCTTTGTTCTAATTCCACCCATTGAATAATGTTGCATAGGTAAAACAGGAGCCCAGCCTTTAGGACCTTCATCAGCAGGATCTATGCCGTTAAATGTCTTACATATATCTTGCACGTCTCTTAGATTTTTTTCTATGTGAGCTCTACCAAGTATAGAAATATCAAGCCATAAGTGATCTCCATAAGGACTTTTTACTCCTTTTCCTTTTCTTATATGCTCCATCATTCTACGACTTACAACATCTCTACTTGCTAGTTCTTTTTTTTCTGGTTCATAATCAGGCATAAATCGGTATCCATCAACATCGCGTAAAATTCCACCATCTCCTCTACAACCCTCAGTTAGTAAGATCCCGCTTGGTACTATAGGAGTTGGGTGAAACTGCACTGCTTCCATATTTGATAATCTACAAAGCCCGGTTTCAAGTGCTATAGCAGCACCTGTTCCTTCACAAATGACTGCGTTTGTGGTTTGTTTATAAATTCTGCCATATCCACCTGTAGCTATCATAGTTCCTCTAGCAACAAAGGCTGTTAATTCTCCATTTGTAAGGTCCCTTGCTATAACGCCTATGCACCTTTTACCATCGTGCATAATCCTCACAGCTTCCATTCTATCTATGATCTTAACTTCGTGCTTTATGGCTTCATTTGCAACACCATACAGCATACAGTGCCCGGTTGCATCAGCTATATAACAGGTTCTCCATTTTTTAGTTCCGCCAAAATCCCTAGCATTTATTAGTCCGTGTGCTTCTTCTTTTTCTTCTATAACTGTTTTTTGAGCGTTTATTACAACAGTTCTAGGTCCTTTAGTAACCCTAGTCCAAGGCACACCCCAGGCTGCTAGTTCGCGTACTGCCTTTGGAGCAGTTTGAGCAAACATTCTTGCTACTTCTTGATCACAGCCCCAGTCAGAACCTTTTACTGTATCAGCAAAATGCAAATCCTCATTATCTCCATCCCCTTTAGCTCCATTTCCTAAAGACGCTTGCATACCGCCTTGAACAGCCGCAGAGTGCGATCTTTTTACGGGACAAATACTTAGCAATGTAACGCTTTGTCCGCTTTTAGCTACTTCAATAGCAGCTCTAAGCCCAGCTAAGCCACCGCCTATTACTAAACCGTCGCTATATTTAATATTCATATCACTCACCTCTTAACGCATATATGTAGGAATGTAACGACTTCCTATTTCGTGATCACTCATACCAACTTTTATGTAAGCTGCCATAGTTAAAAGCCCTAGAGCTATAAAAAATACACTTATTATCCATTTTAGTTTTTTAAGAGCTTTTCTGCTTGCTTTTGCATTTTTGCCCTCAAACCAACCCCATTTAACACATAGTCTATAAAGACCTATTCCTCCGTGTAATTCAACTGCAAAGAGTAGAACAAGATAAAAAGGCCACATTTGAAGCATTCTCTCACCTGAGCCGTAAGGATCTATGGTGTGAGCTTGAAAAAACATCATTCCCAAGTGATAAGAAGCAAAGAAAAACATAATAAAACCAGTTATTGCTTGTGTAAACCATAAGCTTGTATCGCCGTGTTTTATAGTTTTTGCGTGAGTTCTAAAAAGCTGCCACTGTCTGTAGTTTATAGGAAATTTTCTCATAGCTAGTCCTGCATGCACTACGAATATAACAAAAACTATAAAAACTATGATAGAAACTACCCAAGGTTGCGGAGTACCAAATATGAAGCTACCCTCGAACATCTTTGATATACTATACATAAAATCATTGCTAATTAAAATACTAGCAACAAAAAACATATGTCCCCACATAAACAGTCCCAAGAAAAGACCACTAGCGCTTTGGATAAAATCAAGCTTTGCTGGTAATTTGCTCTTTTTACCATCAATGCTTTTTCCAAAGTAACCTTCAATGATTTGACTCATTGCTACTCCTTGAAAAAAAATTGTTAGTTTTAAGATAACGTTTAGATTATATTTTTAATACACTTAAAATAACTTAAATTAATACCTAAATTTAAACCTTAAATAAATAAAAATTAACAATGAAGCAAGAATCATAACAATACTTAAAATTTGTCCCATAGTCAGTCCAAAGCTTAAAAAACCTATATGCATATCTGGTTCCCTGTAAAATTCACAGATAAAACGGGCGATAGAATAAAATAAAGTATAAAGTATGATTAACTCACCTTTAAATCTTTGAAATTTTCTTGCTATAAATATCAATACAAAAACTACAACACCTTCCAAAAAAGCTTCATAAAGTTGCGATGGATGCCTTAAAATTCCATCTACATAAATTCCCCACGCAACATCTGTGCTTCTTCCAAAAAGTTCTTGATTTAAAAAATTTCCTATTCTTCCAAATGTATATGCTAACGGGACAGAAAGTGCTACTAGATCTAAATATTCCCAAATATTTTCTTTGTATTTTTTGCAGAATAGTATTGTAGCTATAAAAAAGCCTACAACTGCACCGTGAAAGCTCATACCACGAATTCCTACAAAATCTCCGTTTGCATTGAAGGGATTAAAAATTTGCCAAGGTTGCATTATATACCAAAGAGTATTATTATCATAAATTAAAATATAGCCTAGTCTTGCTCCTAAAATAACTCCTATTTCCACCCAAACAAAATAATTATCTATCATCGCAGCTTTTATATTGAAACCGTATTTTTTTGCAAAGTATTGTCCTATAAATAGCCCAGAAAATAGTGCTAATACATACATAAGACTATACCAATATATATTAAAACCAAATATAGAAAAAGCAATCACATCAAATGAAGAATAGATATTTTGCCAAGTGTTCATAATTTTCCTTTTTTGTGAAAATATAGCAAATTAAGCCTTAATATATGTAAAATTTTGATAGAATATAATCAAAGAAAGGATTTAAAATGAAATTTATTGTATCAATTTTGTTTGCTTTTTTATTTTTATCTTGTGCAAACCAACGCACTTACAGCCCCTTGTTGAGTTTTGATATTCCATATGAGTTAAAAATGAGTGAAGAATCAAAAAATATAGAATTAAAATTTAATGATATAAAATTATATGAATCGCTTAGTAAAGATACTAGCACAGAATTTAAAAACACAGCTCTTTACGCTAGGTTAAAAACTGAAATAAATCTTTTAAAAGACGCCTTGCAAAAAGAAAGCAAGAAAATTTTAGAAGCAAAGGGATATAAGATAGTTGATACTAATGCTGATTACACTGCTTATCAAAGCTTAAATATTTATCTTGATGAAATTCAACTTGCTAAAGATGAAAGCTTAATAGATGGAAATTTTATAAGATCAAATTTAAAAGTAAATCTTGTGTATGGTCTTGCTATAGACTTTAAACGTAAAAAAATACCTTTTAGAAATATACACACAGAAAGTAAGATAAGTGGCATAGAGCTAAGATACAAAGTGCCTGATTCTAAAGATTTGCAAGGCTCAAATTTAAAACAATCTATAACAGAGCTTGATGAAGATATTAAGCTTGTTGTTAAAGATATAGATGAATTTTTAATCGATTTTTATAGAAAGAGTATTAAATCTTTGATTGATAATTTATAATTTTAAAAAATATATTATCGATTTAAATCAGGAGCCGAGTATAGCTTTAGATTCATTTGTATTTTTATATTGTTTTGGTTTGTGGATTTAAAGCTTATAGGATAGTCTATTTTGAATAAATTTTTATATTTTTCTAAACCATACACAAAGCTATAAAAATTACTAGGATCTTTTATAATAGCATTTATTTTTATGTTTTTGTTAAGATAAGCTTCGGAGCTATTTACATCAGAAATTGATATATTAATATTAGTAAAATTATTTTCAGATAATAAGCTCATAAAATCATCTTGCTTAAATTCGCTTGTAAATTTTGATAAAATTTCACCATAACTTGAATATAGCTCTTCAAGCTTGTTTGTAGATAGTGTGAGTTTTGTCTGTGCATCAGAATTTATATCATTTTGATTTAAGAGTCTTACTCTGCTTTCTTCGTGCGATTTAAAAGATGGCATTATTAAAAAAACTATTAAGGCACAGCATATACATACAAAAATTAGGATATGCATAGAGAATTTTAATAAATTTAAATTATCTAAACTGTTATCTTTTTTCACTTTAGACCTTCTATATTTTTATTTACGCTCACAAATTTATACCAACCATTGCTAAGAGGGTAGAAATTTATAGAGCTTGTATCAAAAGTGCTTTTTAATGGAGTTTGAATCAGCAAAGCAAACATTTCTTTTGTAGGAGTGATTCCTACTAATTCTAGTGAAAATTTATCCATTTTTACACTTTCTAATCTTATAGCACCCGATTTTATTACAAAATCAAAAAGATTATTAACTATATTTCTTATCTTCATATTATCACCATCCGAAGTAAGCACACTTAAGGCAAAATTCTTTCTGGCGGTTAATGTATCAAAATCAGCGTTATTTTTAGAGGTTTGCTCTTGCATTTTTATCAATTCTTGTTTTTTTGTTTCAATTTCCATATTCATAAGAGTTGTTTTAGCTAACACAAAAAAGTAAAATGATAAAATTACACCTATACATAGTATGTAAAATATCAGCCATATCTTAGCTACGAAACTAAATAGTGATTTTTGCTTAGGTTTTATTAAGCTATATGTCATACCTTAAGCTCCTTACGCATAAGCTCATTCATAAGCTCTAATGTATCTATTTGCACCAGTTTTGGCTTTAAGAAAAGCTCACTTTCTATGTAACTTAAAACAGCATTGCTTATGTTTTCATTATCATAAAGCACTATATCATCTATAAAATTTCCTTTGTAAAGTGGATTATTATAAAATTCTTTTATACTCATAAATATATAAGAACACATCTGCATATCATTGCTAAAATCTCCTAAATTTATTTTAGCTGAACTCGTGTATTGCATATCGTCTAGTTTTTCATCTAAGAGATTATCTAGCTTATCTAAGTCATAATTTTCTATGTTTGCGTCTTCTATTTCTTTGTTTTCTTCCTTTTCTACTGTGGTGCTTTCTTTGTTTTCTAATGCTGATTCTTTTGGGCTAAGATCAAAAAAACTTCCAAAGCATATATCCTTTGCTTTGCATATCATTACAGCAATACAGTTAGAGTGTCTGTATATATAAAGTCTTAGTTTGTTTTCAATATTTTTTTCTTTGCTTATGCAGTAATATAGCAGAGCCAGTGGAGAAAAAGCAAAATCAAGTCCACCGCAATATTCAAACTTTTTTTTAAGTTCATTTATAGAATTTATAGATGAATATAATCTAGCATTAGCTATATTTATTGAAAATACATTACTTGGATTTACGCCGTATCCGCTCATATCTTTCGAATTAACGCAAGGAACTATACCTTGAATTTGACGGTCAAAAAATACAGATATGTAATAAAGTTGGAAGTCATTAACTAATGTTTTTACATACCCTAAAAGCTTTTCTTCGCTTTCAAATGTTTTTTCATAAGTATGTATTAATTTGTTATTTTTAATACTATGAGCTCTTACTATATGTTTTTTGTTTTCAAAAATAACACAAACAAAAAGATGTAACATATATCTTCTAAAAGACAAAAACATTATTCACATATCCTTAGTAAAACTATCTTCTTTTGTAATAATATCAAATTTTTCCTTGATTATCTTTTTTGCTTCATCTTTACTTAAATTTTTTATGCTAAATGCTTGTGAAATTCTATATCTTAATCTAGAAAATGGCTTTGGCAGTATCATTTTATCCCAAGATTTAAACTGCCAATACCTATTTGCTTCATAGTTTAATACAACTATATCAACATCTTTTTTTTGAGATATATTTATGCAACCATCTGATATTGAATGATAAGGACCTCTAGGACCATCAGGGGTTATGGCTATGCAGTTTCCAGAATCTAAAATCTTAAATGAAGATCTTAAAACGCCAGTAGCGTTTTTGTATGTGCTTCCTCTAACGCTATCTATGCCGAAAAGTTCTATATTTTTAGCTATTAATTCCCCATCTTTATGTTCTGAAATCATTACAAAAACTCTTTTATCTTTAAGTCCTAGTTTTTTAAATATAAATGGCATTAAGGCAAGTTTGCCGTGCCAAAATAAAAAAATATAATTTTTATTATCTAATTTATCTCCTATAAATTCTTTTTTGCAACTTAGAAATAAAAACCACTGTAGTAAAAATATTAATCTTATAATAAAAGCAAATTTAAATGACTTCACCGTAAAGCACCATTCTCCTAGCTTGATTTATCTTTACATCTTTTATTTTTCCAAGTAATTCTTCACTAGCCTTTACTTGAACTAAAAAATTATTATCACTTCTACCGGCTACAAAACCATCATTTCTAAGTTCATCAAATAAAATTTTCATATTTGTATTTTCTTTTGTCTTTACTATTTCATCTAAAATTTCATTATATCTTGCTTGCAAAATGCTTAATCTTGTCGATGCTGTTTTTTCATCTATTTGATTTTCCATAGTAGCAGCCTTTGTAAGAGGTCTTTTTGAATATTTGAATGAAAAAACTTGCTCAAAACGAACAGCTTCTAAAACTTCCATTGTGTCTTTAAAATCTTGCTCGCTTTCTCCCGGAAATGCTACTATTATATCTGTAGATATGCTTACATCAGGGCAAAGCTCTCTTAGTTTTAAGGCTCTATCAAGATACCATTTTTTATCATAACCCCTTTTCATAGCCTTTAAAATAGCACTAGAACCACTTTGTAAAGGCATATGCATAGATTTGCAAATTTTTTTATTTGTGCTAAATACATGCAAAAATTCATCATCCATATGCAAAGGATGAGGACTTGTAAAACGAATTCTTTCTAAGCCATCAATCTCGCTTAATTCTTGCAATAAATTTGAAAAATTCATTTTTTTATGTTTTGATGAGAAATATTTTCCATAATTATTTACATTTTGACCGAGTAAAAAGACTTCTTTAGCACCATTTAAGACAGCCTTTTTCGCCTCTTTAAAAATTATATCAAAAGGTATAGATAATTCTTTGCCCCTTGTATGCGGGACTATGCAGTAAGTGCATTGTTTATCGCAGCCAATAGATATATTTATGTATGTTTTATAAATGCTAGAACGGTAGTCTTCAAAACTGAATTCACTATCATCATTTTCAAGATCAATGCTTATAAATTTTGATGTTTTAACAGCTTGGGAAATTTTTGAAACATTTCTAGCACCTAGAACAAAATCAACAACAGGAGCTTTTTTAAAAATTTCATCTCCTAAGTGAGATGCCGTGCAACCACATACACCTATCTTTGCACCGTTTTTTTTGATTTTATCAAAAGAGCCAATTTCTGAAAAAAGCTTATGAACTGGTTTTTCTCTAACCGAACAAGTATTTATTAAAATTAAATCTGCATCTTTTGCTTCTTTTGTAATGCTATACTCATCATTTTTGCTAAGCTCGGCTATCATATGCTCTGAATCTCTTACATTCATAGCACAGCCAAGCGTCTGTATAAAAAGCTTTTTACTCAAAATATATGCACCTCGTATATATAATCTCCACTATCAAGACCGTATCTTACTTCTCTGTAATACACAGAAAGACCCTTTTTTTCGAAATGTTCAACTAGTGAATTTAAATTTTTTTTAGAATTTTCCTTGTCAAAATAAAAAAAACTTTGCCCTTCTTTTTCAACGCTGTCTTCTAGTTTTTTTAAACTTATAGTTTTTGCTTGCTCGTCTAATAAAGTCTTTGCTAATTTTAAGTCCATTATAAATCCTTGTCTATATTACTTTTGAAATTTTTAATTTTAGCAAATTTTACTTTTAATTAAACTTATTTTGTATATAATTTGACTCTAACTTTATAAAATTTCCCAAAAAGGCTTTATAGAAAATGGAAAAAATTACAGATATAATACAGTCCATAGCTAATGAAAAAAATTTAAATTTAGAAGATGTAAAAACTAAAGTTATTACCGCCTTGGTAAATACTGCTAAAAAGGTTTATGGAGAGCATTATGACTTTTTTGTTGATCCTAAAGATTTGAAGCTGTATCAAAAAATTATAGTAGTTGATGATAAGGACGAGAGGCTAAAAGAGGAAAATGAGCATTTTATCTCTCTTAGTAAAGCTAAAAAAGAAGTTAATGGTGTGGAAATAGGCGATGAATTAACATATGAATGTAATCTTGAAAATTTAGGCAGAACAGCGGTAAATACCCTGCATAAAGAATTAGAATATCACGTGCAAAAGCTTTTAGAAGATACTATATATAAAAAATATCAAAATATGCTAGGACACATAGTTTTTGGCACTGTTATTAGAGTAGATAGCGATGATAATACTTTCATAGAAATAGATGAGATAAGAGCTTTTTTGCCTAGAAAAAATAGAATCAAAGGCGAGGTATTTAAGGTAGGAGATGTCGTTAAAGCAGTGATTCGAAGAGTTTATATAGATAAAAATGGCATCAGAATGGAACTCTCAAGGACTAGTCCAAAATTTTTAGAAGCTTTATTAGAATCTGAAGTGCCAGAAATAAAAGACGGACTTGTAAGTATATATGCAAGTGCTAGAATTCCGGGAGAAAGAGCAAAAGTTGCACTTATATCAAATAGTCCAAATGTTGATTGTGTTGGGGCTACTGTTGGTTCTAAAGGGGTTAGAATAAATGCTGTGAGCAAAGAGTTAAATGGTGAAAATATAGATTGTATAGAATACAGTAACGAAGCTGCCATTTTTATAACTAGAGCTTTAGCACCAGCCATAGTAAATTCCGTTGTTATTGAAGATAAAAAAGCTATAGTAGGGATTAACAGCGAACAAAAAAGCAAGGCTATAGGAAAAAATGGTATTAATATAAGACTAGCTTCTATGCTAAGTTCATATGAAATAGAATTAAAAGAATTTAAGGAGATAAAAAATAAAGAAAATGAGGATGCTATCAAAAATCTAGAAAATTTATTCAAAAATATATAAGCTAAGGATTTTTGTGAATTTTACACAGGCATTTAAACTCACAGTGCCAGTAGCCTTTGCTTATATCCCACTTGGTATTGCACTTGGAATTTTAGCCGCTAGCAATGATTTTTCTTATTTGCAAATTTTAGCTATTTCTTTTTTTGTTTATTCTGGCTCTGCTGAATTTTTGCTTGTAAGCTTTATAGTAAATGATGAAAGCATTTTAGGAATTTTTGTGAGCTTGTTTTTGGTGGGATTTAGGCATTTTTTTTATACACTTTCTTTATTAAATGAGCTAAAATCATTAAATTTTTTAAGACATTATGTTATTTTTGCCTTATCTGATGAAAGCTTTGCTTTGTTAAGTGCTTATAAAAAGGAATTTAATGAAGACATAAACAAAAACAAAAAAAGCTTATTGCAAAGTTTTATTTGTTTTTTAAATCAATCCTATTGGCTAATGGGCGTTAGTTTGGGATTTTTGCTACAGAATGTTTTTGTTGTGGATTATTCTGGCATAGAATTTGCCCTAAGTGCTTTGTTTATAGTCATTGCTTATGATGTTTATAAGCAAAATCCAAGCAAGGATATCCTGCTTTTTTCAGTATTTATAGGACTTTGCGCCTTGTTTTTTATAGATAAAAAATATATGCTTTTTTTATCTTTGTTTGCTGTTCTTTTGTATTTATTTGTTAGGAAATATTATGCAAGATAAGTTTATTTTAATAATTTTCATAGCTTTTTTGGCAACTTACAGTTCTCGATTGCTTCCATTTTTGCTTTTTAATAAGAAGTCAGAAAGCAAAAAATTACTTTTTATACAGCACAATATGCCACTTGCCATAATGGTAATATTAGTTTTTTACACATTTTATTCTTATGATTTATCTAGTTTTAAAAATATTTTTTCTTTGTTTTTATCTTGTGTTTTTGTGTTATTTTTGCATATTGTATTTAAAAGTGCTTTGTTTAGTATAGTTCTTGGAATTTTATTTTATATGCTTTGTTTGAGAATTATTTAATTAAATTGGTAAGATAAAATAAAAATTCTTAGGCTCTTTTTCAAAACCAAGCTCTCCTGAATGTGCGTTTATGATTTCTTTAGATAAAGACAGCCCAAGTCCATTTCCTTTTAGTTTTGTTGTTTTAAATGCTTCAAATACCGCTTTTTCGTCTTTTATTTCAGCTCCGTTATCAAAAACTTGCACATATAACATTTTATCTTTCACAAAGCTTTTTATGGATATAAAGGCTTCGTCTAACTCTTTTTCTTCTATGGCATCTATGCTATTGTATATTAAATTTTGCAAAACTAAAACAAGTAAATTTTTATCTGCATTAATGTCAATATCCAAAAAATCAAAATCAAAATTTATATTAGCATTAAAATTATAAGAATTTATCACAAAATCACATTCTTCTTTTAACTCTTTTAGATTGAAGCTGTGTTTATTTATATGCACTCCCTTTGTAAATAGTAGGGTTGAATTTACTATCCTTTCAACTCTTGCTATAGCTTTTTGAATTTCAAGCACTATATGTTTATTTTTTAATTCACTTCTTGAAAATAATGTAGAAGCTAATAACGATATAGAGCCTATTGGATTTCTTATCTCGTGTGCTAAATGAGCTGCTACACTACCCATACTAGCAAGTCTTTCATTCCTTTTCTCATCACTTATATCCGTAACTAGTATTATGCAAAGATCATCGTGTTTTGTATTTTTTACTGTGTAAAATCTTGTATTGTATTCAAGCTCATAAGAACCGATTTTGTTTATATCTATTTGTTGTAAGAGTTTTTCATTTTTTGAGGCTTGATAGTTTTGTAAAACTGTTTCTTTTTTTGAATTTATTACCCAAAGTATGGCTGGTAAAACATCTATAATATCGCTTATCATTTTACTTAAAGCCATATAGCTTTCATTAAGTTTTTTATATTCGTTTTCTATGATATAGCTTTGTTCTATTAGCGATTTTAAGCCATCTTTTAAGACTTCTTTTTCATCAGAATCTAGGCTCTTTAGTATATTTTCGTTCATCTGTGTCCCTTAGAAGTAATTTTAAATCGTTTATATTAAATAAAAGTAAATTTTGCACCTTATTTTTTGTAAGCTGTGTAGAAAAGCCATTTTTTGAAAAAAGTATGAAATAATCAGGTTTTAATCCTAAAATTTCAGCTTTATTTTTTAATATATTAAATATATTTTTACACGATTTTTTTTCCGTAAATTTTACCTCACCAATCAAGGTCAAGTTGCTATCTTTATAAAACAAATCAAACTCAAGCTCTTTATTCCAAAAGCTAGATACGCACTCAAGCTTAAATTTTTCTTCTACAAGTTCTTTGCCAAGCATTTCAAAACAAAAGCTTTGATAGTGCGTAAAATCATTTTTTATTTTTTGCAAAAGCTTGTCATATTCTTTTTGTTTTATCATTTTTTCATTAGGCTTTAAAAAATAAAAGAAAAATCTTGCAAAATGATTTTTAAATATCACCTTATCTTGAACAGTGTATTTTCTTAGCTCTTTTTTTTCTTTTTCTCCCTTTTTTAAAACTTTTTTCTTTTCTTTGCTTTTTTCAAGCTTAAGCAAACCGCTTTCTAGCAGTTTATTCATAGTAGATAAACCTTTAAAATGTCCTAAAATTTTATTTATGGAATACCTCTTTCTAGAATTTTTTGCTAATAAGCATAGAGCATTTATGGTTTCTTTATCAAAATTAAATCTCTTGTCTATTAATTCGTAGTATTTAAATAATTCTTGTATGCTAGAGAAAATATCATTTGATTTAGCCTTTAAAAAACACCCGTCAAATACAGAATAAAAGTCTATTAATGTATTTATATGCTTTAAATTTGGATACTGCGTGCTAAAAGTGCTGAATTTTATGTTTTTCCTTTTTTATAATCTTTTTCTTGTATAATTGTAGCAAAACTTTTCTTAAAATTTTTGGGATAATTTTATAGAGATTATGGATATAAAAGATTTAAAAAAAGATATAATTTTAAAAAAAAAGCATAAATATTTTGATTTCACAGCCTCTGCCTTGGCTTTAAGGTCTGTAGAAAAAGAGATAAGAAAAATTTTATTAACTTATGCAAATACTCATTCAGATAGTGCTTTAAACTCTTTTATCACACAAAAATACTATGATGATTCAAGAGCGTATATAAAAAAAAGCTTAGCTCTTAGCGATGATTTTGCTTTAATTGCTTGTGGGACTGGTGCAAGTGCTGCTATTAAAAAATTTCAAGAGCTTCTAGGTCTTTATGTTCCTCCTCTTGTAAAAAAGAAATATTTTTCTAATATCGATAAAAAAGATTTGCCTTTGGTCATAATAGGTCCATTTGAACACCATTCAAATGAAATTTCCTTCAGGGAAGCCTTGTGTGAATGCATTAGAGTGCCTTTGAATAAAAATTTAGAGGTTGATTATGAATTTTTTGAAAAAACCTTGCAAGAAAACTCACAAAGAAAGATTATCATAAGCTTTTCACTTGCTTCAAATGTGACCGGCGTTTTTAGTGATTACAAAAAAATTTATTCTTTAGCTAAAAAATACAAAGCTATATTGGCTTTTGATGGTGCGTCTTTTATTGCTTATAAAAATATAAATTGCGATTTTTACGATGCATTGTTTATAAGTTCTCATAAAATTCTAGGAGGAGTTGGTGCTTGTGGGCTTTTAGCTATCAAAAAATCTTTATGTGGAGATATTCCTAGTTTTGCAGCCGGAGGGACTGTTTCTTATGTATCTAAAAGTTCTGCTAACTATCTTAATGATGTTGAAATTTTAGAAGAGGGCGGAACTCCCGGAATTTTACAGCTTATAAGAGCCTCTTTAGCTTTTAAAAAAAGAGATGAAATAGGTCTTGACTACATAGAAAAAAAGAGCAAAATTTTAAAAGAATATTTTTTAAAAAAATTAGAACAAATAGAAGATGTTGTTTTGTATGCTGGGAATTTTAAAGATAGACTTTGTATTTTTTCATTTAATATAAACGGAATTTCTCCTTTTGATCTGTCATATACCTTAAGCAAATACTATAAGATAGAAACTAGGGCAGGTTGTGCTTGTGCTGGACCCTATGGACACGATTTGCTTGGATTAAAAGATAATCAAAAGCTAGAAAACAAGCCCGGTTGGCTTAGAGTCTCCTTGCACTACACTCACGATATAGAAGATTTGGATTATTTTTTTGACTCCCTTAAAAAGAGTATCGATAGGCTAAAATATTAATATTAGTTTATGTTTTTGTCTTTACTTGTGCAAAGATGTGATAAGAAGCATTCATTACACATAGGGTTTTTAGCCTTGCAAGTATATCTACCAAAAAGAACCATAGCTTGATGTAGGTAGTTTAAGTTGTCTTTAAAGATTTTTACTAGTTCTTCTTCTGTTTTTTCGGGCGTTTTTGCAGTGCTTAGTTTTAATCTATGAGCTACCCTAAAAACGTGGGTATCAACAGCCATAAAATTTGCTCCACACCATTCTATTAAGACAACGTGAGCTGTTTTTTGCCCAACACCAGCTAAAGACTTTAAATCTTTTTCATTAAGCGGAATTTCGCCATTAAAATTTTCGCAAACTGATTTTGCCATTTTTATTAAATTTTCGGCTTTATTATTGAAAAAAGAGCAAGTTTTTATATAGTTTTTAAGGCTTGCTAACTTAGCCTTAGAAAGACTTTTTATATCTGGATAGGCTTTAAAAAGGCTAGGAGTTATTAAATTTACTCTTTTATCGGTGCATTGTGCTGAAAGCATAACACATACTAAAAGTTCATACAAATTTGAAAAAACAAGTTCAGTTGTGGCTTTATTATATTTTTGTAAAAAAAGTTCTTTTATCTGAGATTTTCTTTTCATTTTGTTATTTTATATTACTTAAGCTTAACGAAACTTAACTATAATGTCTTAAGTATTTCACTCAAAAGGAATGTTTATGAGAAAAATTTTATTTACAGCCTCTATTTGTCTATCTTTAAATTTGGCAAATGCAGCTGTTTTAGCTACTGTCAATGGAAAAGATATCACAGATACGGAGCTTAACAAAAGATTGGAGCAGGTTTTAGCCGGTAAATCCATAAATTCTTTACCAGCCGAACAAAAAAGAATGCTTATACAGCAGTATATTGCTCAGTATCTAATCATAGAAGATGCTAAAAAAAAGGGATATGAAAAAGATAAGCTTTATTCTGAAAACTTAGAACTTGCAAAAGAAAGCATTTTGATGGGGGTTTATCAACAAAAATTAGCAGATGATGTTAAGGTTGATAGCTCCAAAGTTAAGGCACTTTATGAGAAAAATAAAGATCAGTTCATAGAACCAGCTGCAGTTCATGCAAGACACATACTTGTTAAAAGCGACGCAGAAGCAAGAGCTATAATATCTGAGCTTGGCACATTAAAAGGTTCTGCTTTAACTTCGAAATTTGAAGAATTAGCAAGAGCTAAATCAATAGACCCGGGCTCTGCTTCAAGAGGAGGTGATCTTGGTTGGTTTGGACAAGCTGATATGGTAAAACCTTTTAGCGATGCCGCTTTTTCTCTTAAAAATGGCACTTTTACAAAGACGCCTGTTAAAACTCAATTTGGCTATCATGTGATATTAAAAGAAGAATCAAGAGCTAAAAAACAATTGACATTAAGCGATGCCAATGTTAAGAGATTTATAGAAAATCAATTAAAAGCACAAGAAGTTAATATTCTTATGAATGAAAAGGCTAAAGAGCTTTTTCAAGGTGCTAAGGTAGAGATAAAATAATGGGTGTTTTAGATATAGTAAATGCCGGCGTTGTAAGTGGCGAAAAATTAAATCAAGTTTATGAGTATGCAAAATCAAACAATTTTGCTATACCTGCTGTAAATGTAGTTGGCACAAATTCTATAAATGCTGTTTTAGAAGCAGCTAAAAAAGTAAATTCCCCCGTTATCATCCAGTTTTCAAACGGTGGGGCTAAATTTGTGGCTGGAAAAAATTGTCAAAATGGCGATATTTTAGGTGCTATCAGTGGTGCAAAGCACGTTCATTTACTTGCTAAAGCTTATGGTGTGCCTGTTATTTTGCATACAGACCATGCTGCAAGAAAGTTGTTGCCTTGGATAGATGGTTTAATAAAAGCAAATGCAGAATTTAAAGAAAAAGAAGGACAAGCTTTGTTCTCATCTCATATGCTTGATTTAAGCGAAGAGAGTTTAGAGGAAAATTTAAGCACTTGCGAAGCTTATCTTGAGCGTTTAGATAAGCTTGGAATTTGTCTTGAAATAGAGCTTGGTTGCACAGGCGGAGAAGAAGATGGCGTTGATAATACAGGTATTGACAATGCTAAGCTTTATACTCAACCAGAAGATGTAGCTCTTGCTTATGAAAGACTAGGTAAAATAAGCGATAGATTTTCTATAGCAGCTTCTTTTGGTAATGTGCATGGTGTTTATAAGCCCGGAAATGTAAGCTTACAGCCTAGTATATTAAAAAACTCCCAAGCCTATGTAAAGGATAAATTTAATCTAAATTACGATAAGCCTATAAATTTTGTCTTTCACGGTGGTTCTGGTTCAGAGCTTAGCGATATAAAAGAAGCTATTTCTTATGGTGTAATAAAAATGAATATAGACACAGATACTCAATGGGCATTTTGGGATGGAGTGCGTGAGTATGAAAAGCAAAATAGGGATTACCTACAAGGACAAATTGGAAATCCACAGGGTGATGATAAGCCAAATAAAAAATATTACGATCCAAGAGTGTGGTTAAGAGCTGGTGAAGAAAGTATGATAAAAAGACTTCAAAGGGCTTTTGAGGATTTAAATTGTATAGGTAGAAATTAGGGATTTTTAATGGATAGAGAAAATTTAGAGGTTGTATTACCAGACATAAAGCAAAGAAGTGGTTTTTTAGTATATGTAAAGATTATATTTTTGCCATTTGTGTTTTGTTTTATAGCTATTTGTGCTTATTTAGACTACATAGACTTAAATATAGGTATAATAGAACTAAGTCTAATTATTTGCATATTTGTAATAGTGCTATTTTTTGCAAGATATAGCTCTGAATACACCTCTAGTATTTTCGAACAACAAAAAGATGAATTTAAACAAGCACTTAAAAAATATATTATGAAAAATTTTTTAAGTATAGGCAAAGAAACCAAAAGTAACGCTTCTTTTGATGATTTTGCCAACTCTTATATAAGAGGTATAAAAAATGAGCATTTCTCCTCAATGGCTAGTAATGTATTTGCTCTTTTAGGAATTTTAGGAACTTTTATAAGCATAGCTTTTTATATACCAAATTTTACAAATCTTAATATGAATTCATTAGAAGCAGATATATCAAAGCTATCTATAGGTCTTGCTTCATCTTTTTATATCTGTATTTATGGGATTTTTTTATCTTTATGGTGGATGTTTTTTGAAAAATTTGGAAATTTAAAAATTCAACTCATTTTAGATAGGCAAAAAAATGCTACTAGGGCTTTCTTTTGGTCAAAAGAGGAGCTTAGACAAAGATATTTGGAAAAATCTTTACAGCACTTCGATAAGATAGGTATAGTTTTTGAGCAAGTTAGCAATGAAGACTTTTTCAAAGAGCTTGATCATAGCATAGAACGTAAATTTGGTCTTTTTCAGGATATGCTTAATGTTGAAGAAAAAGCCATAAGACTAAGCAGTGAAAATATAAAGCAAAGTATGACTGAGCTAAATAGAGCACACAGAAATCAAAGAGACTTAAGCAAAATTTATCTTGAAATGACTAATAGCATAAGCATTTTAAATCAAAATTTCAAAGATATAAGCTCAAAGATGAGTGAGCAGTATAATAAATTATTAGATGTTAGCAATGAAAGAATATCTCATCTTGATAAAACATTGATATTGTTAGACGAAAAAATAGATTCTTTGAAAAGAAATTTTGAGCTTTATGAAACTTCCTTGCTTGAAAGTCAAGATAGAGTGTTTAAAGGCTTTAAAGACGCTATGTTTCAAGGTATGAAAGACTTCAAAGAAGTTTATGAAGAGGAAAAAACTATAGATGATAAAATAGAAATGATGTCTCAACTAAAACAAGATATGACAGAAATTGATAATGAAGCAAGTGAAGTTATAGCAAAGCTTGTGCAAGAAGATAAAGTCGCAAAGAAAAATGAAATCTAACAATAATCTATTCTTATTTTTTCCAATGCTTATAGTAGCGTTATTTATGCTGCTTTTATTTCTTCTTTCTGTATTATTTTTAAAAAATATATTTACACGAGAAGAGATAAAAAAAGAAGAATATGACTTAGTGTCTCAAAAAGAAAAATTTGATGAGTATATAGAAAATTTTAAACAAAGAGAAAAAGCCATATTTGATTTAGCTAGAGGTATGGAGAGTGGAAATCTTAGCATAAACACAAATTCAAGGGACAAAGATTTACTTTTGCTTCTTTCGCAGCTTGAAAGACAGGAGGCTGAATTAAATTCATTGAAAAATGATTTTAATAAGGCAAAGCAAAAAATTTTGGATTTAAATTTTTTACAAGGTGATACTATACTAGAATTACAGGCAAGATTGGATGCTAATATAAGTCTAGATTCTCAAAGTGGGGCTATGACTATAAGGTCTGATTATTTGTTTAATGATAATTCCTACACTCTTAAAAGCGAAGCGAAACCAAAATTACATAGAATTTTATCCGAGTATTTTAATGCGATATTAGAAGATGATTATTTAAAGGGCATTATACAAAACATAATCATAGAAGTGCATTCTTCTTCAGATGATTCATCTTTTATGTATAAGTTGGATTTAACACATAAAAGAGCTTATGAGTTAGCATCTTTCATACAATCTTTTTACAAAAATAATTCTTTTAAAAAGCTTTTACTAATTAGTGGAAAATCATTTTCACAGCCAATCTACACAAATGGCGTTGAAGATGAGGTAGCTAGCAATAGAATAAAGATTTATTTTACAGTATCAAATGAAGCGATTATAGAAAAATTTGAAGAATTTTTTCATTAGTAAGATAGACAAAATAAAAATTGGCAATTTTTCTTTTTATGTAAAAAGAGATGATTTATTAGGCGTAATAAATGGCAATAAAGCTAGAAAATTGGCATTTTTTATGGATAATGAATACCAAAAAGGACAAAAATTAATATCTTACGGTTCATCCCAAAGTAATGCATTAGCTGCTTTAAGCATATTTTGCAAACAAAGATCCTTAAAATTTATCTTTGTTTGTGAAAAAATTTCTTCTTTTTTAAAGCAAAATCCACAGGCAAATTACGCTTTAGCACTTGAAAATGAAGCTTTAATATTTGAAAATTTAGAATTTAAGCACAGAAGAGATAAGGCTTTAAATTTTTTAGAAGAAGGAGATATATTTATAGAAGAGGGGATTGCTGTTAAGGAGGCTGAATATGGGCTTAAGATTTTAGCCAAGGAGATACAAACTCAAAGCAAAGAATTAGGAATTGAATTTGATATTTTTTTGCCTTCTGGAACTGGCACATCTGCTGCTTTTCTAGCTAAAAATTCTGATTTTAATGTCTATACTTGTGCTTGTGTCGCAGATGAAGCTTATTTAAAACTTCAAATTTCAGCACTTACTAAATTTCCAAAAAATTTGCATATATTGAGTGCTAGTAAAAAATTTCATTTTGCAAAACCTTATAAAGAGCTTTTTCATATCTATAATGAATCTTTAAAAAGCGGCATTGAATTTGATTTACTTTATGACTGTGTGGGACTTTTAACTGTGCTTGAAAATAAAAATATATTTAAAAAACCACTTTTATATATACATCAAGGAGGTTTGCTAGGAAATTCTAGTATGTTAAAAAGATATATAAGAAAGGGTTTTTAGCATATTAATCTTACTCACACAATCCAGCTTCTATTAAAAAGCAAGATGGCTTGTATTCTTGTTTTTTATCTTTGCTATCTCTTTTTGCATAGCTTAGATAAAGTAAGTCTTTGGCTCTAGTAGTTGCTACATAAAAAAGCCTTCTTTCTTCCTCTATATTAGACATTATTTTTTTATTTGGAAACCTATCTTGTGCTAAATCCACAACAAAAACAAGCTCAAATTCAAGCCCTTTACTAGCATGAACTGTGAGCAAATTTACTCCTTTTGCTGAATTTATTTCTGAGCTTGCTAAATTTAGAAAATTATAATACATATCTATTTTTTCATATTGCAAGGCATAATTTTTTAACATATCTATTTTTTCATATAGTCTTTTAGAAGCCTCTTCTTTTTTGAAATAATCTACTTGACCGGCTTTATTCATAGAACGTTTATATATAAGCATTTCGCATATTTTTTGGAAAAACAAATTCGAGCTTATCTTTTGGCTTAACTCATAAGAATTTTTACATTTTTTTGCATCCTTAAAATAAAGATAAAGTTGTTCTAAAACCTTTGCCACTTGCTCATCTACTTTAGAAAGCTTTAATATAGGGTGTTCGTTAAATTCACTACTAAGTTCAAATTTTTGCTTGTCTTGCATAAGTTCTAAATCATCAAAGAGACCAAGGCTATAATCAATCCTTTTTGTTTTTTCAAGTTTTATGTTTAAATCAGGCTCTAAAAAACCTTTTATCAAATTTTCATTTCCTAATTTTGTAATATTATCAAATAGCTCTTTTGAAAAAGCTGCACCAACTCCTTTCGTGTATTCTAAAAGGTGCATAAATGCCATTAAATCTTTTGGGTTTATAAAAAGAGAGAGCATAGCACAAAAAGCTTTTACTTCAAGACTTTCAAAAAAGCTCCAAGTTCCCTTTCTAACGGCACTTATCCCAAGCTCTCTTAATGCTAATTCTATCCCGTCTGCACTTGAATTGTTTCTAAATATTATAGCTATATCCTCGTGCCTTACTTGACTGTGAAGTATTATTTGTGCTATGTTTTGGTATTGTTCGTATAGATTATCATACACAAGCAAAGCAGGCTCTTTAAAATTTCCTTCTCTTGTTACTATTAGCTTTTTTGGGTAGAGTCTTTCGTTGTTTGATATTACTTTATTTGCTAATTTTAGAATTTGAGCTGATGAGCGGTAGTTTTTATTTAAGGTGTAAATTTTCGCATCTTTAAATTTATCTTTGAAATTCCCTATTATGCTTATGTCAGCACCGTTAAAAGCATATATACTTTGATCATAATCTCCTACGCAAAATAAACTTTTACTTTTAAAAGAGCTTATCAATGAGGCTTGTAAGCTATTTGTATCTTGGTATTCATCTACTAGTATTTCACTAAATTCTCTTTCATCTTTTAAATTTTCTTTTAGTCTTATAAGCAAGTCATTAAAATCCACATAATCAAATCTCTTTTTTTCCTCTTCGTATTCTTTTAATATATCAGCATAAATTTTTATGAATGGCACTTGATCTTCACTATAGTTGTCTATAAAAAATTCCTCAAAACTTTCATTGTTGCTTTTATTTTGAAAAAGTGAGTATATATCGTATAAATAACTTGCAGTATATGGCTTTGAATCGCTAATATGTGCAAAACTTCTTTTTTCATATATGCTTTTTAAGAGGCTTTTAAGTTCGCTTGATTGCTTTAAGCTTATATTGTGATTTTTATTTCTTAGCAGCTTGTATGCTACGCTATGAAATGTTCCTGCTAAAATTTCCTTTGTTATTGATTTATCAAAGTATTTATTTAGCCTTGTTATCATTTCTTTTGAAGCTTTGTTTGTAAATGTTAGTAGCATTATTTCATCGGCTTTTACACCATTTTTAAGTAAATATGCTATTCTAGCTACTATTGTTGAAGTTTTTCCTGTGCCAGCACTTGCTATTATTAGATTGTGTCCGTATTCTGCGGTAGCGGCTTTTAGTTGCTCTTCATTTAATCTTGAAAGTGGCATTTTTATCCTTTAAGGCTGATAATTATAAAAAAAAATTACTTAAAGTTCTTATGTTTTAAAAGTTTTTTACTGTATAATTTAGCAATTTTTTCAAAAGGTAATTTATGAATTCTAAGAAAATTATGGCAATTTTGCTGGTTTTGCTAGTAGTTTTAGTGTGCTTATTTTATTATATGTTCGCAAATAGAAATATAAAAGCTATAGATTTTAATGAAGAAAATCTCACAGAAGTAAAAACAGAAGTAAAACAAGATAAAAAACCAGAAATTAAGGTTGTAAAAAGCACTACAAATAAAGCCAAAAAAGAAGAAAAAATAAATTCCAAAGAAGCAGTTAAAGAAACTAAAAAAACTAATAATCCTACAAATGAATTGTATGATGAATACAAAAAGCTCTTAGCTCAATCAAAAAGAGATAGAAGTTTAGGTGAGCCAAGATACAATTTTTATGTCTTAAATTCTCAAAAGCTAAATGCGGCACAAAAAAGATTGATAAATGATATAAGAACGACTCTTTCTCTAAGAGGCGGTTATCTTAAATATGAAATTTTTGTTGAAAAAATTTCTGATGAAAATATGAAACTTTATATTTTTAATACCTCTTTATTTGATAATACTTCTTGGGAAAAATTAGATGCAAACGCACTTCCTAATATGCTTTTTAAATTCAATCAAGATACTGTTTTAAGTATAAAAAATAGCTTTTATATGAGAGATTTAAAGCTATCTATAGGTAAAAATGCAAAAATCAAAGCTATGCACATAAGCGGACACACTGATGAAAACGGTTCAAAAGCTTATAATTATGCTTTAGGCTTGAAAAGAAGTGCAGCTGTTGCAAGCGAATTTCTAAGGCAGGTTGGTAAGATTACGTTAGATTCTTACGGAAAAGACGCTCCATTTGGCGTAAAATCCTACGAAAATCGTTGTGCTGCTATAGTCTTTATGTAAGAAAAGGTTTTTATATTATGTATGATAAGAGTATAGAGGAAAAATATTATAAAATTTGTGAGCAAAGAGGATATTTTGAGCTAGACGGTAACAAAAAAATACAAAAAAAAGATAAATATTTTTGTATAATGATGCCACCTCCTAATGTAACCGGAGTATTGCATATTGGACATGCACTTACTTTTACCTTGCAAGATATTATAGTTCGTTATAAAAGAATGGATGGGTATAAAACCTTATATCAGCCAGGTCTTGATCATGCTGGTATAGCAACTCAAAATGTTGTGCAAAATTTATTATTAAAAGAAGGTCTAAGTAAAGAGAAAATCGGTCGCGAAGAGTTTGTAAAAAGAGTTTGGCAGTGGAAAGAAAAGAGTGGGGGTCAAATTTTAGAGCAAATGAGGCTACTTGGCATAAGCCCTGCTTGGTCTAGGCTTAGATTTACAATGGATAAAGGTCTTGCAAATGCAGTAAAAGAAGCCTTTGTAGATTTATACAATAAAAAGCTTATATTTAGAGCAGATAAAATGATAAATTGGTGCACTAATGACGGTGCTATAAGTGATATAGAAGTGGAGCACAAGGAAAATAAAGGCTTTATTTATTATATAAGGTATTTTTTAAAAGATAGCGATGATTATGTTTTGGTGGCAACTACAAGACCAGAAACTTTTTTTGGCGATAGTGCCGTTATGGTTAATCCAAAAGATGAACGATACAAGCATTTGATAGGGCAAACTGTTTTGCTTCCTTTAAGTAAAAAAGAGCTTAAAATAATAGCAGATGAATATGTTGATATGAAATTTGGAACTGGGGTTGTTAAAGTTACTCCAGCACACGATGTAAATGATTATGAAGTTGGTCTTAGACATAATCTTGATTTTGTTGTTATTTTTGATGAAAAAGGTATTTTAAATGAAAAATGCCTAGAATTTAATGGGCTTGAAAGATTAAAAGCAAGAGAACTTATAGTTAAAAAGCTTGAAGAGGAAGGTTATTTAGAAAAGATTGAAGAACATGTAAATCAAATAGCTTACTGCTACCGTTGTAAAAATATAATAGAGCCATATATTTCAAAGCAGTGGTTTGTAAGTAAAGATATAGCAAAACAAAGCATAGATAAAGTAGCAAATAAAGATATGAAATTTTTTCCTAGCCATTGGATAAATAGTTTTAATGCTTGGATGAGAGAGCTTAAAGATTGGTGCATATCAAGACAACTTTGGTGGGGACATCAAATTCCTGTTTATTACTGCGAATGCTCCTATGAATTTGCTTCAAAAGACGAACCTAGCGAATGCCCTAAGTGCAAAGGCAAGAATTTCAAACAAGATGATGATGTGCTTGATACTTGGTTTTCTTCTGGACTTTGGGCTATGAGCACTTTAGGTTGGGGAAATCGTGGCTGGAAAGAAGGTGAGCTTTATAATAAAGATGATTTAAAATATTTTTATCCAAATTCTTTGCTAATAACCGGTTTTGATATTTTATTTTTTTGGGTAGCTAGAATGATGTTTCAAAGCACGAATGCACTTGGTTTGTTGCCATTTAAAGAAGTATATCTTCACGCCTTAGTAAAAGATGAACTTGGTAGAAAAATGAGTAAGTCTTTAGGAAATATAATAGACCCAAAGGAAAGCATAAATGAATATAGTGCCGATATATTAAGATTTTCACTTGCTTTGCTTGCTATACAAGGAAGAGATATAAAGCTTAGCAATGATAAGTTGATTCAAGTAAGAAATTTTACAAACAAACTTTACAATGCAGCAAATTATTTGCTTTTAAATGAAAAAGACTTTAAAAATTTGCACGAAATTGATATAAAAAGTGAGCTTGGCAAGTATGTTTTATCGCGTTTTAATCTATGCGTAAAAGAGCTTAGAGAAAATTTAGATAATTACCGCTTTAATGATGCAGCAACTGTTCTTTACCGATTTTTTTGGGATGAATTTTGTGATTTTGGCATAGAGCTTTCTAAAGCCGAAAAATCAAGTGTTATAGAGCTTGGTTCTATATTTAAAGAAGCATTAAAAGCCTTATCTGCATTTATGCCTTTTATAAGCGAATACTTGTATCACAAACTTAGTGGGACTACTTTAGAAAATGATGAAAGTATTATGATAAAGCCATACCCTGAATTTGTGAAAAGAGATGAGGAAATTGAGGAGCTTTTTTCTTTGATTATAGAAAGTATAGTTTCTATAAGACGTGCAAAAAGCGTTATAGAGCTTACAAATTCAAAGATAAAAAAAGCATATGTAAAGCTAAATGATGAGAATTTGATAGAAAAATTAGAAAAATATAAACATTTTATATCTTTGCTTTCAAAGAGTGATGATATAGAATTTGTAAATTCCAAAATACAAAATTGCAGTGCCGACATAAGTCTTAATTTAGAAACCTTTGTGCCTCTTGATGATGTCGATTTAAGTGCTGTTTTTCAGAGATTAAATTCACAAAAGAAAAAGCTGGAAAAAGAAAAAGATAAATTATCATCTATGCTTTTAAATGAAAATTTTTTAAAAAATGCTCCAAAAAATTTAGTTTCACAAAATCAAGATGCTCTTAAAAATGTAGAAGAGAGGATTTTAAAAGTAGAAGCTGAACTTAAAAATTTAAGGACTTTAAGTGATTAGTATAAAAAATTTAAAAAAATATTACGGCTCTTCTTTGGTTATAGACGATGTAAGTTTAGAGATTAAAAAGGGAGAGATTTTTGCTATAGTAGGACATAGTGGTGCTGGCAAATCCACTCTTTTAAGGTGCATAAATGCACTTGAAAATTATCAAGAGGGCAGTCTTAAGGTATTTGATAATGAAGTAAAAGACATAGCTAAAAATTCAAAAAAAATAATAAAGCTAAGACGCGATATAGGTATGATATTTCAGCACTTTGCTTTAATGAGCAGAAAGACTGTTTTTGAAAATGTAGCTATGCCTTTACGCACTCATTATAGCACTTGTAAATTTCTTGCTAAAGTTTTTGGTAGGGATTTTATGAGCTTTAGTGAGCTTAAAGATAGAGTTGATGAATTATTAGAACTTGTCGGTCTTTCAGATAAGGCAAATTCTTATCCTAGTGAGCTTAGTGGAGGTCAAAAACAAAGAGTTGCCATAGCTAGAGCTTTGGCTTTAAAGCCAAAAATTTTACTTAGCGATGAAGCAACATCAGCACTTGATCCAAATACTACAAAAAATATTTTAGAGTTAATTTCTAAGATAAACAAAGAACTAGGCATAACCGTTGTTTTAGTAACGCACGAGATGGAAGTTGTAAAAGAAATAGCCCAAAGAGCTATTTTGCTTGAGCACGGTAAAATAATTGGAAGTGGTGAAATTTCTAGTTTATTTTTGAAACCAAACAAAAAAATGAAAGAATTTTTAGGAGAAAGTGATTTCTTACCAGATGAGGGCTTAAATATAAAACTTTATTTTCCAAAAGAAGTAGCACAACAAAGCATAATAACTTCTATGGCTAGAGAGCTTGATATAGATTTTAACATAGTTTGGGGCAGGATAGAAAAGCTAAATGGAGTGGCACTTGGTAATATAGTCATAAATATAAAAAATGAAAATAAAGATGCCATACTTTCTTATATTCAAAAAAGTGGCGTTTTATGGGAGCTAGTAAATGAATCTTGAACAAAGCATAAGTAATTTTACTCAAATTTTATATCCAGCTTTGCTAGAAACTATTTATATGAGTTTTGTATCTACCTTGCTTGGTTTTGTATTGGCTATAATTCCGGGAATTTTGCTTACAATATGGGATAAAGGAGGTCTTTGCGAAAATAAAAAAGCATATATGGTGCTTGATTTTTTTGTAAATATAGTTCGTTCTTTCCCCTTTATTATATTAATAATAGCTTTAATGCCTTTAACAAGGATTATAGTTGGCACTAGTATAGGAACAAGTGCTGTTATAGTCCCTCTTACCTTAGGTATAGCGCCCTTTTTAGCTAAGGTTATAGAAGCTGCTTTTAAAGAGGTCGATAAAAGCATAATAGAAGCTGCAAAATCCTATGGAGCTAGTAATATGCAAATTATTTTTAGGGTAATGTTTGTAGAATCTTTACCGTCTCTTATCAACGGTCTCACTCTCACTTTGATAGTTGTAGTTGGTTTTTCTGCTATGGCTGGAACTGTTGGTGGCGGCGGATTAGGCGATGTGGCGATTAGATACGGATATGAAAGATTTAATACAGGCATTATGATAGAAACCATAATAATTCTACTCTTGCTTGTGCAAATTATACAAGTGCTTGGTAATTTCCTTTATAAAAGGACTAAAAAATAGATAAATTATTCACTAAGACTTGTATTATTTTCTACTGTCTTAGTGGATAAATTCGCATCTCTTTCTAGCTTGTTTTGCGATTTGTTAGAATCAATGTTTTTGCTAATGTTTTGATTGTTTGCTTTTTTATCTTTATTTATATCTTTTTCTAATCTTTTTATAGGCTCTAATACATAATGCTTAAACAGTGAAATTTTAGGCTTTATAACCGCTGTTTCTTCTGCATTTGTTGAATGATAAACTGTTACGCCATATTTGCTAGCATAAAATTTTATTAAAGCTTTTTGTAGTATTGCTTGTGTAGATGGTTTAAACCAAGCATTGTTTGAAATAGCTATTATTATTTTAGATGATTTGTATATTTTTTCTTTGGTAACCTCGTAACAAATCGCATTTGTTATTATTTGTCCATTAAGCTCGTATTGATTTAATTCTTTTCCTTTAGCAAAGCCTTCAAAACCCGGTAATAAGTATTTCGTAAAAAAGTCTTTTAAAAAAGGAATTTCTTCAGAAAATGGAACCAAGTAGTGCTTATGCATAATATTAACTTCTTTGTTTTTAAAGATGTAAGTGCTGTTATAAACTTTATCTTTTTGAGTGCTTAAAGCACCTACTACTATAGTAATATCATTTGATAATTCTTTTAAAAGCTCGTAATACATAGAGTTAAAATCATTTTTTAAATCAAAAACAAAGCTAGTTTCAGGAAAAATTATAAGCTCTTTTTTATCTGTTATTGCTTTAAAAACTTCATTTAAAACATCATCAGAATAATTTTGTAAATTTTGTGCTAGGTGTTTTTGATTTTGAGATATATTTGTATTTACTAGTTTATAGTTTAAATTTAATTCTTGAGATTCTTTGTCATCGTATTGCATTCCAAGAAAAAACAAAAATGTTATAATAGCCATTTTGTAATATCTAGATATATATTTTTCATAGTAAAAATACGCTATTAAAAATATGCAAATAGCACCTCTATAATTAGCATCAAATGTGCCATATACAGTTAAAACATTGAAATTTAACCAGTCAAACCCAAGCGGATGCACGAAGCTTAAACAGAAAATGGCTGCCAGTCTTAATAAATCAAATTTAAAAATATAACAAATTCTAAATAAAATCCCATACACAAGGGCTATAGCCAAAATTTCAAATGGTATAATCCAAGTAAGATTAAAATAAATAGAAGAAAGCCCTATCCACCAAAACCACAAAATGCCTATAAAAAAACCACTATAAAAATATACCTTAGAATCGCCTCTTAAAAGCAGTATAAGACCGTATATTGCTAAAAATGGTGATAAAAATTCTAAAAATAAATTTTCAAAAAATGAAATATATATAAAATTTGAAATTAAAAAAGCTATAAAAAAGGCTTTTATTATTTTAAAACTGTTAGAATTATAATTTAATTTTTTCACAAAAGGAAAAAAAAATGGAACAAGGTTCACTTTTAAGCTCATTACTTCCCCTAATAGTGCTTTTTGCAATATTTTATTTTTTGGTAATAAGACCACAACAAAAACAAGCAAAGGCACATAGACAAATGCTCGAGTCCTTGCAAAAAGGCGATAAGATTATTACCAGTGGCGGACTTATTTGTGAAGTCGTAAAACCTGAGGATGATTTTATCAAAGTTAAGCTTAATGATGAGAATGTTATAGTAAAAGTTTCTAGAGATTTTATAGCAAAGAAGATTGATGAATAGCTCAAGAATAAGCTACCGTTTAATTGTATTTATACTAGTTTTAGTCCTTTCTATAATTTTTTCTATACCGTCTTTGTTTCAAACTCAAAGTGGAAAAAAAATAAATTTAGGACTTGATTTGCAAGGCGGTCTTTATATGCTTTTAGGAGTAGATAATGATGAGGCTATAAAATCTAAGATAAAATCAATAGCTTCAGCACTTAACTACGAGATAACAAAACAAGAAATGTTGGTTGATAATCTAAAAATAAATGGAGAATTTATAGAATTTGATGTGTATGATGAAAATGATAAACAAAAAATAGATCTTGTTTTAAAAGATATACAGGGTTTAAATATAGACTTTATCAATATGCATTATAAGATAAGCTTAAATGAATTAGAAACAAAAGCTACTAAAGATTATGCACTTTTACAAGCTGTTCAAACCATAAGAAATAGGCTTGATGGTTTTGGACTTGCAGAGCCAACGGTTGCAAAGCAGGGCGAGGATAAAATTTTAGTTGAACTAGCTGGTATTAAAACTAGAGAAGATGAGTTAAGAGCTAGAGAAAGGATTACTACATCAGCACATCTTCAGCTTATGGAAGTAGATGATACTAAACTAGCACAAGCATCTTATATGAGCGAAGCTGAAGCGGCTAGCTACGGTCTTGTTATACTAAGTGATGCTAAAAATGAAAATATCAAGTATCCCTTAAAAAGCATACCAGTTTTAGACGGCTCTACCTTAACAGATGCAACTGTGGCTTTTTCACAGCAAGGTGGTTCTCCTGTTATAAATTTTACATTAAATTCTCAAGGAGCTAGAATTTTTGCTGATTATACGGGGGCAAATGTTGGTAAAAGACTTGCCATAGTGCTTGATAACAAGGTTTATTCTGCTCCTTCTATAAACGAAAGAATAGGTGGCGGTAGCGGTCAAATAAGCGGCTCTTTCACGCAAGAAGAAGCACGAGATGTTGCTGTAGCTTTAAGAAGTGGTGCTTTGCTTGCCCCTGTTGTTTTACTTGAACAAAGAAGCATAGGACCATCACTTGGTGCAGATAGCATAAAACTTAGTATGATAGCTTTAATTGGTGCTTCTATATTTATAGTTATTTTTATGATTATGTATTATGGCATAGCCGGAATCTTTGCAAATATGGCTCTTGTTGTTAATATCTTAGCCATAATAGCCGTTATGGCTATGTTTGATGCCACTCTTACCTTACCGGGAATGGCTGGACTTGTCTTAACTGTAGGTATGGCTGTGGATGCAAATGTTATTATAAATGAACGTATAAGAGAGCTTTTAAGAGACGGTGTAAAAATAAGGCAGAGTATAGAAAATGGCTATAAAAACGCTATGAGTGCTATCATAGATTCAAATATTACTTCTTTAGTTACTTCCATTGCACTTTATGCTTACGGGACTGGACCTGTGAAAGGTTTTGCCGTAACTTTAGGCATAGGCATAATAGTATCTATGATAACTGCCATTTGGGGAACTCATGGTTTGTTTGAATTTTTTATGAAAAATATAGAAAAAAGTAATAACACAGTGCTGTGGTTTGGATATAGGAAAAAATAATGCAATTTTTTAGTCAAAAGAAAATTTATGATTTTATGAAAATGCGTTTTGCTGCTATATCTATTTCAGGATTTTTGGTGATTGGCTCTATATATCTACTTTTTGATAGAGGGCTTCAGTATGGTATAGACTTTGCTGGAGGAACGCTTATACAGCTAAGATACGATGAAGCAGCACCTATATCACAGATTAGAGAAATTTTAGAGGCAAAGGGCGAATTTCAAAATCTCTCAGTAAATGAGTTTGGTAGCGAAAATGAGGTAAATATACGTTTTTTAGGTAGCAGTGAAAATGTTGGTGTGGATATAGCTGAGCAAATTTCTAGCTATTTAAAAGACACTGGAAATTTTGAGATTAGAAGGGCTGATGTAGTCGGACCTAAGGTTGGTGATGAGCTTAGAGAAAAAGGGCTTATGGCTATTATAGTTTCTTTAGTAGCTATATTGATATATATAGCTATAAGATTTGAATGGCGTTTTGCTATGGCTGCTATAATAACTGAAATTCACGATGTTATCATAACTCTTGGAGCTATTTCATTATTTAGAATAGATGTAAATTTGGATATCTTAGCAGCCGTTTTAACGGTGCTTGGTTACTCTTTAAATGATACTATCATTATTTTTGATAGGATAAGAGAGGGTATAAAAACTAGTAAAAATACAGAATTCTCACCTATTATAAATGAAGCTGTATCCGCTACATTATCAAGAACAGTGCTTACTTCAGGTCTTACTTTAGCTACTGTAATAATACTTTATTTATTTGGAGGATCTACTATAGAAGGCTTTGCATTAGCATTGATGGTAGGTATGATAGCTGGCACATTATCTTCTATATTTGTAGCTAGTCCTGCATTGCTTTGGTTTAAATTTTCCGTGCTTGATTATAGGCAAAAAGAAATTAAAAAAGAAAAAGCTAGAGCTGAAAAAGAAAAGCAAAGAGCACTTTATGAAAAAGGAAGCGTTTAATGTCTTATAATGCAAAAGAGATTGAAAAAAAATGGCAAGAAATTTGGAAAAATGAAGATTATTTCGAGCCAAAAGATGATTACAAGCTAGAAAAAAAATACATACTGTCTATGTTTCCTTACCCAAGTGGTAGAATTCATATGGGACACGTTAGAAATTACAGCATAAGCGATGCTCTAGCTAGGTATTATAGAAAAAAATCCTTTAACGTGCTACATCCTATAGGCTTTGATAGCTTTGGTATGCCTGCTGAAAATGCAGCTATCAAACATAAAATTCACCCAAAAAAATGGACTTATGAAAATATAGACTATATGAAAAATGAGCTTTTTTCTTTAGGTTTTTCTTTCTCAAGAAAGAGAATGCTAGCTACTTCAGACCCAATTTACACTAAATTTGAGCAAGAATTTTTTATAAAAATGTATGAAAAAGGGCTTATATATACCAAAGAAGCTACTGTGAATTGGTGTGAAAATGATAAAACTGTTTTAGCTAATGAGCAAGTTGAAGATGGAAAATGCTGGAGATGTGGGAATGAAGTAATTCAAAAAAAAATGCCTGGTTATTATGTAAAAATAACATCTTATGCAAAAGAGCTTTTAGATGATTTAAAAAAATTACAAGACAAATGGCCAAATCAGGTTTTAACAATGCAAGAAAATTGGATAGGGCAGAGTTTTGGCTTAGAATTTTCTTTTAAGCTTGATGATAGCATAGAGCTTGATACAAAGAGTTTTGAGGTTTTTACAACTAGAGCAGATACGATTTATGGAGTTAGTTATGTAGCCATTGCACCAGAACACAAGATAGTAAATGAGCTTATTGACAAAAAACTTATAGACGAAGAGCTTATAACAAATATAAAAGCTATGCAAAATCAAAGCCCAAAAGAAAGACAAAGTGATGAAAAGAAGGGTTATTTTTTGAATCTTTATGCTATTCATCCTCTTAGCAATGAAAAAATTCCAGTTTGGGTAGCGAATTTTGTTTTGATTGATTATGGAAGTGGAGCTGTTATGTCAGTCCCTGCACACGATGAAAGAGATTTTGATTTTGCTAAGAAATACAAACTTCCTATAAAACAGGTTATACAAAATAACGGCGAAGCAATCAACGATAAGCCCTATTCAGATAAATCAGGCATTTTGATAAATAGCGATGAATTTAATGGACTTGATTGTAATGAAGCTAGAGAAAAAATTATCCATAAATTTGAAACCTTGTCTATTGGCAAGAAAGTTGTAAATTATAAAATAAGGGATTGGGGTGTTTCTAGACAAAGGTATTGGGGAGCTGCTATACCTATGATAAGGTGCGAAAAGTGTGGCATAGTTCCTTGCGAACTTTCATCTTTGCCTATAACATTGCCAGATGATGTTGAGATTACAGGAGAAGGAAACCCACTTGAAAAGCACCCAACTTGGAAGGACTGTATTTGTCCTAAGTGCAAACAAAAAGCCATTAGAGAATGCGATACTTTGGATACATTTTTTCAAAGTTCTTGGTATTATGCTAGATTCGCAAGTGATGAAAAAACTTGGAATGAAAAGGC
Organism: uncultured Campylobacter sp.; assembly: GCF_944323605.1. Lineage (GTDB taxonomy): Bacteria > Campylobacterota > Campylobacteria > Campylobacterales > Campylobacteraceae > Campylobacter_D. The sequence continues at coordinate 38,625 of NZ_CALUTC010000007.1, forward strand.
TTTTGATGAAAAAAGTGTTTCTTACTGGTTAAATGTGGATCAATATATAGGCGGTATAGAACACGCTATACTTCATTTGCTTTATGCTAGATTTTTTCAAAAAGCTTTAAGAGATATGTCATATTTGCGAGATGATGAGCCTTTTGCTAGACTTTTAACTCAAGGTATGGTTATAAAAGATGGTGCAAAAATGAGCAAATCAAAAGGAAATGTTGTAGATCCTGATGATATTATCAATAAATATGGAGCCGATACAGCAAGGCTTTTTATCCTTTTTGCAGCACCACCTGCAAAGGAACTTGAATGGAATGATGACGCCTTAGAAGGTTCTTATAAATTTATAAATAGACTATATGAAAGAGCTTTAAGAGTATCTAAAAATGCTAGTTTAGATATAGTTCAAAACGAGCTTAGCAAAGAAGAAAAATATGCTAGATTAAAGGTTTATGAAGCACTTAAAAAATCATATGAAGTATATGAAAAAACTTTCGCTTTCAACACTTTAATAGCAGCGTGTATGGAAGCTTTAAATGCTTTAAATACTGTCGATAATGATAGTTTAAATAAAGAAGCTTTTTATATTATATTAAATATATTAGAGCCTATAATACCGCATGTTTGCTTTGAGTTAAGTCAAAAACTTTTTGATTTAGAAAATTTTAAAAAAGAATTAGTCTTAAAAGATGAGGTATTTACAAAGGATACTATAAATTTAGCAGTAAGTGTAAATGGCAAAAAAAGAGCTGAAATAGAGCTTTCATCTTCAAGTTCTAAGGATGAGATCATTGATTTAGCTAAACAAGCGGTTTCAAAATGGCTTGTAGATAAGAGCATAGTAAAAGAAATATATATAGAAAAAAAGCTTGTTAATTTGGTAGTTAAATGAAGTTTTTATTATTAGCATTAACACTATTTTTTTGTGCTTGTGGCTATATACCTACAAGTAAAATGGCTGATAATGTATTTCAGGATAATATTTATTTAGAGGTTGATATATCTGTTAAAGATCCGAAAAATAGCGTATTTGTGGTCGATGCAGTTAGAGACGTGTTGATAAATAAATTTGATAAAAATCCTGTTGAAAAAAGCAAAGCTGAAGATTTTATGTATGTTAAGGTTGGAAATTTAGATTTTCAACCGATAATTTATGATGAAAATGGCTATGTTGTAGCCTATAGAGTTAAATTATACTTGGAATTTAACATAGAATTAAAAAATGGCTTAAATGATACTATAAGAACTAGTGGTGATTATGACTTTGATATATTGCCAAACAGCGTTATAAGTGATAATGTGAGATATGAAGCTATAAGATCGGCTTCAGAAGAAGCTTTTGATGAATTTGTTTCTATTATAGCTATGAGAGGGCTTTCGTATGACAAAGGTAAGTGAAATAGCTAAACAAACCTTGCTTTTATTAAATCAAAGAGGACTTAAAGCAACTCCTGAAAACTATAGCGATGTTTTCGAGGAATTATCCCAAGAATTAGGCTTAAGTGGTGGCTCTAAAGAAAAGCTTGATAAATACAAAGCTCTTTTAATACCTAGTTATCAAGAAGAAGTAAATAAAAGAGGTGTAAAAAATTTAGATGAGCTTATAAGCTTTTTAATATCTAGCCTAAATAGAAAAAACATAGATAAAGCGAAAGAATTTTTCGAACTTTTAGAATCAGTTTTTAATGCTTTAGTAGTAAGCAAAGATAAAAAAGTTAGGGATTTAGCTTCATCTTCAAATTCTGCTTTATTAAGGACTACTGATTCTAGGGCTATTTTTTTACTTACTAAAAAATGGCAAGATTTTGCTGAAAAATATGAAGATTTAGAGCTTGATGAAGAGCTTAGAAAATACGGCATTAAAAACGACGAATTTAAAGGAACTATTAAAAAACTTTTATTTGAGCTTGAGCAAAGATCCTTTGAAAGGTTTGCAAAGCTTATATCTATGTGTTTGCCACCTTCTTTAAGCAAAAATGAAAATATAGAAAAATTTTCTAAAAATATCATAGAAAAACCTTATCTTTTGGCTAAGAAACAAGATTGCGATGAATTTGAAAATGAATTGTTTGAAATGGTTAATAAAAGAATTAATAGCGATTTAAATTTCACTCAAAGATATCTAAGTTTTTTTAACCAAAATCTACAAAAGTTAAATAAGCTCTTAGATTCTCTTAGCTCGCTAAACAAAACAAATGTTGATTTTATAAACAAACTTGAAAAAGATAAGCAAGGAAATATTAGCTTAAGTTTTGATGATTTAAAATCAAAATTTATATCTTTAAACGATAAAATGAATGCTATGTTCTCCCAAATTAAAGAAATGGGTGACGATAAAAAAATACAAGATTGGACGCTTCAAAAACAAATTTTAAAAATGGATGAAAATTTTATACAGGAAAAAATAAATTATGCTCTTTGTATCTTTACTGTTAGTAATTATAGATATATAATGGAAAAATACGGACTTTCAAGCCTAAATGAAATTTTACTTCGTTTTAAGAAATTTTTGAAAGATAAATGTGCGGATAAAGATGAACTGTGGATACTAGATGAAAAATCTTATCTTTTGATACTTAATGATATAGAATACGAAAAATTAATTTCTTTCGTTCAAGACTGCTATACTGTTATTGAAAATTTTAGATTTATTTACAAGCAAGACATAGTCAAACCAGTAGTAAATACATTTTTTATGGATAAATCTAGCTATCCACATTTAAATATTCTTGATGAGCTTTTAAAGAAGTTAGATTGATGTCTTTTAAAGAATTTTTAGAAAGAAAAACCCAATTTTACAGCGGTATAGATAGATTCCGTGCCTTTAGATTATTTGAAAAATACAAAAAAAATCTTGATTTTAAGCAAAATGTTTTTCATATAGTTGGGACAAATGGAAAAGGTAGCACAGGTAGATTTATAACACAAATTCTAGAAAAATTAAATTTTAAAGTAGGACATTTTACAAGCCCGCATATATTTAAATTTAATGAGAGATTTTATTTAAATTCTGATATATCAAGTGATGAGCTTTTGCAAGATACGCATAATGAGCTTTTTAGTATAATGAAAGATGATTTAGAAAAACTTTCTTATTTTGAGTATTCAAATTTTCTAGCAGCCCTTATGTTTAAAGAATGCGATTTTGTAGTGCTTGAAGCCGGGCTTGGAGGAGAATACGACAGCACCTCCTTGTTTAAAAGAGATGTTTCTGTATTTACGAGTATATCTTTAGACCACACCGATATATTAGGAGATAATTTGCTTGATATAGCAAGAACGAAGCTTAAAACTATGGCAAAAAAAGCTTCCATATACAAAGAGCAAAAAAAAGATGTTTTGGATATGGCAAAAAAGATAGCATTTTTAAAAGAAAGTGAATTAAAAATTTCAAATTTAGACCCAATTTTTAAAAAATACATAGAATTTTACATAAAAAAATACGCAGTTCCAAAATTCTTAGAAAATAATTTAAGCCTAGCTCTTAGTTCTTTATCTTTTTATTTTTCTCAAAACGAACTTATAAATGCTTTACAAAATTTAGATAAGTTAAAATTAAAAGCTAGATGTGAAAAAATAAATGACAATATCTATGTAGATGTGGGACATAATGAAGATGCGGCTAGAGTTATTTGTGATTTTTTTAGGGGAAAGAAGCTAAATTTAATATACAATTCTTTTTTAGATAAAAATATTTTTTCTATATTAAGCATTTTAAAACCTATAATTGATAAAATTATGGTTTATGATTATAAAAGTGAAAGAAAACTAGCTACTAAAGAGATAGCTAGCTTAGCTAAACAACTTGATATACCTTGTCAGGATTTTGATTATATAAAAGAAGATGAGCAGTATCTTGTTTTTGGCTCTTTCGTTTTAGTAGAACAGTTTTTGAAAGGTAGTCTTTGATAAAACATAAAAGACTTTTAAATAAATTTACGATAACAATAACAGATATAAATGGTTCTAGACATTTTTATCTAAGTCAAATAGTTAAAAAAATAGCTCTTTATGTAGCTTCTTTTATAGTATTTGTTCTTGTTGCTTCTATTCTTTATATAAAATACTTGGATAACAAAGTAGATGAGCTTACAAAAAAAGAAGAAGAGCTTTTACAAAGAAGCAAAGAGCTTGTTTCTAAAAATGAGAATATGCAAAAGAGCTTATCTGAAAAAGCTGAAGAATATGCTTCCATAGAAAGCAAATTAGCAGACTTTGAAGAACAGTTAGGACTAAATGTAGATAGAAAATTAAGTCTAACAGAAAGAATGGACAAGCTAAATTTGACAAATGAGCAACAAATTGGCGTTTTAATGCAAATTCCAAATGGTTGGCCTATTAAAAATGCAGGTGTTTCTGGTGATTACGGTTGGAGACAACACCCAGTTTTAAGTAGAAGAGAATTTCACGCTGGTATAGATTTAAGAGCTACTGAAGGCACTCCCGTCTATGCACCTGCTAATGGTGTGGTTGAATTTTCAGGTTGGAATAATAATGGTTATGGATATACTGTAGTTTTGCTCCATAATTACGGTTTTAAAACTGTTTATGCACATTTAGAAAGAAGGCAAGTGGTTCAGGCAGGTCAGTTTGTAAAAAAGGGGCAGCACATAGCGTATTCTGGAAATACAGGTATGTCAACAGGACCACATTTGCACTATGAGGTTCGTTTTATTAATAAAACCTTAGAGCCTCTTTATTTTATGAATTTAACTAGATCAAATATGGATAAATTTTTTAAACAAGAAAGGAGAATTCCATGGCAATCTTTAATAAATCTAATGTCGACTCAGGCATCTCAGAAACAACGGTAATATCATCTGGTGCTAGGATAGAAGGTCAGTTTTATTTTAATTCTATACTTCATTTAGATGGTGAAATAAGTGGTGTAGTGCAGTCTCAATCTGTAGTTATAATAGGCAAAACAGGCACATTAAAAGGACAGCTAAATGCTGAAAAAGTAGTTGTTAACGGTATATTTGAAGGAGAGCTAAGTGCTGATAGTTTAGAGATATTAGCTGGTGGGCTTGTTAATGGCAATATAAGCATAAATCAAATAGCCATAGAAAATGGTGGCAAATTTATAGGAAATTCTAGCTTTAAAGATGGAGTAGGGAGTATAAATTTAATAGAAAACAATAACTAAAATGCAGGCAAAACTTTACGAATTTTTGCAAAAAAAATCTCCTTCCTTGTTGCTTTGTGAAGATGATAAGGAGGCTGATTTACTCTCTCAAGTAACTGAATTTTTAGGCTTTAAAAGTTTTGTTTTACCTGATTTTAGAGCCTATGAAAATGATGATTTAAGACCATTTTTAAAAGAGCTTCTTGAGATTTGTAAAATTCTTTATGAGTATCACAAATGTAGTGAAAAGAAAATTCTCATATCTCCTATAAAAACTGTGCTAAATAAATTACCTTCTAAAAGGCACTTAAATTCACTTATTATAGATAAAAATAAAAAATTCGACATAGAAAGTCTTAAAAACGAACTATTGTTAATGGCTTATGAGTGCGTTGATATAGTTCAAGAAAAAGCTGAATTTTCTATCCGTGCGGATGTTGTAGATATTTTTGGAATTAGCGATGATAATCCCATTAGAATTTTGTTTTTTGAAAATGAGATTGAAAGTATTAGGTATTTTGATGTAAATACACAAAAATCATTTCCAACAGAGCTTGACTTTGTGGAATTATGTCCATTTTTAGCACATTTTACTAAAGATTCTTATGATGATTTGCAAGATAAACTTAAGCATTTAAACTCTAATGCCCTTTCAAACGATATTAACTCTCTTGCTTTTTGGTGTGTAGATGATTTTGAGGATTATTTAAAGCTTGATTTTTACTGTATAAAAACTTTTAATCAAGATGAATTTACAAAAGACATAAGCATAATAAATTCTAAGCTCATTCCCCAAGCAAAGCATTATAAGGATTTGGATACAACATATAGCAAGGATTTTTTTGCTTTTCATAAAGATAAAAAAATAACACTATTAGCAAGAAATGAAGCCTTATTAAATGAATTAGATATTTCCAATATCACTTATATAAAAAGTCCTCTTAGAGTAAATATTATAGGCGATAAAGATATTATTGCCTCCCTTAATAAAAAGCAAAAAATTAAACGAATTCCTAAGTCTAGCTTGATTGTTGATGAGCTTAAAAAGGGTGATTTTATAGTTCATCAAAATTACGGCATAGGTAAATTTGTGGGTCTTGAAATGATAACTGTGGCAGGGGTTAAAAAAGATTTTGTTAGTCTGCTTTATCAAAACGATGATAAACTTTTACTTCCCGTTGAAAATTTGTATCTTATAGATAAGTATATAAGTTCAAACTCTAGTATCCCTAGCCTTGATAAGCTCGGTAAAAATACTTTTATAAAATTAAAAGAAAAACTACGCGTAAAACTTTTTGCTATAGCTTCACAGATAGTTTCTATGGCGGCAAAAAGGGCTTTAATAAAAGCAAAAGATATAAAGATAAATTTAGAGGAACTTTTAATTTTCGAGCATAGTGCAAATTTCACATACACAAAAGATCAGGCAACGGTTTGCAAGGAAATAAGGCAAGATTTTATGAGTGCTAGAGTTATGGATAGGCTATTAAGCGGAGACGTTGGCTTTGGAAAAACAGAGGTTGCTATGAATGCTGTATTTTCTGTAGTTAAAAGTGGTTATAGCTCTTTTTTTTTCGTGCCAACTACTCTTTTATCTCATCAGCACTATAAAACAGCTAAAAAGCGTTTGAATCCTTTTGGCATAGAGGTTTTTAAGCTAGATAGATTTACAAGCACAAAGGATAAAAAGATAATACTTGATAAATTAGCCAAAAATGAGGCTTGTTTAGTGATAGGAACGCATTCTTTATTATCTGTTAGTTGTGAAAATTTAGCACTTATCATAATAGATGAGGAACATAAATTTGGGGTTAAACAAAAAGAAAAATTAAAAGAATTCTCACAAAATTCTCATATACTTTCTATGTCCGCCACTCCAATACCAAGAAGCTTAAATCAGGCTTTAAGCTCTATAAAATCATATAGTGTTTTACAGACTCCACCAAATGATAGATTAGATGTTAGAACCTTTGTAAAAGAATACGATGAAGCACTTATAAAAGAGGCTATTTCAAGAGAATTAAGAAGAGCTGGACAAATTTTTTATATACACAATCACATAGCAAGCATAGAAGCTTGTAAAAAAAAGCTTTTGGCACTTTTTCCTAATCTTAAAATTCTAATACTTCATTCTAAGGTCGATTCAAAAACCACAGAAGAAGAGATGATAAAATTTGAAGAAAAAGAATACGATTTATTGCTTTGCACGAGCATAGTTGAAAGCGGTATAGATTTGGCAAATGTAAATACAATAATAGTAGAAAATTCCCAGTGTTTTGGTATGGCTGATTTACACCAATTAAGAGGCAGGGTTGGCAGAAGTGATAGACAGGGTTATTGTTACTTTTTGATAGAAGATAAAAAAGCTTTAAAAGATGATGCCATAAAAAGATTAAATTCATTACAAAGCAATTCTTTTTTAGGGGCAGGTTCTATTTTAGCTTATCACGATTTAGAAATTCGAGGAGGAGGGAATTTGCTAGGAGTAGATCAAAGCGGACATATAGAGCAAATTGGCTACAGTCTTTATCTTAAGATGTTAGAAGATGAGATAAATATTCTTAGCAAAGGAAAAGAGCTAGATATAGAAGATACAGAATTAAAATTAAATGTAAATGCTTTTTTAAATGAGGAGCTTATAAGCGAAGATAGATTAAGGTTGGAGCTTTACAGAAGACTTAGTAAATGTAAAAATGTAAATGATGTATATGAAATATCTGGAGAAATAGAAGACAGATTCGGTAAGCTTGATAGATATACAAAAAATTTTTTAAATCTTATAAATATAAAAATTTTGGCTAACGATAAATTTAAGCTAATAAGCTCATATGAAGCAAATATACAGCTAGTTAAAAGAGATGAAAGCAAAGAAGTTATAAAAGCAAGTAGTGCAGATGATGAAGAAATCATTGCTTGTATATTGCAAAGACTTAGAAAGGAAGAAAATGGACTGGCAAAGGTATGAAGCTGCTATTTTTAGAGCTAGAAAGGAAATTTTAAAGCCTGTAGATGATATAGATGAGGTTTATTTTAAAGACTTGCTTGGTCTTGAAAAGCAAAAAGAACTCATTTATCAAAATACCTTAAATTTTATAGACGATAAACCAGCACATCATACCTTGCTTTGGGGTGCAAAAGGCTGCGGAAAGTCAAGTCTTGTAAGGGCTGTTTTTTGTGAGCTAAAACACAGAGATTTAAGGCTTGTTGAAATTTCAAAAGATGATTTGCATTTTTTAGTAGATATAATAGACGATTTAAGAAAAGAAACTTATAAATTTATCATATTTTGCGATGATTTATCTTTTGAGGAAAATGACAATAGCTATAAATTTTTAAAACCGCTTTTAGACGGTAGCATAGAAAAAATACCTAATAATATTTTGTTTTATGCCAGCTCTAACAGAAGGCATCTTGTAAAAGAAAACATAAGCGATAATGAGCAAGTAAGTATGGTAAATGGAGAGTTGCACCTTGGAGATTTGATAGAGGAAAAGCTTTCCTTAAGTGATAGATTCGGACTTTGGATAAGTTTTTATCAAGGCTCTTTTGATGAGTATTTAAAATTAGTTGATTTTTATTTTGAGGATTTTAAAGGAGATAGAAACGAACTTCATTCAAAAGCAAAAGAATTTTCACACTTAAGAGCATCTCGTTCGGCTAGAACTGCAAAACAGTTTTACATAGCCTTTAAGGATATTTTAAAATGAATGGCTATGAAATTTTTAAAAAATTAATCGCCTTAAAATTAGATTTTTCAAATTTTGATTGGCTTGAAAATAGCAATTTAAGCGAATTTGAAATTTTACTTTCTATCATACTTACTCAAAATACAAATTGGAATAATGTCTTAAAAGCACTTTCGAATTTAAAAAAAGCAAATATAAACGATTTTAATGCTTTGGATAATATAAGCAAAGAAGATTTAGCACTTTTGATAAAGCCAAGTGGATTTTATAACACAAAGTCAAAACGTATAAAAGATTTTATTAATTCTATTAAACTTGATTTTAAAGATTTTGATGATTTTAAAAATAGAGTTGATAGACAGTGGCTTTTGAGTGTCAAAGGTCTTGGTTTTGAAAGTGCTGATGGCATTTTAAATTATCTTTGTGGTAGAGAAATTTTAGTAGTAGATGCTTATACAAATAGACTTGCTAAGGCTTTAGGATATGAGTTTGAAAGCTATGATGAGTGTAGAGAATTTTTTGAAAGTGGCGTAGAAAAGAATCAAGAAAAACTTTGCAAATTATTAGGAAAAGATTATAAACTTTATGAGCTTTATCAAATTTTTCACGCTTTGATTTTGTCCTTTGTAAAGATGTATTCAAAAGGTAAAAGCATAAATAGCGATGGTATGAATATCATAAAAGATCTAAATTAAAATCAATCATCAAATTCTCTACTTAATACAACACCATTATTATCTATCTTAAGCTCCATATTATTTGACAATTTTATCTCATAATATAAAATTTTTCTTTCTATTTTCATTATAGCTACATTAGGGTATTCATTTTTTATTATCGCGGCTATGTGTTTTGGCAAAATATTTGGATTAAGACTAGCATATCTTGCTTTTGCTTCTTTAAAATTGCCTCCTATATCAAATTCAAGCTCTGTGCCATCGCTTAAATAAATTTCATAGGTGCTACCATCAACTTGGACTAAGCCAACAGAAGCTTGAAAATTTGCACTTATGAATTGTTTTATATTATCAGGTAAAGCTGAAGGTGATATCATCATATCAGCTTTAAGATACAAAAAAACAACTGCAAGTAAGACAAATACCCTCTTAAGCAAAGAAATATCCTTATTTTTTCTTAAGATTATATATAAGCTTTGTGAATTATTAGTGAACTTTAATATAAAATGCTACAATTTTGAAAAAAGATTTAGGTTTTATTATGTTTTGTATCGCCCTTATAATTTCAAATTGCATTCTTTATTTTCTAATACCAGATAATGGACTGTATTCTATAAATGTATTTTTTATGCAAGGAGCTTATTGGCAAATTATAAGCTCTATGTTTATGCACGCAAATTTAACTCATCTTGCTTTAAATATGATTGTTTTATACCAGTTTGGATATATTTTAGAAAAACATTTAGGAAGTATAAAATTTGCTATTTTATATATGTTTGGAGGAATTTTAACCTCTTTGTTAAGTGCTTTTTATGTATATTATGATAGCATTAAAAATCAAGCATTTATAAATCTTGTCGGGGCAAGTGGTGCTATCTGCGTTTTGATAGGTTTTTATGCTTATGCAGATAGAAAATCATTGTTAGGCTTGGTTGTAGCGGTTTTGATTATGAGTTTTGTGCCTATATTTATGGGAGTAAATGTAGCTTGGTATGCACATATTTTTGGTTTTATTTGCGGTTATTTGATAGCTAGATTAAGGGTATTTGTATGAAAAAAATTTATTTATTAAGACATGCCAAAGCTTTTAAAGAGGGATTAAATGACTTTGAAAGAGATTTAAATGAAAAAGGCAAAGAGGATATAAAAAAAATGCTAAAAAAGCTTGAAAAATATGGCTTAAATTTTGATATGATAGTATCATCTAAAGCTACACGAGCTTTAAAAACAGCAAAAAAATTCGCACAGCATTATAATAAAGAACTACATCTTGAAGATAGTTTTTATGAAGCTAATGCTAAGGACTTGTTTTCTTACATAAAAAATTTAGATGATAGCATAAAATCAGTTCTTTTAGTCGGACATAATCCAGCCTTAAGTGAGTTAGCCGAGCTTTTAAGCGATATTTGTATAAATTCTTTTCCAACAAGTTCTGTTTTAGGGCTTTATTTTGAGTCTGATTCTTTTAAGAATTTAAAGGAACACGAAGCTAAGATTTTATTTTTTGAATGCGTTAAGAATTTATAATTTTTTTGAATGCTAAAATTAAAACAAAAGCTTTTTTGCTATAATCAAGCACAAATCATTTTTTATATTTAAGGTTTTTTATGGATTATAAAGAATACTTAGAAAAAGTAAGTTTAGCTAAAAAATACGCCTTAGCGTATTATCAAAAAGATGAACCATTAGCAAGCGATGAGGAATATGACAAGCTAATAAGAGAGTTAAGAGCCTTTGAAAATGATAACAAAAGCCTTATTTCAAGCGATAGTCCGAATCAAAATATAGGCTCTGTCATACAAAGCGAATTTAAAAAAATAAAACACTTAAGCAAAATGTGGTCTATGGAAGATGTTTTTAATGAGGAAGAGTTAAGAGCATGGGCTAAAAGAGCTAAATGTGATAAGGATTTTTTTGTGGAGCCAAAATTTGATGGTGCTAGTTTAAATTTGCTTTATGAAAATGGTGTCTTAATAAGCGGTGCTACTAGAGGGGACGGGGAATTAGGCGAGGATATAAGTTTAAATGTTTTAGAGATTGATAACATACCAAAAAACATAAATTATAAAGAAAGGATAGAAATTCGCGGAGAAGTTTTGATATTAAAAAGTGATTTTGATACACTAAATGAAATGCGAGCCAAAGAAGGTTTAAGCCTTTTTGCAAATCCTAGAAACGCAGCTTCAGGCAGTTTAAGACAGCTTGATACAAGCATTACAAAGCAAAGAAAACTTAAATTTTATCCTTGGGGTGTAGGTGAGCATAGTTTGCATTTTGAAAAACATAGCGAAATTATGGCTTTTGTAAGATCTTTAGGTTTTTTATATGATGATTTTATAAGGATTTGTAAAAATTTAGATGAGGTATTATCTTCTTACAAGGAACTTTTAAACTTAAGAGATGAAAAAGCTATGATGATGGACGGTATGGTTGTTAGAATCGATGATCTTAAGCTTTGTGAAGAGATTGGCTATACTGTTAAATTTCCAAAATTTATGGCAGCTTTTAAATTTCCAGCTATTGAGAAAACCACTCGTTTATTGGGGGTAAATTTGCAAGTTGGCAGAAGCGGTGTTGTAACCCCAGTAGCTATTTTAGAGCCTGTTAGCTTAGATGGGGTTACGGTAAAATCAGCCACATTACATAATTTTGATGAAATTTCAAGACTAGATATAATGATAAATGACTATGTATCAGTTATTAGAAGTGGAGATGTTATACCTAAGATAACTAATGTTTATAAAGATAGACGACAAGGTCTTGAAAGCAAAATTTCTCGTCCAAAATTTTGTCCGGTTTGCTCAAGCGAACTTTTAGATGAGGGGGCTTTGATAAAATGTCAAAATTTAGATTGTGAAGCTAGGCTTGTGAATCTTGTTATACACTTTGTTTCAAAAAAATGTATGAATATAGACGGACTTGGTGAAAATATAGCAGAGCTTTTGTATAAACACAAAAAAATAAGTTCCATAGAAAGTATATATTCTTTAAAGGCGGAGGATTTTGAAAATTTAGAAGGTTTTAAAGATAAAAAAATCAATAATCTTTTATCATCTATAGAGTCTTCAAAAGACAATGAACTTTTTAGATTTATATCAGCACTTGGGATAGAGCATATAGGAGAAGTAGCTGCCAAAAAGATAGCTTCTAGCTTTGGCTTTGAATGGATAGAAAAGACAAAGGAGGATTTTGAAAATTTAGAAGGCTTTGGAGAGCAAATGGCTTTTTCTTTGCAAGATTTTTTAGCTGTTAATAAGGGCAGAATTTTACATTTTTATGATATTTTAAGGCTTAAAAATACACAGCAAAATATACAAAATTCACCATTTACAGGAAAAACAGTGGTTATAACAGGAACTTTGTCAAAGCCAAGAGATGAGTTTAAAATTATGCTTGAAAATATGGGAGCAAAGATATCTTCATCTATCTCATCTAAAACAGACTTTTTGCTTTGTGGAAAAGAAGCCGGATCTAAGCTTTCTAAAGCTAAAGATTTGGGTGTGCGAATTCTTAATGAGGAAGAGTTTAACTCTTTGTTAAAATGAGATTTTTTGTTATTTTATCATTATTTATAATAACTCTCATTTGGCAGGAGCTTATTTTTGTATTATTTTTTTCAATTTTTATTTTTTATGCTATTTATAAAGAAAATTTAAGTTTTTTAAAAGCTAGAAAGATCATCATTAAAAAGGCTACCATACAAAAAAATTCGTTATTTGATAAATTAAGCAAAGGAAAAACTTATAGCAAAATACTTGCTTTTTTATTTAGTGCAACCCTTGTTTTGTCATTGCTTTTAAATTTGCTTTATGCAAATAGACTTGATTTAGTTTTTTTCTTTTGTATTTTTCCTATATTCTTTTTTTTAAGCAAGATGCTTTTAAGGAGTCAATTTAAGCTTAGCTCTTATAATATATTTTATTTTATAGCCTTTTCAGCCTTTTTTACCGCCTTTTTTTATGCTATTTCAAATTTAATTTTTAAAGAACCTTTAGAGGCTTTTTTATATCTTAAAGAAAATATAGATTTATATAAAATAAGCTCTGTTTCTTTTTTAAATTTTATATCTCAAGGAATTCACATATTAGCTGTTTTAAAGAATTTTTTGTTGCTTTATTTTGACAATATAGCCATTGAAATACTTGTTTTTTGCTTTGATTTTTTAAATTCTTTTTTTTCTTTTTTAGCACTTGGTTTTGTTTATAGCTTCTGTTTTCATAAAAAATCTTACATATTTTTAGTTTTATTCTTAGGTTTTATTCTGTTTTTTGTGTATGATGATAAAAGAAACAAAGAAAAAATTTATCAAGATTCTTTGGTATTTGTATTTGAGAACATACAAAATAAAGCTATCTTAGATGAAAATTTGAGTCATTTAAAGGAAAATTTAAAATACAATACCCATTTTTTAAAAATTTTTAAAGAGATTTTGGAAAAATCAGCTTTTGACATAGGACTTTGGTGGTTTAGTGAAGAAAAAAAAGAGCTAGAAAATGAGCTTAAAAAGGCTTTAGATGAGATATGATAGCTTTGTTAGCAAGAGCTTAAAAATTTCTCGCAATAAGGCTTTAGAGCTGATAGAAAACAAAGAAGTATCATTAAATTCATCTTTTTTTAAGCCATCTTTTAATATTAAAAACTATCTTTTAAGCATAGATAAAAAATCAGATTTAAGTGAGGCAGATTTATTAAATAGTGAGCTTTTAAAGCTTGAATTAATAAAGAAAATTTATGTAAGTAGAGCGGCTTTTAAACTTAAGTATTTTTTAAATGAAATACAGCTTGATTTAAAAGATAAAATTTGCCTTGATATAGGCTCTTCAAAGGGCGGATTTGTAGAGGTTTTGCTAGAAAATGGAGTTAAAAAGGTTGTAGCTTTAGATGTGGGTTCTATGCAACTTGACAAGAGTTTAAGAGAAAATTTAAGAGTTGTTTGTGTTGAAAATACTGACTTAAGATCTTTTAAAAGTGATTTAAAATTTGATTTTATAAGCTGTGATGTGAGTTTTATATCTTTATTAAAACTTTTAGAATATATAAATAATTTTGCAAAAAAGGATATAATTTTGCTTTTTAAGCCACAATTTGAACTAGGCATTGACGCAAAGAGAAATAAAAAAGGTTTATGTTTAGATGAAAAAGAGATATATAGAGCAAGAGAAAATTTTGAAAAAGAATGCAAGGCTTTATGCTGGAATTTTAAATTCAGCAAGGCTTCAGAGTTGAGAGGAAAGAATGGAAATATCGAGTATTTTTACTATTACCAAAAAGGATGAAGTAAGAGACTTGGCTATAGGTTGCTTTGATGGACTCCATTTAGCACATTTCGAGCTTTTTAAGCATCTTGGTAAAAAATCAGCTATCTTAATAATAGACAAAGATTATAAATACAACCTAACTCCGAATGAGGACAAACATTTTTTTATAAATTTTAGTGTCTTTTCTTTGTCATTTGATGATATAAAACATATGCAAGGTGATGAATTTTTAAATGAGCTTAAAAAAGAATTTAAAAACTTAGAAAAAATAGTGCTTGGTTATGATTTTCGTTTCGGTTTAAATAGAGCATTTGCCGCTGATGATGTTGAAAAGTTAAGTGGCATTAAAACCGTTATCGTGCCTGAATTTAAGCTTAATGGGCTTAGCGTGCATTCAAAACTAATAAGAGAATTTTTAAAAAATGGCAAAATAAAAGAAGCAAACGAGATGTTAGGCAGAGCTTATAGCGTTAAAGCAGAGATTGTAAGAGGGCAGGGACTAGGTTCAAAAGAGCTTGTGGCTACTATAAATTTGGAGTGTAAAGATAGATATTTGCTTCCTAAAAATGGTGTTTATGCAAGTTTTACAAATTTAAATGATAAATTTTTTAAAAGTGTTTGTTTTATAGGTATTAGAAATACAGATTTAAATTTTAGCTTTGAAACCCATATTTTAGATGAGAATTTTAAAGATGAGAATTTTAAAGAAGCAAGAGTATTTTTCAAGGACTTTTTGAGAGAAAATCAAAAATTTAAAGATTTATCGCAGCTAAAAGCTCAAATTCTAAAAGACTGTAAAAATGCTTTAAAACTTTTAGGAGGCTTTAATGAAAGATGAAGTTTTTAAGCTCGATGTAAAAAAACAATTTGAATTTGATGAAGATGTGGTATCTGTTTTTGATGATATGATAAGCAGATCCGTTCCTTTTTATGATGAAAATTTGCAACTTTGCGTTTCTTTGATTTCAAAACTTGCTAAACAAAATTCTACACTTTGTGATCTTGGTTGCTCTACAGGCACTTTTTTGCTCGAAATGTTTAAGGCAAGAAGTGATTTGCTTTTGCACGGCATAGACAGTTCAGAAGCTATGCTTAATAACGCTAGGCATAAAGCCAAAGCGTATGGTGCAAAGATAACACTGCATAGCGGCTTGCTTGATGAATTTTTGTTTTTTAAAAGCGATATATTTGTCTCATCTTATACTATGCAGTTTATAAGACCCCCAAAAAGACAGGCTTTGATAAATAACATATATGATAAACTAAACGAAAATGGATTTTTTATAATGAGTGAAAAAGTGCTTTATGAAGACGCTTTTTTGTCTAAAAAAATGATAGAGCTTTATAGCGAATATAAACTATCAAAAGGATATAGTAAAATAGAGATAAGCAATAAAAGAGAAGCCTTAGAAAATGTTTTAGTCCCATACAGTGAAAAAGAAAATATTGCTATGCTTAAAAATGCTGGATTTTCCAAGATAGAAAGCATTTTTAAATGGGCTAATTTCGAGACTTTTTTAGCTTTTAAGTAATGCAAAGCTCACAGTCTATTTGTTTGCTAAATTTAGCTATACTTTTTTAATATTATTTTAAGGTTTTAAATGACTTATATTTTAAAAATTTGCACTGCTGATGAAAAAGGCTTGATTTATAGGATTTGCGACCTTATTTTTAGACACCATATAAATATCATTAAAAATGATGAATTTGTTGGCGAGGGAATGTTTTTCTTTAGGTCTGTTTTAGAAGGTGATTTTGATACAAATGCTTTTTTAGGACTTTTAGAGGCACTTTTACCAAAAAATTCTTTAATAGAACTGCATAAAAATAGAAAAAAAGATATAGTAATCTTTGCAAGTAAAGAAAGCCACTGCATTGGAGATTTGCTGATAAAACACTACAGCAATGAACTTAAAGCAAATATAAAAGCTGTTATTTCAAACCACGATTCGTTAGAGGATTTAGTTTTGAAATTTAATCTACCTTTTCATTTTATATCCACTTTAAATTTAGATAGACAGTTGCAAGAAGAAAAGGTTTTAGAGTGTTTAAAGGGATATGATTTTGATTATCTTGTATTAGCAAAATATATGAGAATTTTATCATCTTCTTTTGTTTCGAAATTCGAACATAAAATCATAAACATACACCACTCATTTCTACCAGCTTTTATAGGTGCAAATCCCTACAAACAAGCTTACGAAAGAGGAGTTAAGATAATAGGTGCAACAGCTCATTTTGTTAATGATAATCTTGATGAAGGTCCTATAATAACTCAAGATATATTGTCAATAAGCCACGAAGATACTTGGCAAGATATGAGAGATAAGGGTAGGGCAGTGGAAAAAAATGTTTTAGCAAAGGCACTTGATTTGGTCTTTGATGACAGAGTTTTTATATACGAAAATAAAACAATTGTCTTTTAAAATTTTTTGTATGATATTTGCAAGAAATCTATAAAACTGTATAATATAGTCAAGCAAATGTTTTGGATTAAATATGAATTTTATAAAAACTGTCATAATATTTACAGCTATATTAACTTTAGCTCTTTTGTATGCACCACAACCAATAGCTCCAAATTTGGCTATTTACTTTAATGTTTCTTTGAGTGAAATTTCTTGGGTATTAAGCGTTTCCTTGATACCTCTTGCCATAGCACCGCTTTTGTATGGATATTTGCTTGAAAAATTCTCCTTAAAAAGAATACTCATTTTTTCTTTACTTGCTTGTGCTATTTTTCAAATTATCGCAAATTTAAGTTCTAATTTTTACTTTTTTCTAAGTTTTAGATTCTTGCAGTCTCTTTGTATCCCAGCCATACTTACATCACTTTTAACTCTTTTAACTCGTATAGACGAGCAAAACACTCAAAAAAATGTAGCTATTTACGTGGGAGCTACTACATTTGGTGGTTTTGTGGGCAGGGTTTTTGGGTCTTATCTTAGTGATTTGTTTTCTTGGCATTTTGCCTTAAATTTCTTTGCTATATTAATGCTTTTTTGTGCTTTTTTGTGCTTTGCTTTTAAGGATAGTAATTCTAGTGTTATGCAAGTATCATTAAGGGATTTTATACCATATTTTAGGGAAACTAAATTTTTGGTTTTGCTTTTTTGTATATTTATAATGTTTTTTTCTTTTCAAAGTGTGCTTTCATTTTTGCCATTTCATCTTAAGGATATTTTTAAAGATATTACACAAACTCAAATAGGTTTGATATATCTTGGTTTTTTAACGGGCATTTTTAGTTCTTTGTTTATAGGGCAGACTGTTAAATTTTTTAAAAGTAGATTTAATACAGTTATTTTTGGGCTTTTTATCTTTATAACAGGGACTATTTTTATGCTGATTCCATTTTTTGAATTTTATTTTATAGCTATGTTCGTTTTTTGTAGCGGAATGTTTATATGCCACTGTATATTTTCTGCTTTGTTAAATTTAAGCACTACACAAAAAGGATTGGCAAATGGACTTTATCTGACATTTTACTACAGCGGAGGGGCTTTTGGTTCGGTATTGCCAAGCTTTTATTATGCTAGTTTGGGTTGGAATTTCCTTTGTATCTTTACTGTGTTACTTTTATTCTCATCTATATTAATTTTACTTAAATATAGGAATTTTTATAAATACTAAAATAATATTTTGCTTTTAGCTTAAAGTATAAATCTAAAAACATTTATATTCTTTTGTATTCTTTGATATAATGTTTAATAAAAAATTAAGGTTTATACTATATGTCAAATTCTGTTTCTTTTAGAGATTATCCAAAAGCAAAAAGCTTTCTTTTTGTATCAGGGATTAAAAAAGATGATTTTAAGCATTGCTTTGCAAGTGAAGCAGATGCCATTGTAATAGATTTAGAAGATTCTGTTCCAGCTGAACGCAAAAAAGAGAGTAGGGCTAATGTATTAGAATTTTGTCGCTTAAATTCTGATAAGAAATTTTTTATTCGTGTAAATGATGCACAAAGTGATTTTTTCAATGATGATATGGTTTTTATAAGAGAATTAGGCTTGAAGTTTATAATGGGTATAATGCTTTCTAAGGCGGAGCAAAAAGAGCACATAGAATCTGTCTTAAAAAAATTTAGGAGAAGTGCCTATAATCTTGCTTATAGAAAGTGCTTTAGGACTTCAAAATTTAAATCTCATAGCCGCACATCCTTGCGTAAAACAACTTGCTTTTGGGGCATTTGATATGATACTTGATTTGGGTTTAAAAGATGGATATGGTAAGGATTTTGTGTTAAATTATGCTCGTGTGCAAATGATTTTATCAAGCCGAATTTACAATCTTTTGCCACCGATAAATCGCGTATTTCCAAATACTAAAGATGAATCTAAATTTAAAACACATTTAGAATTTGTTTATTCTATGGGTTTTAGCGGTGCATTAACCTTTTATCCAAATCAACTCTCTATCATAAATGAAATTTTTTCTCAAGGAGACAAAGAAAGTGAATGGGCAAAAGAGGTTTTAAGATTATCAAAACTTCACAAAGGTGAGCCTTTTAGTTTTGAGGGGAATAGGGTTGATATATCCACGATTAAAAAGGCTCAAGGAATTTTAAAAACGCAGTATTGACTTTATGTTGTCTTTTTATATTCATACCCCCATATAGCAAGTGAATTTAACACGTCTTTTAGACTTTCGCCCAGAGGAGTCAAAAAATACTCCACTCGCGGCGGAACTTCGGCATAGACTTTACGCTTTAAAATCTTTGCTTCTTCTAGCTCTCGTAGATTCTGTGTTAGCACTGCTTGAGATATGCTTTGATTTTTAGTGGCTGAAATGCTTTTCTTTAGCTCCCCAAAACGTTTCCTCCCGCTTAATAAATCTCGTATTATAAGAAATTTCCATTTGTTACCGATGAGATTTAGTGTCGTCTCAATATGACAAGGCGAGTGATATTTTTTCATAGCTTTCCTTTAAAATTTTACATTAAATTCTAACATATTTTTACAACTTATATTATAAATTTTAAAAAAATTATTGTTTAAAAAACACATATTTTACACAATAATATTAAAAATACTACTACATTATAAAATTATTCCTACTTAAATTTATATACCTACTCTATTATAATTTCAATGTTGCTTTTTAAGAGCAAAAAATTTATTATAAAGGATATAGATGAAAATAGCAGTATTAGCCGCAAGTGGCAAAGCAGGTAGATTAATCGTAAGTGAAGCCTTAAACAAAGGTTTAGAAGTTACAGCCTTTGTGCGAGATTCTAAAAAGGCGAATTTTGATACTTCTGTATGTGTCGTGCAAAAAGATATTTTTAAGCTAGAATCTAGCGATTTACAAGGCTTTAATGTGATAATCGATGCCTTTGGAGAATGGCAGAATCTTATCTTACACAAGACTCATATAGAACATTTACTTACGATTCTAGTAGGAAATAAGGCAAAATTCCTTGTGGTTGGCGGAGCAGGAAGCTTGTATATGGATAAAAGCCATACTGTAATGCTTATGGATACAAAGGACTTCCCAAAAGAGTATTTGCCTTTGGCAAAGGCTACCGCAGAGGGTTTATCAGTGTTGCGTAATGCTAAAGAGCTAAATTGGGTTTATGTAAGCCCAGCAGCTGTCTTTATCCCAGATAGTCTAAAAAGTGTAAAGTATAAAATCATTGGCGAGGAATTTGAAGTTAATAGTAAAGGCGAATCGCAAATAAGCTACGTTGATTATGCCTCTGCTATGATAGAAATAGCTTTAGATTCTAAATATTCCAAACAAAGAGTAGGTGTGATAGGTCTATAATATAAATTTTTGATATTATCTATAAAAAATGAATAAGCCTTTTATAAAATTTGGCATTCTAGACTTGTTTTTTGTTATAATATCTTTATTTTAGAAGGATTTAATGGCTTATTTACTTTTTGTAAGCACAATGCTTTTTATATATCTTCGCCCTTTTTCACTGCCTATTTGGCTTAGTGCAGTTATATTTGCCTTTTTAGCTTACTTGTTAGATGTAGTCAGCTTTTCTGACATTAAATTTGTTTTTAGCATAGTTACCGATAGCACTGTGGCTTTGTTGGCTCTTATATTGCTAAGTATCAGTTTTGATAAATTAGGCTTTTTTAAGCACCTAGCTTCTTTTATAGCATTTAAGCGTATAAGTTCTTTTAGTTTTTTTATTTTATTAAGCATTTTAGCCTCTTTAATAGCCATAATATTTGCAAATGATGGGGCGATCTTAGTTTTAACCCCCATTATTTATAGGCTTTTTTCACATTATAAAAATGAAAATTTTAGCCCTTTGTTAGTATTTTTATTATGCGTGAGTTTTTTGAGTGATTTTGCTTCAAATTTATTACCTTTCTCAAATTTAACAAATATCATTACAGTTAAGATGTTTTCTTTGAATTTTTTTGATTTTGTGTTGTTTATGTTTTTGCCTCAAATTTTTGCCATAATATCATTTATGTTTTTGGCTTATATTATCTTTAAAAGATATTTGCCAAAATATTTATGTTTTGATAAAAAGGAGCTTTTAAATACTTCAAAAAAAGATATTCTTTTTTGTTATTTTGTTGTGTTTTTATTATTTTTTTCAGTTTTTATTGCTAGTAAATTTAACTTAGAGCTTTATTTCATTTTGTTTATAATCTCCTTGCTTTCATTGTTTTATGCTTTTATAAGGGGTAGTATGAGCTTTTTCTCTCTTGTAAAAGAAGCTCCATTTTCTGTAATACCTTTTTCTTTAGCTTTGTTTGTAGTGGTTTTTGGATTAAAAAATGCTGATTTGCTAAGTTTTATGCAAGATATTTTTGGATATTTAAGCGATTCAAATTTATTTTTTCAAATTTTTTATGTAGGCATATTTTCAAGCCTTGCTTCTAGTTTAATTAACAACCTGCCTATGACTTTTCTTGGAAATATGGCTATTGATTCTTTTGCTTTGGAGCAAAATCATAAGATTTTTCTTGCGTATTCTCATCTTTTAGCCTGTAATATAGGCTCAAAAATAACCCCGATAGGCTCTTTAGCTACATTGCTTTGGCTTTATAGCTTGTCTTTATATGATCTAAGAATTTCTTTTTTTAGATATATGGCTTTTTCCTTTCTTATAACATTTTTTGTTCTTTTTGCAGCTTTGTTTGGACTTTGCTTGACTGTGGCTATTGTTTATTAAGCATATTTGCATAAGGGTAAAATTACAACTATACAGCAAGCTTGCTTGAAAAACAGCGGCAAAAAGAAGCTAAAATCCTAAAAATTTATACAAGTTTTAACATTGTTTAATATAATTAATTATAAATTTAAAGGAGATTTTATGCCATTTGTCAATATTCGTATCACAAGAGAAAATAATGAACCGACGATTAAACAAAAAGAAGAACTTATAGAAGGAGTAACAGAGCTACTTGCTAGGGTTTTGAATAAAAACAAAGCTTCAACCGTCGTTATCATCGATGAGATAGATACCGATAACTACGGCTTAGGTGGCAAGAGCATAACAAATGTTAGAAAGCAAAAATAAATTTTTCTAAGCAAGACTTAGGCTGTCTAGCCTAGAAAACTTGTCTAAATATTTTTTTTTACTTCCAACCTTCTATATAGTTTTTAAGCTTTCTGCCAACTTTTGGGTGTTTTAGCTTTTTTATTGCCGAGCTTTCTATTTGCCTTACTCTTTCTCTGGTAACATTTAATTCTTTGCCTATTTCTTCTAATGTCCTATCGCTCTCATCATCCATTAAGCCGAAACGCATTCTAATTACAGCCTTTTCTCTATCGTTGAGTTGGTCTAAAACATCATCTATTTGTTCTTTTAAGTCATTTTTTAATATATGCTCCATTGGCGATAAAGAACTTCTATCCTCTACAAAATCTCCAAATTTTCCATCATCTTCATTGCCTATTGGTGCTTCTAAAGATATAGGTTCTTTTGTTATTTTAATAACCTGTTTTACCTTATCAACACTTAAACCAACTTCTTTTGCTATGGTTATGACATCTGGTTCTTTGCCGTTTTTTTGCAAGTATTCTCTTATGATTTTATTGATTTGATTTATAGTTTCTATCATATGTATAGGAATTCTAATGGTTCTTGCTTGATCGGCTATCGCCCTTGATATAGCTTGTCTTATCCACCAAGTAGCATAGGTTGAGAATTTATATCCCCTTTTGTATTCAAATTTATCAACAGCTTTCATCAAGCCTATATTTCCCTCTTGTATAAGATCTAAAAAAGGCAATCCTCTATTAGTGTATCTTTTGGCTATGCTAACTACAAGTCTTAAATTTGATTTTGCCATTCTTCCTTTAGCTTCATCAGAAATTTTCTTACCTCTTTTAATTTGCTCTAAAATTTCTTTTAGTTGTTCTTTTTCCAAATCAAAACTTTTTTTACTTGCTTCTTTTGTTTGAAAAAGCTTTTTTATCTCCATATAGGTGCTTACCATAGTTGTTTCTAGTGCCATTTCGGTGATTTCTTCTTTGCTTAGTTGTGTTATATTTTGTAGTATATTTTTGTGTCTATTTCTAAGCTCTTCTGAAAACATAGGTAAGCGATATTCTAGTCTTTTTAGCTCTTTATCAAAATCACTATCGCTTTTTAAAGCCGTTTCCATTGACTTTACTATCTCTGATATAAGTTTTGATGTAGGACCAAGATCCATAAGCTTTTCTTTTAAGATATTTTTTTTAAATGCTATGCTAAGCTTATTAAAAAGTTCATTGCTTTCTATTTCCTTAAAATTTTGTGTAGTTTTTAGCCATTCTTTTTTTGCTTTTTCAAGAGCCTTAAATTTTTCTATTACTTTTATAGCTCTTTCATCTTCTTTTTTATCATTTATTTTTTTAGCTTTTTTATTTTGACCTTCGTTTATAGTTTCGTCTATATCATCTTCATCTAATTCTTCTTCTTTTTCCTCATCTTCCTCATCTTTTTCCTCATCGTCAAAACTTTTAAACAGCTCCTTAACTCTTCTTTCTCTATTTATCAAAGGATCTTTATAGTCAAGTATAAAGTCTATAAGGTAAGGCACAGAGCAAAATGCGTCTATTATTATATCTTCTCCTAATTCTATTTTTTTGGAGATTTCAACCTCTTCATCTTTGTTAAGTAGCGAAATTTGCCCCATTTCTCTTAGATACATTCTTACAGGAGAATCAGATCTTGACCATTCAAGTAAATCATTTTCATTGGCTAGGTCAAATTCATTTTCTAAGCCCATATCTTGTAATTTTTGTCTTTCTTCTTGCAGTTTCTTTGCTTCTGCTATGTTTTTCATTTTTGCTATTTCAGCAGATGAGCAAAGTTTTACTTTATGTTTTTTGGCAAGACTTTCTATCTTTTTTGCTGTGCTTAAAGTAGGCGGTTTTGACATAAATTTTACTATTTTTTCGTATGTTAGATAATCATTTGCGTTATCTATAAAACAATCTTCTAGCTGTTTATCTGTCTTAGCTGCGGACATATTTTTCCTCTTAGAAATTAGATGAATTTTGAATTTGTCATTATACACAGTTTTTTTAAACAAAAAATATAAATATTTTTTTCTTTTTTAAATCCTTTGATTTTTATGCATTCTACAACTTGGAACAGTCTTTGCTTCTTGCCTACAAATATCAAAATTTTAGGGGTTAATTATGCAAAATGGTTATTATCAAGCTACGGGCGGTATGGTTACCCAGCTAAACCGCTTAGATGTCATTAGCAACAACTTGGCTAATGTAAATACAAGCGGCTATAAAAAGGAAGATGTTGTTATAGCTGATTTTAAGAGGATTTTTAGGGAGGTGCAAGATGAGCTTCCTATAGAAAATCACACAAGAGAGGCTTCTAGATTTGTGAATACAACCATAGATAGAGTCCCTCAAATAAATCATACATATACTGATTTTAGCACAGGCACTTTGAAATCGACTTCAAATCCACTTGATTTTGCTATGACTAGAGAGGATACTTTTTACCTTGTAAAGACAAACAATGGAGAGGTAAGACTTAGCAAAGATGGAAATTTTCAGCTTGATAGTGATGGCTATCTCGTAAATAAACAAGGTTATAGAGTGCTTAGTTCGAATTATTTTAATAATCCAGAAAATGATGGCATACAAATAGAGCCAAATTCAAGCTATATAAGTGCTGATAAAGATGGAAATATCAATGTTGATGGAGCAAATGTTGCCAGATTTTTTGTAGCACAGGTAGATGATTTAAGAAATTTGAAAAAAGATGGTGATAATGTTTATAGAATTTATGATAATGATTTGACTAGAATAAGAGACTTAGAGCAGTCAAATGCCATTAGACAAGGGTTTTCGCAAGGCTCTAATGTAAATCCAGTAATTGAAATGACAGGACTTATAGAGGCGAATCGTATGGTTGAGATGTATCAAAAGGTTATGACTTCTCATATGGATGATTTAAATCAAGAAGCTATTAATAAATTAGCAACTACAAATTGATAAGATTAGCTTAAGGAGATAATTATGTTAAGGTCTTTACATACAGCGGCTACAGGTATGATAGCCCAACAAACACAGATAGATGTTACTTCAAATAATATAGCAAATGTTAATACTGTAGGTTTTAAAAAGTCAAGAGCTGAATTCGCTGATCTTATGTATCAAGTTATGAAATACGCTGGAACTTCTACTTCAAATACAACACTACATCCTTCAGGTATAGAAGTAGGGCTTGGAGTGCGTCCAACGGCTGTAACAAAGATATTTTCAACAAGTTCATACAAGGCTACTAGCATGGAAAATTTTGATGTTGCCATAGAAGGAAATGGCTTTTTTCAGGTTCAGCTTCCAGATGGAACTACAGCTTATACTAGAAATGGACAATTTACAAAAGATTCTGAAGGAAACATAGTAAATTCAGACGGATATTACTTAATACCTCAAATGACAGTCCCAGAAGGTTCTCAACATCTTAGCATAGCAAAAGATGGGACAGTTTCTGTTATGTTGCCGGGTGAGGCTGAGGAAACTCAAATAGGTCAGATAGAAATTGCAAATTTTATAAATCCAGCAGGACTTCACTCTATGGGAGATAATTTATACCTTGAAACAGGAGCGAGTGGAGCACCTACGATAGGCGTTGCGGGTCAAGACGGTTTTGGTGCTATAAGACACGGTTTTGTTGAAAACAGCAACGTTCAACTAGTAGAAGAAATGACAGACTTAATAACAGGTCAAAGAGCTTATGAAGCAGGTTCAAAAGCTATAACCACAAGCGATGAAATGCTTTCTATAGTTAATCAATTGAAAAGGTAAGTAAAAAGTGCTTGAGTTTTTATATCATAGCTTTTAAATACTCAAGCCATTTTATGTTAAGCTTAATCCCATCTTTAAGGCTTACTTTTTTAAAATTTCCAAATTCATCAAAATATTTTTTTGAGCTTATACTCGTGCTTGTTTGAGTTCCGCTTATGTTTTTATCATTTTGAGGTAAAATAATTTTTGATTTTGTTATTTTAGCAATGTTCTTAGCTAATTCTAATATGCTTATATCATCATTTGAACTTATATTATAAAGATTATCTTTTGAATTCAAGGCTATATTTAAAAACATAAAAACACAGTCTGTTATATATAAAAATCTTCTGCTTGCTAAACCACCGTCTATTAAAGTAATTTCTTTTTCAAATAAAGCCTTTCTTATAAATTCATTTATAACCCTCCTATCATCAAATTTTACTCCAGCTCCGTAAGAAATAGCAAGTCTTGTTATTTTAAAATTGCAATCCGAGTTAAAAAGTATGCTCTCTGCCATTCTTTTACTTTGTGCATAAACGCTAGACTTGCTTTGTAAGTTTATAAAACCATACTGCATATCATCTTCACTTAATTCATTTTTACAAATGCCCCCCCCCCATTTGCCAAATAGGCTCTCCATAAGTAGCAGATGAACTTAAGAATATTAATTTAGCGTTATTTTTCATACATTTCTCAATCAAATTAATAAGGACAGTGGTATTTAATAAAACAGTACCTTTTATGTGCTCTAAAACTTTAAATGGTTGAGCATAAGTTGCACAATGAAAGCAAAAATCAAAATTGAAATTTAAGTTAAAATTTGTTAAGTCTCCATTTAGATATTTTACATTTTTATATTTATTAAAAAAAACTGGCTTTGAAAAAGAATGAGCTATCAATTTTAATTTTAATGCGTATTTTTCATTCAAAAATACAAGATATGCTAACAAATTACTCCCTACAAGTCCATTTGCACCACTTATAAATAAAATTTTATTTTCCAACTCTTTTAGATTTTTTAGTTTGTATTTTTTAAAAAATTCTATATGAAAATCATACAAGGTCATCTAGCACCTCTTTTATATTTTCTATGGAAAGTTTATTTAAGGAATGAAGAAATTCTCTATCTCCTATCTCAAAGTTATATTTCTTTTGAAATTTAAGATTTATTAATTTTTTGTCGTGTTTAAACAAAGAGTTTATCTCTGCATCAAGCCCTCCAAAACTTTCTTCAAGGCTTATCACATACTTGCATTTATCTAGACATTTTTTTAATTCATTTTTATCATATGAATTTATTAGAAATAAGTCTATTAATGTAAAATTATAATCTTTTAATAATGTGTATGCTTTTTGACTCATATATCCAGTAGCAATAATTGCAATCTTATCATCGCCTTTATTTAAAATTCTAAACCCTTTATTTATGTTTATATCTTTATTGGACAGATTGTTTAAGGCTTTTGCATCAAATCTTAAATATTTTATTCCATTATTTTTTAATGCCCTTTCTAAATAAAGTTCCGCTATAATAGGATCGCTTGGAGAAAATATTTCTATATTTGGTAGTGTGTTTATAATGTTTAAGTCTTCTAAACAGTGGTGAGTAGGACCAGACATAGAGTAAGATATACCAGCACCTATGCTTATAATATTTACATTCATTTTTCTAAGTTGTGAAAGTGCTGCTAAATTTATGCGAATTTGCTCAAAACATCTCATTGATATAAAAGGCGATATACCATATACAAAAACTTTAAATCCTTCAAGAGCAAAACCAGCAGCTAGATTTATAGCGTTTTGTTCTGCTATGCCAGTATTTATTATTTGATTTTTGCACTCTATTCGAATCTTATCAAGCACAGGTGCTCCAAAATCAACGCTTAATAATATAATTTTTTCATCTTTTTTCATTTCTGATGAAAGACTATGCAAGAATTCATCACGCATTGTTTTCATTTTCTAATCCTTTTATAAGTTCATTTACTTCATTTATATCAGCACTTAAAATATGGCTTAATGCTTTGTTTTCTAAGCTTTTTACTCCGTGTCCTTTTATGCTGTGTGCTATTATTATTTTTGTTTTTTTATCTTTTTTAAAAATAGCATCTTTTAAAGTAATTTCACACTCTTTAACATCGTGTGCGTTTTTTATTTCAAATACTTCAAAATCAAAAGTCTTAAATTTATCTTTTAAGTTTTTTAAATCAAGTATATTTTGTGTAAAATCAAGCATTTGAGCCTTATTGCAGTCTATTATTATGTTTAAATTATCTAGTTTGTGATGAGACATAAACATAAATGCTTCCCAGCAAGAGCCTTCGTTTAGCTCACCGTCTCCAAGTAGAGCAACTACATTTTCTTTTTTGTTTTTGTATTTTAAAGCAAGTGCGACCCCGCTAGCAACCCCAGCCGCATGTCCTAAAGAGCCATTTATACTCTCATATCCAGGTATCATTGGATCTGGAATTGAGCCTAAAAACGACCCCATTTTACCAACATTTTCAAGTTCTTTTTTGTCAAAAAATCCAAGAAAAGCAAGTATAGGATAAAAACAAATCGAACCGTGTCCTTTAGATATAAAAAATCTATCTCTGCTATCATAAAGAGGATTTTGAGGATAAAAGTTTAATATTTTTCCGTGATAAAGTGCTACTAAAAGTTCCAGGCAAGAAAGAGATGAGGCTAGACGAATGTCAGGATTGTTTCTTGCTATTTTTAAAAGTTCTAGCTTTGTTTCTTTTACTAATTTTTCCAACATAAAGCCTCCTTAAGCAGCAAGGAGGCTTACGATTTTATACCTTAATGCCCCCCCCCGTTTGTATTTTTGTATTTTTCTATCATCATTTTTAATCCTTCTTCTAGTGGAATTTTATTTTTAAAACCAAGCTTGTTAAATTTTTCTTTACTCATAGCCTTTCTAAGTGTTCCATCATCTTTACTTAATTCTTTTTCAAAGATTATTTCACCTTTATATTCTATAATTTTAGCTATTTTGAATGCTAACTCTTTAATGCTTACTGGATCTTCATTTGTGAAATTTACAAAAGAGCTTATTAAATTTTTGTTTTCATCATATTCACATAAATCTTTAAAATTTACATTGCAAGCTATATGTATGCAAAAATTTGCTAAATCCCTCGCATTTGCAAATTCTCTGGCAGCAGCACCAGTGCCTATCATCTTTATATGTGTATCAAAAATGCCATATTTTTTACAAATATTTATAGCTTCATCTTTGCTGCTTACATTTAAATTGTTACAAAGTTCTTTAAAATTATTTTCATTAAGGCATTTTGCAAGATAAATTTTACGGAAAATTCCAGATTGAACGTGAGAATCTTCTATATCAAAATTATCATTTTCGCCGTAAATACTAGTTGGAGCTATGCATAAAAAATTTGTGCCATATTCTAAATTTAAATATTCGCAAAGCTTAATTCCAGCTACCTTGCCTATAGCATAACTTTCATTATTTGCTTGAAAAGCTCCTTCTAGCATATACCTTTCTTTTAAGGGCAAAGGTGCATCTTTTGGATATACACAAGCTGAGGCGAGGTATATTAGCTTTTTTACTTTATTTTTTACTGATGAATTAATCACATTATTTTGCATCATAATGTTGTTGTATAGAAATTCAGCCGGATATTTTCTTTGTTTTATAAATCCTCCAACAAAAGCAGCCGCATAAAATACATATTCTGGTTTTTCTTGTTCAAAAAAATTCTCAACTGCCTTTTGATTGATTAAATCAAGCTCTTGATGAGTTTTGTATATGATATTTGTATAGCCTTGTTTTTGTAATTCCTCTAGTATAGAGCTACCAATTAAACCTCTGTGTCCTGCAATGTAAATTTTAGAATCTTTACGCATAGCAAATCCTTTTTGAAGAATTTGCTATGAAGGTTTTGTTGTTTATTAAGCTATACCTTAAAGCCCCCCCCCCGTTTTGATTTTTATACCATTCATACATCATTTTAATCCCTTGTTCTAAATTTATTTTGTGTTCCCAGCCTAAAGAGTGGATTTTTGAACAATCCATAAGCCTATCCATAGTAGAATCTGGTCTTTGAGTGTTAAAAAATATTTTACCTTTAAAACCAACTATTTCTTTTGTCATTTGTGCCACTTCTGCTATACTGTAAGCTACGCCAGAACCGACATTTATATGAGTATTTTGAGGATTATTGCTTTTTGCTAAATCTTTAAATTCTATGTTATTCATCACAAAGATACTTACATCAGCTAAGTCATCACTATGTATAAATTCTCTTTTTACTTTACCTGTCCCCCAAATTTCTACGCTATCTTTAGATATGCCAAAATCTTTAAGTAATTTTAAGGCTTCTTGTTCTTTTAGGTTTAAATCTCTTAAAACACCTTCAAAATTACCTTCTTCAAGCATTTTAGCTAAATGAAATTTTCTTAATAAAGCTGGTAAAACTCTACTTTTTCCAAAGTCAAAATTCGCTCTAGTTCCGTATAGATTGTTTATAGCTAGACAGAAAAATTGTGTTTTATACTGTAAGTTATACGCTTCACACATTGCAGCTTGTGCAATTTTGGCTATACCCATAGTGTATGCACCATATTCTAAATTTCCTTCTAGCATATAGTTTTCTTTCAAAGGATTTTTAGCTAAGTAAGGATACATATAGCCAGAACCATAACAAATAAGCTTTTTTACACCGTTTAAGTAGCTTTGGTGAATTATATTATTTTGAATCATCAAATTTTCATAGATAAAATCCGCTCTTTGTGCAACATTAGCAGCTCCGCAAGGTAAAACCGCACACAAAAATACATATTCTGGTTTTTCCTCTTTAAATAGATTTTGCACCGCTTCTTGATTGATTAAATCGAGTTCTGTTCTTGTTTTTAAAATAAGATTATGAAATCCTCTTTTTTTGAGATTTTCTACCAGAGCAGTCCCGGCAGTCCCTCTGTGTCCTGCAATGTAAATTTTAGAATCTTTATTCATAATTAATGTCCTTTTGTGTGGTCTTCTTTTGTTGCAGCTAAGTCTCTTTCTGAAATAATTGGATCTTTTATGCCCCAATCAATGCCTATTCTATCATCGTTATACGCAAAAGTAAATTGTTCATTTATATCCGCATATTCTCCATCATATGCGTATTTATAATGATATACTGCCTTGTGCGATTTTACTAAATGAGCGTTTCCCATTCTAGGCGTGAGTAAAAGTAGAATTTGGTTATCTTCATTTATTAAGAATTTTTCATATTTAAGATAGCTAGGGCTTTCTTTCCTGCAATCAACCACTACTTGAAGTATTTCTCCATATACACAGGTTACAAGTTTATAGCTTTTATCGTCCCCGTGTATTCCTCTTAAAACATTTTGCACAGAAGTGCTAAATTTATCGTGTTTGAAAAATAAAGTAGGTGGCAACAGTTTTTCTATGTAGTCTTTATGAAAAGAAGTCCAAATATTTCCTCTTGAATCTTTTCCCATATCAGGCTTTATTATCCATAGATCTTTTATTATCTTGCTTTCTTGTATATCAAAGGAAAAACTCATGCTACTCTCCTTTGATAATTTTTGCTAAAACAATCTAAAAATAAACAGTTACAAAGACTTAAAGCCCCCCCCCCGTTTCGATTTTTATACCATTCATACATCATAAAAAGTCCTTTATCAAGTGAAATTTCTGTTTTAAATCCAAAAGATCTCAATTTTGTGCTATCAGTAAGTCGCCTTAAAACGCCGTCTGGCTTATCAGCGTTAAAATAAATATTTCCCTTAAAACCAACGATATCTTTTATCATCAAAGCTAAATCTTTTATGCTAGTGCTTGTATTTGTGGATATATTTAAATGAGTATTTTGAATTTCTTTTTTATTTTTTGTTAAATCTTTAAAATTTATATTTTGCATAGCAAAAATCATTGCTCTAGCCAAATCTTCACTATGCAAAAATTCTCTACTAGCTTTGCCACTTCCCCAAATTTCAACTTCATCTTTTGTTATACCAAAAGATGATAAGTAGCTTTTTATGTCTTTTTCAAGTAGGTTAATTTTATCATTTATAAATATATCTTTTAAAATAAGCTCATTTTCCCCTAGACTCAAAAGCTTTGCAAGATGAAATTTTCGTATAAGTGCAGGTATAACGTGGGCTTTTTTTAAATCAAATTTATCATTATTTCCATATAAATTTATAGGCACCAAAGATATAAAATTTGTATTATACTGGATATTATAAGATTCACAAAGCAAAAGCCCAGCTAGTTTTGCTAATGCGTATGGTTTGTTTGTGAATTCTAAATCGCCGCTAAAAAGCATATCTTCCGTGGTAGGGTAGGGCGAGTTTTTTGGATAAACTGTAGTTGATGATAAAAATAATAATTTTTTAGTACCAAATTTGTAAGCACAGTTTATAATATTTGCTTCTATCATCAAATTTTCATACAAAAAGTCAGCCCTTTGGCTCAAATTTGCCATTATCCCACCAGCTTTTGCAGCACATAAAAATATAAATTCTGGTTTTTCTTTTTCAAAAAAACTTTCAACATCTTTTTGTCTGCTTAAATCAATGTCCTTATGAGTTTTTGTGATGATATTATCAAAACCTTGTTTTTTAAGCTCACTTAGTAAAGCAGAACCTACAAGCCCTCTGTGTCCCGCTAAAAAAATTTTAGAATCTTTTTTCATCTTATTCATTGGATTATTTTAGCATTTTTTTCTTAAAAATTTTATAGGTATTTCTGGGTTTGCTAAAAAAGTAGGATAATCTAAGCTAGAATCTATCTCCTCTACAAAGTCAAGATTTTTTAAGTCTTTTTTTCTGACATAAGAAAGTTCTGCTGTTGTGCTATGAAAAAGCCCATTTGAGTAGAATATTTTACCGTGATTATTAAAATGTAGATGTATGGGTATAAAATATTCGTTTAGTTTTTCTAAAATTTTAATCCTTTTTGAAAAGCCCTCGTTTTCTTCCGGATTTAGTCCGTGAAATTCAAATATAATTTGGGAAAAATGTTCATCAAGCATAGCTATATCCGTATTTTCTAGCATTTCCCATTCGAAATTTTCTATATCACATTGTAAAATATCGTTTTTATTTAATTTGTTTTCTTTTATAACCGTATTTAAGCTTATGAATTCGCCTTCATCTTTAGCACCTATAAATTTTTTGTGCCAAATAATATTTTTGTGCTTGTAAGGTGCTTTTTCAATACTTGCATCGTATTGTATCACTTTAAAACCAAGCTCTGCCATTTCTAAATCAAAAGGAGAATAATCGCTTACGCCAAGAGAAATGACAATGCCCCCCCCCCGTTTTTGAATTTTTAGGCTCTTGCAAAACGTAACCACCGTCGTTTTCACCGCCTATTCTTACAAGTTTTTTATCGCTTTTAACTGGTCTAAAAAGCTCTAAATATTTGCAAATTCTTTTATAAACTTGAGGATTGTGATTTAATCTTATGAAATTTCTATCTCTATCTTGCAAAAGTAGTAATAAAATTTCCTTGTGTTTTTTATCTTTTACTGTTTGTTTTATTATGTTGCTTGTTAGTATTTGATAATTTAATTGATTGTTAGACTTTAAAAGATTTTTTAATTCTTGCATATAATCTCCTTGTCTCTATCTGATAAAATAGGTTCTTTTACAAGCCAATCTATCCCTAAGCTTTTATCATTGTAAGCGACTGTAAATTGTTCGTTTGCATCTACATAATCGCCCTCATAAGCACATTTGTAGTAATAAATAGCCTCATCACTAAGAACTGCGTGAGAATTGCCAAAACCAGCAGGCACAAGCACGCAAAAACGATTTTCATCACTCATTATAAAGCTTTGATGTTTTTTGTATGTTTTACTGTCCTTGTTTAAATCCACAACAACTTGTTGAATTTTACCCTTTAAACAAGTGCAAAGTTTAAATGTTTTTGTATCTCCATGTATGCCTCTGATGACGTTTTTTTTGGAATGTATAACTTTATCGTGTTTGAATTTTAAATCATTTGGGAGCAAGCAGTCTATCTCATCGCTTAAGAATACAGAATAAATTTCTCCTCTTAAATCACTAAATTTATTGATGTGTATGATATAAACACCATCTAAAACGTTTGATTTTTCTACTCTAAAGTCTATGCTCATTATGCAACCTTTAGAGTAGAATTTAGGTTTAGGCTTTGTAAATTTAAATTGCTATATCTTAAAGCCCCCCCCCGTTCAATACTTTGTCAAGCAAATTTAATTCTTTGCTTATATCTATTTGGTGATTTCCTACAAAAAATCCATTTTCTTGTAGATAATTTGCGTTTTTAAGCTCTTTATGAATTTCGTAATCAAAATATTTTATTACTTCATTTTGAGTAAAATCTCCCGCATTTATAGGACGGTATTCTATTTTATTTTCTTTTAATTTTTTCAGAACATCACTTCTTTTAAGTTTAGACTCTGGTCGAATAATTAAAGAAAAACCAAACCATGTGCTAGTGCCAATTTCTTTTTGTATTATAAAATCTTTATGATCTTTGAAGTATTCGCAAAATAGTTTTGCATTTTCTTTTCTATGTTTTAGAAAATCAGGGAGTTTTTTTAACTGTTCTATTCCTATGGCACCGCTCATTTCAACAGGACGGACATTATAGCCCGGTAAAACAAATCTAAAGGCTTCGCTAAACCAATCATCGCTTTTTGGTGTTACTAAATTATCTTTTGGTAAATTTCTAGTCCAGCCGTGAGCTCTCAAACAAAGTAAGATATGGTAAAGCTCCTCATCATCTGTAACGACAAAGCCACCTTCCATAGTCGCCATATGGTGCGAGTAAAAAGTCGAAAATGTTCCCATTATCCCAAAAGTGCCTGCTTGTTTTCCTTTATACTCTGCACCCATTGATTCACAATTATCTTCGATTAAAATTATATCTTTGTCTTTTATCATATCTTTTATGGCGTCAAAATCATTTGGATTTCCAAGCAAATTTACGCACATTATCATCTTAGTTTTGTCGCTAATAGCATCTTGTAAGGCTTCTAAATCATAGTTAAGACTGTATAAATCTACATCAACAAATTTCAGCTTAAGCCCATATTGATAAAGCGGATAATAAGTTGTGCTCCACGAAACTGCTGGAACTATGACTTCATCACCTCTTTTAAGCTTTGGCTTTTTAGTGTAAAAAAGTGCAGCTGTGGCGATAAGATTTGCTGCCGAGCCAGAACTTACCATTACTGCGTATTTTGATTTTACAAATTTAGCAAAGTCTTTTTCAAACTGTGCCACCTTTTCTCCCATAGTGAACATATCACTATCTATGACATCTTGTATAGCCTTTAATTCCGCTTTATCCCAAGTGGATGAGGCTAGGGGATAGTTATACATTATATATTCCTTTGTAAAAAAATAGGCTTTATTATATCATTTTTTATTATATTTATAGTTGTGTTACATATTCTTTAAAATTATTATAGTCTTTTGGTATCCCAATATCTATAAAATAATCATCAAATGGTTTTGCTTTAGCATTTAGAAGTTTAAAATTTGCTTGCAAAAAATCTTCAAAAGAAAAATTATCTTCTAATTTAAAGTCTTTGAATATATCCTTTGATACTAGATAAATTCCACCGTTTATAAAACCTTCTTTATGAAACTTTTTTTCTTCAAATGAAGTGATTAGAAAATTATCATTAAAATTTATACAGCCATATCTATCAAAATCCAGCATTTTTTTTAGAGCTATACAAATTTTACTATTATCTAGAGTCATATTTTTTAAATTTATATCAAAAAAAGTGTCTCCATTTAATACAAAACAATCAGAATTCATTAAAGATAGAGCTTGTTTTATGGCACCACCTGTGCCGAGAGGATTTTTTTCTATGCTGTATTTTATATCCATATTTAAAAAGCTATCTTTAAAATACTCTTGTATAACTTCATACTTGTAAGAAACGGCTAAAACAACCTCTTTTATATCTTGTTTTTGTAGGTATTCTAATACAAATGATAAAAAAGGCTTATTTCCGATAGGTGCCATAGGCTTAGGCACGTCTTTTACGACAGCTCTTAGTCTAGTGCCAAGACCTCCACATAAAACTATGGCTTTATTGCTTGAATCCATTGCCAAACAATTCTTCTTCGACTATAGCACAGATTATATGACCTATGAGTATATGAGATTCTTGAATTCTTGGAGTTTTATTTGACGGCACTTTAATGCAATAATCACATAAATCTCTCATCTTTCCACCGCTTTCTCCTGTTAATCCTACAGAGATGACACCTTTTGATTTACACATTTTCAAAGCTTCTATTATATTTGCACTGTTTCCGCTTGTTGAAATTCCTATAAAGATATCTCCTTTTTTTGCTTGAGCTTCTATCTGTCTTGCAAAAAGTCTTTCATAACCGTAATCATTTCCTATGGCGGTTAATATAGAAGAGTCCGTTGTGATAGCTATAGATGGAAGTCCTTCTCTATCAAAATAAAATCTAGATACAAATTCAGCTGCTATGTGTTGTGCGTCAGCTGCAGATCCACCATTTCCAGCTAGAATAGTTTTGTTTCCATTTTTATACGCTTTTATGCACTCCAAAGCTACTTCTCTTATAAGAGATAGTAAATTTTCATCTTGTAAAATTTTTTCTTTTGTGTTTATGCTGTCTTTAAAATGTTCTTTTATATAAGATATCATCTTTCTTATCTCCTTATTATTTATCATAAGTATATCATTAAATTTATTTAGTTTTTATAATGTTTAATATTTTTTATTTTTAAATAAATCAATTTTAAGGTGCATTAATTCGCTTGAAATCTCATAATTTCCACGACTTTGCTCCTTCTTTTGTAAAATAAAAATCTTGCACATAACCTTGTTCTTTATTTAAGAGTTCAATCAATCGATATTTTTTGGTAGGATCTACTAAGAAAAACATAAATCCACCAGCCCCAGCTCCACTAGTCTTTCCGCTATAAGCACCATTTTGCATAGCAAGTTCATAAATTCTTTCTAGTTCATCATTGCTAACAATCTCTGAAATGATTTTTTTAGACTTCCACGAACTTCCAAGAATTTTTGCTAATGTATCAAAATCGGCTTTAAAAAGTGCTTCTTTCATTGATATTGCATCTTGTTTTATTGCATGCATAGCTTCTAGCGATTTTTCATCTCCTAATTTTCCTTTTTTGTGTTCTTCTATATCTTTAGCTTCTCTGGTTATATTAGTAAAATAAAGCACAGTTCTTGCTTCCAGTTCGCTTACTATCCAGTTTTTTATCCTCAATGGATTTACTATAACTCGCTTTTTATCATAAAATTCCATAAAGTTAAATCCGCCAAATGTTGCAGCATATTGATCCTGTGCCCCACCTACGATCCCCATATCTTCACGTTCGATTTCAAAAGCTAGTTTTGCAATGTCATATTCTCCAAGAGGCAAATTTAACCACTCAACAAATGCGTGTATCATACCAACCACAAGTGTTGAACTACCGCCTAATCCACTACCACTAGGCACATCAGAATAAGTATGAAGAGAAAAGCTTAAAGGTTTATGCGTAAAATCTTTAACAATACGGTTATAAACGGCTTTAAAAATATCTAATTTTCCATCATTTTTTAGATATGTATTACTTTCATATTCTGCATAAGAATTAGTATCGGGCGAGTCAAAAATAATTTTATTATCATCTCTTTCTATTAAAGTGCAATGAATATAAAGCGATATTGTAGCATTTAGCACATATCCTATATATTTATCACAATACAAATTTATATCTGTTCCACCGCCTGCAAGACCAAGTCTTAATGGGGTTTGTGAGCGTATTGTTTTCATAATATCTATCCTTGTTATTTTAAAAAAACGGACGATTAATTATAATCAAAAAAGCTTAAATTATCACAAAAATTATACCAAATTTCTATTTTTACAAAAATAATAAAATCCAGCATAGCTTTTTGTTTGATTATATCCAAGTAAAATCCAAACCTGTTTTATGGATTTGCCATTTTTTAGGAGTTTTGCAATTTGTTTTTTATCTTTGTCGTATTTACTACTGAAAGATTTTTTAGGTCTTCCAATAATCTTACCTTTTGCTCTAGCATTATTTAATCCTGCTTTTGTTCTTTGGGATATAAAATCCCTCTCGGCTTCTGCCAAATAAGCGTATATAGATAAGATTAGTTTAAATGTGGGATTGTTAAAATTATTCAACTCATTTTGTCTTAAGAAACAGAGTTTAACTCCTTTTTGAGTGAGCCTTAATACCAAATTAATCACTTCTAGCATATTACGCCCGAGTCTAGATATTTCTGTCGTAAGTAGTAAATCATCAGCTTTCAGTTTAGCCTCTAATTCCTTAATCTTTCTTTTTTCTTGAGATTTTGTAGAGCTAATTTCAAGGCTAATAAACTCATCAATATAAATTTTGTGTATTTTGCAATACTCTAAAATTTGCAATTTCTGCGTTTGTAAGTCCTGCTTGTTTGAACTAACTCTAATATATGCAACTGTCAAATAAAATCCTTAAAAATGTAATTTATTAAGATTCTACATTTTTAAAATTACCGCTTCATTTATGGTTTTAATTAATCGTCCGTTTTTTGTGATTTGAATTTAAGGGAAAGTTATGACGAATATTATTCTTTGTGGCGGTAGTGGAACAAGACTTTGGCCTCTTAGTAGAACTCTTATGCCAAAGCAATTTTTGCGAATTTTTGATAATAAATCATTATTTGAATTAACTTATGAGAGGAATGCAAAGCTTTGCGATAAAACCTTAATAATCTCAAATCAAGAGCAATATTTTTTAATTTTAGATCAAATAAATACTCACAAAGCAGAATACATTCTAGAATCTATACCAAAAAATACGGCAGCTGCTATCACTATATCAGCATTTTCGCTTCCAAAAGATGAGATCGTTTTGGTTAGCCCAAGCGATCATCTCATTAAAAATGAAAAAGCTTATGAAAGTGCGGTGTTTCAAGCATTGGAATTTGCTAAAAACGATTTTATAGTTACTTTTGGAATTAAGCCTAGCTATACTGAAACAGGATATGGGTATATTCATTGTGAAGGTAATGAAGTTTTGGGATTTTATGAAAAACCAAATAAAGAAAAGGCAGAATACTTTATCAAAGAAGGGACATATTTGTGGAATTCTGGAATGTTTATATTTAAAACATCTTTTTTCTTAACGCAAATGAAAGAATTTGCTAGTGAAATCTATGATAAATGCTTAAAGGCTTATCAAAATGCTATTAAAATTGATTCATTGATTAAAATTAGAAACGAAGATATGCAAGATATGCCATCTA
Source organism: uncultured Campylobacter sp. (assembly GCF_944323605.1). Lineage (GTDB taxonomy): Bacteria > Campylobacterota > Campylobacteria > Campylobacterales > Campylobacteraceae > Campylobacter_D. The sequence goes on from NZ_CALUTC010000007.1 coordinate 77,880, forward strand.
TTAGCATAGATAATGCATTAATGGAAAAAACAAAAAAAATAAAAATCATTAAAACAGATATGGGTTGGAGTGATGTAGGTAGCTTTTCAACGCTATCAAAAGAGCTTCAAAATGAAAATGATAATTTTATCAATTCACGGCATAAATTTATTGATTGTAAAAATAATTTTTTCTATTGTCAAAATAATAAAAAATTTATTGCCGCAATAGATGTGGAAAATATGGTTGTTGTAGATACTGATGACGCACTGTTAATTTCTAAAAAAGATTCTACACAAAAAGTAAAAGACATTGTGCTAAGCATAAAAGATGATAAAAATTTAAGCATAAATCATCTTACAAGCCACCGTCCTTGGGGAACTTATACAATCCTAGAAAGCGATAAAGGCTATAAAATCAAACGTATAGAAGTAAAACCAAATAAAAGATTGTCATTACAAAAACATTTTCATAGAAATGAACATTGGATAGTTCTAAGTGGGACTGCTACTATAGAGATTGAAGGAGAAAAAAGTTTAGTTAGACCTAACGAATCTATTTATATTAAAATGGGACAAAAGCACAGATTAAGCAATAATGGAAAAATTCCTGTGGTGCTTATTGAGGTTCAAGTTGGTGAATATACAGAGGAAGATGATATTGTGAGGTTTGATGATGATTTTGGAAGAGACGATAAAACAAAAGGATAAAAATGGCTAAAAAAGCTTTAATTACAGGGGTTACTGGGCAAGATGGTGCTTATTTGAGTGAATTTTTACTATCAAAGGGCTATGAAGTGCATGGGATAAAGAGACGTAGCTCTTTATTTAATACAGATAGAATTGACCACTTATTTGACGGACATCACGACAAAAGTAAGCATAATCTTCACTTGCATTTCGGAGATATGACTGATTCTATGAATATTACTCGTTTGATTGCAGATATTCAGCCTGATGAGATATATAATCTAGCCGCACAATCTCACGTGCATGTAAGCTTTGAAACACCAGAATATACTGCAAATGCTGATGCTTTAGGCACACTTAGAATTTTAGAAGCGGTAAGATTTTTAAATATGATAGATAAAACTAGAATCTATCAAGCTTCAACTTCAGAACTTTATGGAAAAGTTCAAGAGATTCCACAGAACGAAAAAACACCGTTTCATCCACGTTCGCCTTATGCGGTAGCAAAGATGTATGCGTATTGGATTACTGTGAATTATAGAGAAGCTTATGGATTTTTTGCGTGTAATGGAATTTTATTTAACCACGAATCTCCTGTGCGTGGCGAAACTTTTGTTACTCGTAAAATTACAAGAGCAGCATCAAAAATAGCATTAAATTTACAAGATGTTATTTATCTTGGGAATTTAGACGCAAAAAGAGATTGGGGACACGCTAAAGATTATGTGAAAATGATGTGGCTTATATTGCAGCACGATAAAGCAGAAGATTGGGTTATTGCGACAGGACAAACAACAACTGTAAGGGATTTTGTCAAACTTGCTTTTGGATACTGTGGCATAGAACTTGAATTTAAAGGCAAAGGCGTAGAAGAGCAGGGCATAGTAGCAAATTTAGATAATAATAGAGCAAATAAAATCGGGCTCGATCTTTCACATCTTAAATTAGGGCAAGTTGTTGTTAAAATTGATCCTAGATATTTTAGACCGAGTGAAGTGGATATACTTTTAGGCAATCCTAGCAAAGCAGAAAAAGAATTAGGCTGGAAAAGAGAGTTTAGTCTTAATGAGCTTGTGAGGGATATGATGGATAGTGATTTAAAAGTAATGAAAAAAGATGTATATTTAAAAAATAGTGGATATAAAATTATGAGATATTATGAATAGTGCTAAGTTTGTAGGCTTAGCACCAATCCAATAAAATATTAGAAATTTTGAATTTTTCTATCAGAGATTTTATATTTTGTAGTTTTTCTTTACCGTCCTCAAACATATATTCGTGTGTCTCTACAGCTATAAATTCGATGTTTTGATAAAGTTTTCTTTCTATAAGTTTTTCTAGAATTTCAAATTCTGCTCCTTCTATGTCAAGTTTTAAAAAGTAAATTTTATCAACTTTTTTAAGTATCTCTTTTTCTATGAATTCGCAAATATCTACAACTTCTACTTTATATGTTTTAGAAGTGTTTTTATCTTGTTTTGATTTAAGTATGCGATTTCCTTGAGATAAATTTCTTTTTTCAAAGATTAAAAAATCAGTTGTTCCGTTAAATGTGGCAACCGCCTTTTGATAAAGTTTTATATTATCATTATTTTTGTATTTTCGTCTTAAAAATTTTTGCAAATGTAAATTTGGTTCAAAAGCATAAACGAAAGCCTCACAGTGAAGCATAATATCACTTATAAGACCAGCATGTGCTCCACAATCAACGCAAACTAATTTATCAACCCCCCCCCCCCCCCCCCACATCCCCCAAAAAAACCACAATTATTCTAAGCAAACGCCAAGGTTTTTAGTATATAAATTGAATTTATATAAATACAATATGAACAATGAGAAACGTCTTTCTCTACATCGTCATGCTGTCCATATTGTGAGTGCACTTAATGGATTTGAACCATTATCTCTTATTAAAACTATTAATAAGTGAACTATATGTTTTATATTATTTTACATACTTTCCAATTGTTCTAAAGTGTAATGTTTTTATTTTAATCATTATTGTTCATGTCCTTTTTTCTATATGGCAATCTATATTTTCTACACCATTTTCTGACCGAGTTATCTGAAACATTAAACATTTTTCCGATTTCAGTAAATGTATATTTATATATTAATTTTTCTAACTCTTCTTTTGGTGGAATGTTTTTTGATTTATCTTTATTATAGATC
>NZ_CALUTC010000008.1 GCF_944323605.1 uncultured Campylobacter sp.
AGAGGACTTTGGAAAGGCTTGACACTAGCAGACTTGGGAAGATTAGCAACATTAGTTGCTTAATCTTTTCAAAAAAAAAAAAAAAAAAAAAAAAAAAAAAAAAAAAAAAATTAAAAAAAATTAAAAAAAAAAAAAAAGGGGGGGGGGGGTAGCATTTTTCTTATTTTTTTGAGAAAGGGTTTTTATGAAAATTATCAAAGTTGTGCTTTTATCTTGCATTTTATTTTTTTCTTTCGCAAATGCAAATGAAGATGATAGTGGAGTGCTTTTAGGTATTCAGCTTGGTTATGCTGGTATGGAATATGACGGTTCAGCAAAGACTAATATCACTGAACTTAGTATAAATAATAGCAGTAGCGGTATTTCTTACGGCTTTTTACTTGGTTATCAGCATTTTTTTAACGATACTCACGGTTTAAGAGCTTATGTTGATTATGTTATAAGCTCTGCTGGAAATTACTGTGTAAATTTTTATTGTAAAAATGCTTACTACAATACTTACGGACTTGCTTTAGATTATTTGTTTAACTTTAAAAATGATGCTTTTAATTCTTATGGTATTTTTGTAGGTGCTTCTTATGATTATGCTTCTTTTGATAAGTCAGATTTTGGAACTTTAGAGGATATGAAAGGTGGCGGTCTTGGTGCAAATGTAGGTTTTAGATATGCTTATCAAAAAATGTCTTTAGAATTTGGTATAAAATATCACTTTTTTAAACTAGAAAAAGATTATGGTAGTTCTATATTGTATGATTCTGCAAAAGAGAGCATGATGCCAACTTATAATGTATTTTTAAGAGCAAATTATACATTTTAATTTATACAAGGTATTATACTTTTTGTTAATACCTTGTTCTTTTTTGCTTGCTCACTATCTTACCTATGATGCGAATACGGCTTTAGACTATAAACGAGCTTGAAGCTGGTTAAATTTTAATCTTACCAAACACATTAATAATAATGCCTTTAATTAAGTATATTTTAAAAATATCAATATATAATTATATTATAATTTACTAATATAAAAGGAAAAATTTATGAAAGAAGACAATGCTTTTTCTTGCTCTATTGCAGATGAATTTGTTTTGCCAAACGATGAGGATTTTGAACTTTTAGCTTCATTTTTTTATCTTTTTTCCGATGCAACTAGATTAAAAATTATACATTTGCTAAGAAAAGAAGAATTATGCGTGCATGAGCTTAGCACTATACTCAACATAAAACAACCGTCTATATCACAGCACTTAAAACTACTTCATCAAGGCAAAATTTTGCAAAAAAGAAAACTTGGACTTCATGTATTTTACAGCTTAAAAGATGAGCATATAAGTAAAATTTATAAACAAGGATACAAGCATGTCAAAGAATAAAATTTTCATACTAGAGCTTATTTTAGCTTTTGTAGTTTCGTTTTCTTTTTATTTTAATCTATTTGAAAAATGGTTTTTGCTTACTTTATTTTTTGTATCTTATTTTATTATAGGAAGAAGTGTATTTAAAAATGCCATAAAAGATTTTATGCAAGGTAGATTTATGCGAGAAAGTTTTTTGATGGCAGTTGCTACTTTAGGAGCTATTTTTTTAAATGAATTTATTGAAGCTTTGGCTGTTTTGATTTTTTATAGAATAGGAATTTATTTTGAAGATTTGGCTATTTCAAGGTCAAAAAATAGCATTTCAAATCTACTTAACATCAAGCCAGAATACGCAAATCTCATAAAAGATGAAAAAACTATCCAAAAGCTTAGCTTAGATAAGGTTTTTATAAATGATAAAATTCTTATAAAACCATACGAAAAAGTCCCGCTTGACTGCGTTATTTATGAAAATGAGAGTTATTTTGATACAAAGGCTTTAACCGGAGAAAGTATGCCAAGAGACGCAAAGCCGGGCGATGAGCTTTTAGCAGGTTTTATAAATGGAGATAAAGCCGTAAAAGCTAAGGTTATAAGAGAGTATAAACATTCTTTAGTAGCTAGAGTTTTGGAATTAATTAGCAAGGCTCAAGAAAAGAAGACTCCTTTAGAAAATTTTGTAAGCAAATTTAGCAAATTTTATACCCCTATTGTTGTGTTTTTAGCTTTGTTTTTAACCATTATACCTACCGCTATTTTTGGATTTAGCGAGTTTGATTTATGGCTTGAAAGGTCTTTAAGTTTGCTTGTTGTATCTTGTCCTTGTGCCTTTGTTATCGGTGTGCCTTTGACTTATTTTGCCGCTATTGGCAAAGCCTCTAAAATTGGCATTATGTTTAAGGGTTCAGTTTTTTTAGATCTTCTTGCAAAAAGCAAAACAGTTATTTTTGATAAAACAGGAACACTTACAAAAGGGGAATTTGCACTTAAAAAAATTAATAATTTTAGCAATTTAAGCGATAAAGAGCTTCTAAAATATCTAGCTTTAGCAGAATCAAATTCAAAACATCCACTAGCACTTTGTATAGTTAAGGAGTTTGAAAAAAGCGGAGAAAAGCTTGATTACTCTCTTATAAAACAACATAAAGAATTACGCGGAAACGGTCTTTTGTGCGAGATTGATGATAAGGAAATTTTAGTTGGAAAAGAGGAGCTTTTTAAGAATGTAAAAAATTTTAAACAAGATGATACTTGTAATGTGTTTATGGCTATAAATAATGAATTTGTAGCTTCTTTTGTCCTTGATGATAGTATAAAAGAAGATAGCAAAGAGGGTATAGATGAGCTAAATTCTATGGGTATAAAAACAGTGCTTTTAAGTGGAGATAAAGAAGAAAGAGTAGAAAAGATTGCAAATGAACTTGGAATTTCATCTTTTAAAGGAGCTTGTTTGCCAGATGAAAAACTAGAATTTTTGCAAGGATATATGAAAGAAAATGGCTTGACTGTTTTTGTTGGAGACGGTATAAATGATGCACCTTGTTTGATAAATGCTGATGTTGGCATAGCTATGGGAAATATAGGTTCTGATATAGCCATAGAAAATTCCGATATAGTGCTTGTAGATGATAAAATTTCAAAAATTTCTACTTGCATAAAATTAGCACAAAAAAACTCAAGTATAGTATGGCAAAATGTAATACTAGCATTAAGCGTAAAATTTTTAGCACTCATCTTGGCAGGTTTTGGTTTTTTATCTATAGCTCTTGCTATATTTGCTGATACAGGGGTTACTGTTTTGGTTGTTTTAAACGCACTTAGACAGCTTTATTCAAATGAAAAAGAGGAAAAAAATTTGAAAACAGATGAGTTTAAAATGCATATAAAATGCTGTTCATCTCATTAAAATGTAGTGCAAGTGTTAAGCTTTATTTAATTTTTAATTATTTTTTATTTTTAACTTGATAAAATTAATCATTTTTTTTAAAAGGCTTAATATGCTTAGCAATGATGAATTAAAAATATTATTAGAAAAAAGATTAGCTGATCTAGAATCTTCTCCTTTGAAAGATGAAAAAGTTATACAAGAAAAAAGCGTTTTAAATATACTAAAGTTTTTATCTTTGCCAAATGATTTTTTACCCTTAGCAAAAAGAGTGTTTGAGCTTAGTCCTAGACAAAAGGTGGTTTGGCTTCATTTGGCTGAATGCACGGGCTGTTCTGAAAGTTTATTTAGGACAGATAATCCCGATTTAGCTGAATTTAGCTTTGATTATATATCTCTTGACTATCACGAAACCTTAATGCTTGCTTCTGGTTGGCAAGCTGAAGAGAGTTTAGATGATCTTTTAGATTCTAGTGAGGATTTTATTTTAGCAGTTGAAGGCGGAGTATATGCTATAGATACATTTTTTTTAAGCATAGGTGCAAAGGGTGAAAGTGGTTATGAGCTTTTACAAAAGGTTGCTAAAAGAGCTAGTTCTATTTTTGCTATTGGCACTTGCTCATCTTATGGAGGCATACAGGCGGCAAATCCTAATCCTAGCAAATGTTGCGGCATTTCAGAAGTTTTAGATAAAAAAGTAGTTCATATACCCGGTTGTCCTCCAAGTGATGTAAATATCATAGCAAATATAGCTTTTTATGCTCTTTTTAAAACAGAGCCAAATTTAGACGAAAAAAATAGACCAAAATGGGCTTATGGCAAGTGTTTGCACGATATGTGCGAGAGAAAAGCTAAATTTGAAAGTGGAATTTTTGCACAAAAATTTGATGATGACTTAGCTAAAAATGGGGCTTGTCTATTTAAGATAGGTTGCAAGGGTCCTTATACATACAATAACTGCCCTAAGGTAAAATTTAACTCAAAAACATCTTGGCCTGTGCAAGCAGGACACGGTTGCTTGGCGTGTTGTGAGCCAGATTTTTGGGATGATTTTGGTTTTTATGAATTTGCTATGAGTAATGATAAGGCTTATGTGGATTATTCATTTAAATCCTTAAATATCAAGTCTTTGAAAGAAAATTCTACCTTAGATGATGAAAAGGCTGTGCTTAGCTTTGATGAAGATGAGGTAAAAATTTTATATAAAGACGGTTCTAATGAGTCTAATTTTTTAAGCTTAAGTTTTGAAAGTAATGTAAAGCTAGTTTTGCAAAATTTAGCTAAAAATAAAATGGGAGCATCATTGCTGGATACATACAAGAAAGAATTTCCTAAGCATTATGATTTTATAAATAGCAATTATGACGATGTATCAAAGCCTAGTAGTGATATAAGAGATTTTTTTTCTTATATTTATGTTTTAGCAAGAGGAGAATTTTTAAAAGATACAAAAGATTTTTTTGATTATGCAAGTGCATATAAATTTAAGCATTTAAGTCCATTTGATATAAAGCTTTCATTAAAAGATGATGGTGCAAAGATTGATTTATCAAAATCTATGCGTATGCCACTTATATATCTTTGTGGAGGGCTTGATTTGGAAAGCTTAGCTTTTTCTTTTTGCAAAGATTTATGCAAAAATCTAAACGAGGCTCTATCTTTTCTGTGCGATAAAAGAAGCAAGATGAAGTCATTTTATGCAAGCAAAGATTTTATGCACCCATTTTTGCATAGCCATTTTTGATTATCTTTGTGCTTCTACTGCTTTGTTATGATCGTTTATATTTGTGGTAAATATGTGTTTTCCTGTGCTTTTATCCCTCATAAAATATAAAAAATCCGTTTTTGCAGGAAAAACAGCCGCCTTTATCGCATTTAATGATACATTGCAAACAGCTTCTTTTGGTAGCCCTTCATATTTATATGTATTGTAAAAGCTATTATCATCTCTTATACGTTGTGGAGTTATTTTGATGTGAGAGTATTCGCCATAATTTAAAGTCCCGTCCATTTGAAGTTTCATTCCTATTTTAAGCCTATTATATATAACTGATGCTACTATTGGCATTTCATCGTTTGAAGCAGCTTCTTTTTGTATAACAGAGGCTATGATTACGTAATCATGCCATTTTTTTTCATTATAAGTGCCAAAAATTTTTTCGGAAGCATTTTTAAAAGCATTTTGAGAATGTGTTAAAAGAAGTTCTATAAGCAAGGATTCGTTTATGCCTTTTGGTATGCTGTATGTTTCTGGGTAAAACATCCCTTCTGCATATTTAGCTTGATTTTGATACTCTTGTAAAAGCTTGTCTTTATTTAAATTTAGTTGTTTTGATAATTCCTCTAAAAATATGACTGTAGTTTCTCCTGGTATTAGTGTTATTTTTTCTAGTGCTGCTTTTGCAACTGTTAGTTTATATAAAAATTCTATCTTGCTTAGTTTTTCGGCTCCTATATTTATCCAGCCAGCTTGCGGATATCCTAATAGTCTCAAAGTAAATTCATCTATTTTGCTCATTTTATGGTTATTTTTGTTTAAATCAGCTATAATTTTACCTACAGAACCTTGTGGTATATATACAACAGATTGTGTAGTTGTAGGCAACAACAGATAGTAAAATAAAGAAAAGATAAGAATTATGAATAAATCACATAGCATAAAAGAAAGATTTGTATATTTTTTAATTTTTATATTCATAATTTTATTTATCCCCTTTATTATCCTAAAAATAGGCTTTACTATACCATCTTTTAAAAGTGAAAAAATTTCGGTAGAGCAATTATATATAAAATTAGATAAGAAATTGATAATAAGAGCTAAAAAAGTAAGTTTGCTGCAAAACTTAGAGCAAACAAATGATGAAAGTTTTGCTAAAAATTTACTTTTTTATGTTGAAAAGCTTGATTTGTTTTTTACTTTTTTTGAAGAAGTTCATATAGAAAATATGAAGCTTTTTGAGCGTGAATTTAGGCTTTTATTCACCAAAGAGGAGCTTTTAATAGAAGATAGCAAGTTTTTGCTTAAATTTTCTATAAGCCAAGAAAACAGCAATATAATAGCCAATGTAAATGAATTTAGCTTTAAAGATTATAACATAAGCACAAATTCGTCCCTGCTTATAAAAACAGATGAAGATGTTTATGATATGAATGGAAGCATAAGCTCTGATATTGTTTCGTTTGATTATTCTTTTTCTGTGTCTGATAGAGAAATTGTTTTTCACATAACAAAGCTTTATTCAAATGATATAAAATCGCTTTTTTCTGCCATTTCAACATATATTAAACTAGACAAAGAGCTAGTTGAATGGGTGAGTAAAAAAGCAGTTGCAAAAGAATACTATATAAACGATTTTAAATTAGTGCTTAGTAAAAAATTTATTTCAGGGTATGATATAAAAAATTTAAGTGCAAATGCTAAGGTTAAAAATCTTGATTTGGTATTAAATAACGGAGTTGAATCTATTTTGATACCAAATTTAGACTTAAATTTAAGCAAGGAAAAGCTTGATTTTTATTTTGAACAAGCATCTTTTAATGCTAAAGACATAAGTAGAAGTAAAGTATTTATATATGATATAACAAATCCTAAAAAGATAGGTATATATGTAAGAGTTTTATCAGATGAATTAAAATTAGACAAAGCATTACATAAGCTTTTAAATAGTTACGGTATTATGCTACCTTTTTCACAGCTAACAGGCAATGTTAATAGCGATTTTTTAATCAAGGTCCCATTTCAGGCAAATAAAAAAATAGAATATAGTGGGCAATTTATTCTAAAATCTCTTCAAAGCGATTTAGCTAATTTCTTTGTAAAAGAAGGCACTGTCACTTTAAACAACAACAAGGTAAATTTAAAAAATTTCTTAGTTTCAAATACCTTTTTAGATACATATTTAAATGCAAATATAGACACAACAAAAAAACAAGCTTTATTTGATAGCAATATAAAAAGATTGTATTTTGATAAAATTTTAGATATGAGAGATAAAAATTTAAGTATAGATTTAAATTATAATAAGGGAGTATTTCTAGATATAAAGGATTTTAATCTTAGTTTAGATTTAAGCAATGGTATAGAATTTGCAAATTCTAATATGATAAAATTTAAACCATATTCTCAGATATTGCAGGATTTAAATGTAACAAAAATAGAAAAATTTTGGCTTAAAAGTCAAGATTTTAACGACTTTGATATATCTTTAAATGGTGTATTTTTTTCAAATGAAAATATACTTAAAAATAAAAAAGCCTACATAGAAGACGATTTTTATATAAAAAAAATCAAAGACAGTATAAAAATCAACAATAAAGACAAAAGCATTCAAGCTAATATAACTTCCAAAGACATAAATTTAAATGTAAATAACTTTGGCTTCGTTTTAAAAGATATAAAAGGAGCTTATAGCAAAAATATTTTATACAATATAAAGGCGCAAGGACAAAATTTAGACTTTGTGTTTTCTGAATTTAATAAAAGCCTTAGTTTTGATAATGCGAATTTAAGTGTGTTAGGAGATTCTATCAAATTTAACGCACAAAGAATTAATTCTAGTTTTTATCTTGATAAAACTAGTGATAGGGTTTATCTTTCTATAAATGGGGTAAATGATAAAATTTTAAATGATTTTTTTGCGGAACAATATGTTAAAAACGGGACTTTTTCCTTGCTGCTTGAGGGTAAAAATTTTGATGATCTAAATGGCACAGTAAGTATAAAAAAAACATATATAACCGGTTTAAAATTTCACAATCAACTAATGAGTTTCATTGACACAGTGCCTTCCTTACTTTTATTTAAAACGCCAACATTTAACAATCAAGGGCTTGATATACAAAATGGAGCCATAGCTTTTGACAAAAAAGATGAAAAGATAAATGTAAAAACATTAGCACTTGACGGAGATACTGTCGATATTTTAGGGCTTGGAGATGTAAATTTGAAAGATAATTCCATAAACATACAGCTTGAGCTTAAAATTTTAAAATCAGCATCTCATATAATAGCTAACATACCAATAATCAATCAAGTTTTATTAGGAAAGGACCGTGCTATCTCAACCGCGATCTTAGTTGATGGGACTATAGATGATCCTAAATTTCACACACAAGTGATAAAAGAAGCACTCAAACTACCTTTTGACCTTATAAACAATATCATACAAATTCCATCTACTTGGTTTAATTAATAATTTTATTTGACAATGTTACTTAATTACACTTTGTTAGTAAATTTTTATTTAAAAATCCTAAATATATATCTTTTTTTGTATAATATTCTTTGCAGTTAGATAAAAACACAAGGAAGTTATTATGACTTACACACTTACAGACGAATCTCCAGCTTTGGCTACTTATTCATTTTTGCCTATAGTCAGAGCTTTTTTAAAAAGAGCAAATATAGGTGTTAAAACCGCAGATATATCTCTTGCAGGTAGAATTTTAGCAAATTTCTCGGACTATTTAAAGCAAGAACAAAGATGCGAAGATGCTTTAGAAGAGCTTTCTAAGTTAGTAAATGAGCCAAATTCTGTTCTTATAAAAACGCCAAATATTTCAGCTTCCATACCACAGTTAAAGGCTGCTATAAAAGAGTTGCAAGATAAAGGCTATGCTGTGCCTAATTATCCAGATGAGCCTTCAAATGACAAGGAAAAGGACATAAAAGCTAGATACCAAAAAATTCTAGGCTCTGCTGTTAATCCTGTTTTAAGACAAGGAAATTCAGATAGAAGATGCACGAGAGCGGTAAAGGAATACGCTAAAAATAACCCTTATAAAACAGTTGCTTTTGATAAAAATTCAAAGTCAAGAGTTTCTTGTATGAAAGATGGCGACTTTTTTTCCAATGAAAAGGCTATTTTAGTGAAAGAACCTTGTGTAGCTAAGATAGAGTTTTTGAGTGAAGACGGTGTTACAACTGTTATGAAAGACGGTTTGAAGTTAGAAAAAAATGAAATTTTGGATTGCACTTTTATGGATAGTAAAAAATTACAAGAATTTTACTTTAATGAGATAAAAAGATGTGAAGACGAAAATATTTTGCTTTCTCTGCATCTTAAGGCTACTATGATGAAAGTTAGCGACCCGGTTTTGTTTGGTTATTGTGTAAAGGTTTATTTTAAAGAATTATTTGATGAATTTGCTGATGAATTTGCAAAGCTTGGCATAAATGCAAATAACGGTATTTCAGAGCTTTTAAGCAAGATAGAAAAATCTAGTTTAAAAGATAAAATATTAGCAAAATATAATGAAATTCTTAGCAAAAAAGCTGATATATCTATGGTTAATTCTGAAAAAGGTATCACAAATTTGCATATTCCTAGCGATGTTATAGTCGATGCTTCTATGCCTGCTATGCTTAAAAATGGTGCAAAACTTTGGGATAAGGATTCAAATACAAGAGATACTAATGCCTTAATACCTGATAAGACCTATGCTACTGTTTATGAAGCTGTATTAGATGATATGCGTAAAAACGGACAGTTTAATCCTAGCACTTTAGGTTCTGTTTCAAATGTAGGTTTAATGGCTAAAAAAGCTCAAGAATATGGTTCGCACGATAAAACCTTTGTCGCTGATAAAAATGGAATTTTTAGGATAGTAAATGATAAAGGCGATGTATTGATGGAACAAAAGGTATCAAAAGGTGATATTTTTAGAGCTTGTCAATGCAAGTTTGAAGCGGTGAAAAATTGGATAGAGCTTGGAATTCAAAGAGTTAAGCTAACAGGAGAAGAGGGCATTTTTTGGTTAGACGAAAAAAGAGCTAGCGATAAGATTATGATATCATTTGTAAAAGATATTTTAAAAGATTCTTCTGTTGATAATATAAAAATTTTAAGCCCTAAAGATGCTTGTTTAAGAAGTTTAGAGCTGATTCGTGCTGGAAAAAATGTTATTAGTATAACAGGCAATGTTTTAAGAGACTATTTGACAGATTTATTCCCTATTTTAGAGCTTGGCACGAGTGCAAAAATGCTTTCTGTTGTTCCGATGTTAAATGGTGGAGCAATGTTTGAGACAGGGGCTGGCGGTTCTGCACCAAAACAAGTAGAACAACTAGTAGAGGAAAATCACTTGCGTTGGGATAGTCTTGGAGAATTTCTAGCCTTGCAAGCAAGTTTAGAATTCTTTGCAAACACAAGATCAAATTCAAGGGCCAAGGTTTTGGCACAGTGCTTAGATGAGGCGATAGGGCAGTGGCTTGAGAATAATAAAGCTCCTTCTAGAAAAGTAAAAGAGGACGATAATAGGACAAGCCATTTTTATTTGGCTATGTATTGGGCAAATGAACTTGCCAGACAAGGAAATGAAAAAGAACTTCAGGCTATTTTTAAAGATATTTCTTTGGAGTTAAGTTCAAACGAGGATAAAATTTACAAAGAATTTATAGATGCTCAAGGTAAAAGTGTCGATTTGGGCGGTTATTATAAATTTGATGATGAAAAGGCTAATAATGTTATGAGACCTAGTGCAACTTTTAACGCCATTATAGCAAAGGTTTATGACCTATGAAAATCACTATTATAGGTGCTGGAAATGTCGGAGTAAGCATAGCTTACGCTTTGATACTTAGGGAATTAGCAAGAGAGCTTGTTTTAATAGACAGAAATGAAGATTTGTTACTAGCTAGAGATTTGGAGTTAGGACAAAGTATAGCTGCTTTAAATTTAGATATTAAGCTTATTTGCACTACCGAATACAAAGACTGCACAAACAGTGATATAGTAATCTTTTGTGCTGGTGCAAGACGAAAGGACGGACAAAGCAGGGACGAGCTTCTACAAATAAATACAAATATTATGCTAGATTGCACTAGAAGGCTTAAAGAATATGTAGATGATCCGTTATTTGTAATACTCACAAACCCTGTTGATTTCTTATTGAATACTCTTTTTGAAAACAAAGTATTCAATCCAAAAAAGATAGTAGCTATGGCTGGAGCTTTAGATAATGCTAGATTTAAATATGAATTAGCAAAGAAATTTGAATGCAAAACTTCCGAAATAGATACAAAATTAATGGGATTTCATAACGATGATATGTTGCTTTTAAAATCCCACTCAAGCTATAAAAATCAAAAACTATCTGATATACTAGATAAAGATAGTTTTGATGATATAGAAAATGAGGTAAAAACTGGTGGAGCCAAGGTTATAAAATATCTAAAGACATCGGCATATTTGGCACCAGCTGCGGCTTGTGTTCGTATGGTGGAGGCTATAAGAACTGGTGAATTTTTAGCGATGAGTATTATTTTGCACGGTGAATTTGGAATTCATAACAAAGCTTTTGGCGTCCTAGCTAGACTTAGTTTGGATGGAGTTTTAGAGGTTTCTAAATTAACTTTAGATGAGGAAGAAAGTTCAAAACTAGAGCTTTCTTTAAAAAAATATAATTATTAAATTAATTAAAAGGATATGAAATGAGTATAATCGCTCCCAAAGATACTCCTGTTTGGGTAGATGAACGTAGATGTAAAGCTTGTAATATCTGTGTTAGCTACTGCCCTGCTGGAGTTTTGGCTATGAGAGATGAAAAGAGTGCTGTTTTAGGACAAATGGTTGAGGTGGTTAATCCATCCTCTTGTATAGGTTGCAGTGAATGTGAGGTGCATTGCCCAGATTTTGCTATTATGGTTGCTACAAGAAGTGAGTTTAAATTTGCAAAACTTACTCCAGAAGCAAAACAAAGAGCTGAAGCCATAAAACAAAACAAATACAAAAAGGTAGGTGTTTGATGAGAGAGTTAATAGCAACAGGCAATAGCTTAGTAGCTAAAGCAGCCATAGAGTGTGGTTGTAGATTTTTCGGTGGCTATCCTATAACACCTAGTTCAGAAATAGCTCACGAGTTATCAAAATTATTGCCAGCAAATGATGGGACTTTTATACAAATGGAAGATGAAATTTCTGGCATAAGCGTTAGTATAGGTGCTGCTATGAGCGGTGTAAAAGCTATGACTGCTAGTTCTGGTCCGGGAATTTCTTTAAAATCCGAGCAAATAGGTTATGCTTTTATAGCAGAAATTCCACTTGTTATAGCAAATGTTATGAGAGGCGGTCCATCAACAGGGCTTCCAACTCGTGTTGCTCAAGGCGATTTATTTCAAGCTAAGTCCCCGACACATGGAGATTTTGCTAGTATAGCCTTAGCTCCTGCTTCTTTGGAAGAGTCTTACACAGAAACTGTAAGAGCCTTTAATTTAGCTGAAGAATTAATGACGCCGGTTTTTTTACTGCTTGATGAAACTATAGGACATATGAATGGTAAGGCTAATATTCCAGATATTAATGAGCTTAAAATAATAAATAGAGCCAAATTCAGTGGAGATAAAAAAGATTACAAGCCTTATGCTTGTGCTGAAAATGAGCCAGCTGTTTTAAATCCTTTCTTTACAGGGTATCGTTATCATATTACAGGGCTTCATCATGGAGACATAGGCTTTCCAACAGAAGACGGTGATATAGTAAAAAGAAATATAGAAAGATTATTTGGAAAAATTCGTAGCAGAGTGGGCGAAATTTGTAAATATGAAGAATATATGCTAGATGATGCCGATATGCTTATAGTAGCTTATGGAAGCGTTTCAAGAGCTGCTAAAGATGCTATTTTAAGATTAAGAGAACAAGGCATTAAAGTCGGTCTTTTTAGACCTATAACATTGTATCCACTAAATGATAAAAAGATAGAAGAAGTTGTAAATAAATTCAAAAAAGTTCTAGTTTGCGAATTAAATATGGGACAGTATTTAGAAGAAATACAAAGAGTTTGTAAAAGAGACGATTTGCTAACTTTATTAAGAGCAAATGGCAGACCTTTAACTCCTAGTGAGATTATGGCTAAGGTAAAGGAGAATATTTAATGGCTTTTGATTATGATGAATATTTGCGTGTAGATAAGATGCCTACACAGTGGTGTTGGGGTTGCGGAGATGGAGTTGTTTTAAAGTGCATTATTAGAGCTGTGCAAAAAACTGGATGGAATATGGACGATGTTTGCTTGGTTTCTGGGATTGGCTGTAGCGGTAGAATGAGTTCTTATGTTAATTGCAACACAGTTCATACAACACACGGTAGAGCTATAGCCTATGCTACAGGTATAAAGCTAGCAAATCCTAGCAAAAAAGTTATAGTAGTAAGTGGAGATGGCGATACTTTAGCTATAGGTGGTAATCATACTATACATGGCTGTAGAAGAAATATAGATTTGACTCATATAGTTATAAATAACTTTATATACGGTCTTACAAATTCTCAAACATCTCCTACAACTCCACAAGGCTTTTATACTGTAACCGCACAACAAGGTAGCATAGATCCAAATTTTGATGCTTGTGAGCTTACAAAAGCGGCAGGAGCTTCTTTTGTAGCTAGAGGAAATGTTATAGAAGCTGCTAAGCTTGAGAATTTAATATATAAAGCCTTGTTGCATAAAGGTTATAGCTTTGTAGATGTTTTTTCTAACTGTCATATAAATTTAGGTCGTAAAAATAAAATGGGCGAGGCTACTTCTATGCTTGAATGGATAAAATCAAGAGTAGTTGATAAGTCTAAATATGATTCCTTAAGCCCTGAAGAAAAAGAGGATAAATTTCCTACAGGTATTTTACATCAAGATGAAACAAAAGCAGAATACTGCACTGCTTACGAGGAAGTTAGAAGAGCTGTTAAAGAAAAAAGAATGGTAAATTTAGGAGCTTTGAGATGAAATATCAGCTAAGATTTGGTGGAGAAGGTGGACAAGGTGTTATTACCGCTGGTGAAATTTTGGCAGAAGCTGCTATAGAAGGAAATAGATATGCTTTTAAGGCTTCTACTTATACATCTCAAGTAAGAGGTGGTCCTACTAAGGTTGATATTATCATAGATGATAATGAGATTTTATACCCTTATGCTACTGAAGGAGAGGTTGATTTTATGCTATCCACAGCGGATAAGGCGTATCAAAGTTTTAAAAGTGGTGTAAAAAGTGGTGGCATTTTAGTAGTAGAGCCAAATTTGGTATATCCTAAACCTGAAGATTTTGAAAAATGGAAGATTTACAAAATTCCTATTATTACAATAGCAAAAGATGAAGTTGGAAATGTTGCTACTCAATCCGTCGTAGCTTTAGCTATAGCTGCTTATATGACCCAGTGTATAGACTTAGCCGAGTTAAGAAAAGTTATGCTAGAAATGGTTCCTGCAAAAACTAGAGAATTAAATGCAAAAGCTTTTGATTTAGGTGTAGAATACGCTAAAAAAGCAATTTCTTAAACATTTTTTTAGATAGGGCTCATTTTTTTGTCCTATCTAAAAACGTTATCTTTCATATTTTAAATCCTTGACTTTTTTTCTCATTTTATGTATAATCAAAGTTTTAATTTTTGCTGGTTTAGCTCAGTTGGTAGAGCAGCTGCCTTGTAAGCAGCAGGTCGGGGGTTCAAGTCCCTTAACCAGCTCCATTGTTTTATGCAGTGTTTGACCGGTGTTTAGTTTATGGTGTAAAGGTGAGTTACTCAAGTGGCCAACGAGGGCAGACTGTAAATCTGCTGGCTTTCGCCTTCCGTGGTTCGAATCCACGACTCACCACCATTTGCGGGAGTAGCTCAGTTGGCTAGAGCATCAGCCTTCCAAGCTGAGGGTCGCGGGTTCGAGCCCCGTTTCCCGCTCCATTATTGTAAGAAACTGGGAGCTGTTTTTTGCTACATTTCTTACTATATTTTGTTGTCTAATTTTATACTATTGCTGAGCGCTCGTATGGCTCAGAGGTAGAGCACTCCCTTGGTAAGGGAGAGGTCGCGGGTTCAAGTCCCGCTATGAGCTCCATTTATCAAATAAAAGTATAAAATGCGGACTTGTTTTTGTGTAAATATATAAAATAATATGGAGGAAAAACAATGGCTAAGGAAAAATTTTCTCGTAATAAGCCACACGTTAACATAGGTACCATAGGTCACGTAGACCACGGTAAAACCACCCTTACAGCTGCTATATCTGCTGTTCTTTCTAGAAAGGGTCTAGCTGAGCTTAAAGATTATGATAATATCGACAATGCTCCTGAAGAGAAAGAACGTGGTATTACTATAGCTACTTCTCATATAGAGTATGAAACAGAGAAAAGACACTATGCACACGTTGATTGTCCAGGTCACGCTGACTATGTTAAAAATATGATTACAGGTGCTGCACAGATGGATGGAGCTATATTAGTTGTTTCTGCAGCTGATGGACCTATGCCACAAACTAGAGAACATATACTTCTTTCTAGACAAGTTGGTGTTCCTTATATAGTTGTTTTTATGAATAAAGCTGATATGGTAGATGATGCTGAACTTTTAGAGCTTGTTGAAATGGAAATTAGAGAATTGCTAAGCTCTTATGATTTTCCTGGAGACGACACTCCTATAATTTCTGGTTCAGCTTTAAAAGCACTTGAGGAAGCTAAGGCTGGTCAAGATGGTGAGTGGTCTGCTAAGATTATAGCCTTAATGGATGCTGTTGATAGCTATATACCAACTCCTACTAGAGATACAGATAAAGATTTCTTAATGCCTATAGAGGACGTTTTTTCTATATCAGGTCGTGGAACTGTTGTTACAGGTAGAATAGAAAAGGGAGTTGTAAAAGTTGGTGATACTATAGAAATAGTAGGTATAAAAGACACTCAAACTACTACAGTTACTGGTGTTGAAATGTTTAGAAAAGAAATGGATCAAGGTGAAGCCGGAGATAATGTTGGTGTTTTACTTCGTGGAACTAAGAAAGAGGAAGTTTTACGCGGTATGGTTCTTGCTAAACCTAAATCTATAACTCCTCATACAGAATTTGAGGCAGAAGTTTATATATTAAATAAAGATGAAGGTGGAAGACATACTCCATTCTTTAATAACTATAGACCACAATTTTATGTTAGAACTACAGATGTTACAGGTTCTATAAAACTTGCTGAAGGCACAGAAATGGTTATGCCGGGTGAAAATGTTAGAATAACTGTAAGCTTGATAGCTCCTATCGCACTTGAGGAAGGAACTCGTTTTGCGATAAGAGAAGGTGGGCATACTGTAGGTTCTGGTGTTGTTTCTAAAATCATTAAGTAAAATTTAGGGGGTCTTTTTAAGGACCCCATAAAAAGAGGATAAGTTTATGAGGATAAAAGTTGGTTTAAAATGTGAAGAGTGTGGTGATATAAATTACAGCACTTATAAAAACAGTAAAAATACGACTGAAAAATTAGAGTTAAAAAAGTATTGTCCTAGACTTAGGAAACATACCATTCATAAAGAGGTTAAGTTAAAAAGTTAAAGGGCAATAGCTCCAACGGTAGAGCGCCGGATTCCAAATCCGATGGTTGGGGGTTCGAATCCCTCTTGCCCTGCCATTTTTGAGGTTTTGAAGAATATGGAAAAATTATTGAGTTATTTTAGACTATCTAAAGCGGAGTTGTCAAAGGTTATATTTCCCTTAAGAGAACAAGTTAGAAATGCCTATATTACGGTTTTTGTTGTTGTTTTTGTAGTTGCTTTATTTCTTTGGATAGTTGATTTAATTATGTTTTATTCATTATCTTTCATAGTTTCTTAAATTTTATGAGGAAAGAGTTGTGAGCGAATTTAAGTGGTATGCTATTCAAACTTATGCTGGTAGCGAAATGGCTGTTAAAAAGGCTATACAAAATCTTATTAGGGACAATAATCTTCAAGAGCAGGTTAAAGATATAGTTGTGCCAACAGAAGATGTGATAGAATTTAAGAATGGAAAAGAAAAGATTAGTGAGAGAAGTTTGTATTCTGGCTATGTCTTTATTTGTTTAAAATTTACGGTTGAGCTATGGCACAAGATACAGTCTCTCCCAAAAGTTGGACGTTTTATAGGCGAAAACAAAACGGGTGATAGAAAGCAACCAACTCCGCTTTCTGAAAAAGATATAAATTTAATATTAGAAAAAGTGCAAAATAAGGCTGCTCCAAAACCTAAAATATCTTTTGAAGAGGGTGAAAATGTCCGTATTATAGATGGACCATTTGCCAATTTTACAGGCATAGTAGAGGAGTATGATATGGTTAGAGGTCTTTTGAGGTTAAATGTCTCTATATTTGGTCGATCTACACCTGTTGAAATTCTTTATTCTCAAGTTGAGAAAATAGTTTAAGGAGATTATATGGCTAAAAAAGTCGTTGGTGAAATAAAATTACAAATTGCTGCTACAAAGGCAAATCCTTCACCTCCTGTTGGACCTGCTTTAGGTCAGCAAGGTGTTAATATTATGGAATTTTGTAAGGCTTTTAATGAAAAAACAAAAGATATGGCTGGTTTTAATGTCCCAGTTGTTATTACTGTTTATGCTGATAAAAGCTTTACTTTTATTACGAAACAACCACCAGCTACAGATTTAATAAAAAAAGCTGCTGGAATTTCTAAAGGTTCTGATAATCCTCTAAAAAACAAGGTTGGAAAATTGACAAAAAAACAAATTCTTGAAATAGTGGATAAGAAGATAGCAGATTTGAATACTAAAGATAAAGAGCAAGCTGCAAAGATTATAGCTGGTTCTGCTCGCTCTATGGGTATAGAGATACTTGACTAAAAAAGCCCTACCGACAGGCTAAAATGTTGGAAGCACTATAATAAATGCGGAGTAAAAGATATGTCAAAAATTACTAAAAGATTAAAAGAATTAAATAAAAAAATAGACTCTTCCAAGGAGTATTCTTTAGAAGATGCTATAGAAACTGTTAAAAATTTAGCTTCTGCTAAATTTGATGAAACAGTTGAAATAGCTCTAAAATTAAATGTTGATCCAAGGCATGCTGACCAAATGGTTAGAGGCTCTGTTGTTTTACCTGCTGGAACAGGTAAAAAAGTAAGAGTTGCTGTTATTGCAAAAGATGCAAAAGCTGATGAAGCTAAAGAAGCTGGTGCTGATATTGTAGGTAGTGATGATTTAATAGAAGAAATTCAAAAAGGCAATATAAATTTTGATGTCTTAATAGCTACCCCAAATTTAATGGGTCTAGTTGGTAAGGTTGGTAGAATTTTAGGACCAAAAAGCTTAATGCCAAATCCTAAAACAGGCACTGTTACTCTTGATGTAAAACAAGCTGTTAATAATGCTAAAAGTGGTCAAGTCAATTTCCGTGTTGATAAGCAAGGTAACATACACGCAGGGCTTGGAAAGGTATCATTTTCAAAAGAACAACTAAATGATAATATAAGCACATTTGTTAAGGCTATAAATAAACATAAACCGGCTGCCTCCAAAGGAAGATATATAAAAAATGCCGCTCTTTCTTTAACTATGAGTCCTTCTGTTTCTTTGCAAACTCAAGAGCTTTTAGATATGAAGTAATTTAGGGCTTAAAGCCCTAAATAAAAAGCTAAGGAAATTTTTGTTTTTTTTAGCTTTTTATTTTAGATTGGAGATAGCCGAGGTTTTTACTTAATTAAGACTTACAAAGTCTTTCTCTGTTTGAAATCGCTAATCGGAAAGGAGAAGCTTGTGACTAGAAGTGAAAAAACAGAACTTGTTGCTAGACTGCAAGAAGAGTTTAAAAACAGTGAAATGATAGTAGTTTGTAACTATAAAGGACTAAGCACTAAGAAATTAGAAAGTCTTAGGGATAATGCTAGAGAAAATGGCGTTAAAGTTCAAATTATTAAAAACACACTAGCCTCTCTTGCCCTAACTCAAGCTGGAAAAAATGGTCTTGAACTTAAAGATACAAATATATATCTTTGGGGAGAAGATCAGCTAAATGTTAGCAAAGTTGCTTCTAAATTTGAAGATGATAACGACTTGTTTAACATAAAAACTGCATTTGTAGATGGCGAAGTAACTGATGTTTCCAAAGTTAAGGCTCTAGCTAAAATGCCGTCTAGAAATGAGTTGCTTGCTATGCTTTTGCAAGTTTGGAATGCCCCTATCACAAATTTCACTATAGGGCTTAATGCTTTAAAAGAGCAAAAAGAAAAAGAATCTTAAAATAATAAAAAGGATAAAAAATGGCAATTTCAAAAGAAGATGTTTTAGAGTATATATCTAACTTAAGTGTTTTAGAACTTTCTGAATTAGTTAAAGAATTTGAAGAAAAATTTGGTGTTTCTGCTGCCCCTGTTGTTGTAGCTGGTGGCGGTGCAGCAGCAGCTGGTGCGGCTGGTGGTGCTGAAGAAAAGACAGAATTTAACATAGTGCTAACAGACAGCGGTGCTAAAAAAATAGAAGTTATAAAGGTAGTTCGTGCATTAACAGGTCTTGGTTTAAAAGAGGCGAAAGATGCAGTTGAGCAAACTCCATCTACATTAAAAGAAGGCGTTAGCAAGGCTGATGCAGAAGAAGCTAAAAAACAGCTTGAAGCAGCTGGTGCTAAGGTAGAGCTTAAGTAATTTTACAGTTTAAAGGAAGTTTTACTTCCTTATTTAGCCCTTTTAAGGGCTTTTTCTTTTTAAACTTACCAAAATGGGGTATATATTATGCAAAAAAAACAACAATCAAAAAATCGACTTAGAATTGATTTTTCCAGCACTTCAAATCAAATAGACATTCCAAATCTTTTACAGCTCCAACAAAAAAGCTTTGATGATTTTTTAAATTATGCAAATGCGAGTAAAGAAAGTGGTATAGAAAAGGTATTTAAGTCTATTTTTCCAATACACGACCCACAAAATAGGCTTAGTTTGGAGTATGTAAGCTCTGAAATAGGTAAGCCAAAATACACAGTAAGAGAATGTATGGAAAGAGGTCTTACTTATTCTGTTAATTTAAAAATGAAAATTCGTTTAACCTTGCACGAAAAAGATGAAAAAACCGGTGAAAAGGTAGGTATAAAAGATATAAAAGAACAAGAAATTTTTATAAGAGAAATTCCTCTTATGACTGATAGAACTTCATTTATAATAAATGGTGTAGAAAGAGTTGTGGTAAATCAACTTCATAGAAGCCCGGGAGTTATTTTTAAAGAAGAAGAAAGCTCAACAGTGGCAAATAAACTAGTATATACAGCTCAAATCATACCAGATAGAGGTTCTTGGCTTTATTTTGAATATGATGTTAAAGATGTTTTATACGTTCGTATAAACAAAAGAAGAAAAATGCCTATAACTATGCTTTTTAGGGCATTAGGATATAAAAAACAAGATATTATAAAATTATTTTATCCCGTTCAAACTATACACATTAAAAAAGATAAATTTTTAATAGAATTTAATCCAAATGATTTTTTAGAAAGAGTTGAGTATGATATAAAAGATGATAAAGGAAAGCTAATAATTCAAGCCGGAAAAAGACTCAGCAAGAAAAAAGCAGAACAGCTTGTAAAAGACGGTTTAAAATGGATAGAATATCCAGTAGAAATTTTATCTCATAGATATCTAGCAAAACCTATACTAGATGAAAATCAAGAAATTCTTTTTGATTCTTTGACGCTTTTAGATGAAAACAAATTAGCTAAAATTAAAGAAAAATATAAAAACTTTGATATAGCAAACGATCTTGCCGCTGATGTTGATGCGGCTATTATAAATTCTTTTATACAAGATAATGAAACCTTAAAAGCTTTAAAACAAAGTGAAAATATAGAAGATGAAAACGATCTTGCAGCCATTAGAATTTATAAGGTTATGAGACCTGGGGAACCTGTTTTAAAAGAAGCTGCTAAGGCTTATGTGAATGATTTATTTTTTAATCCTGAAAGATACGATTTGACAAAGGTTGGTCGTATGAAAATGAGTCATAAGTTAGGTTTGTCAGTGCCAGAATATACAACTGTTTTAACAAATGAAGACATTATAAAAACTGCTAAATACCTCATAAAAATAAAAAATGGCAAAGGCAGAATAGATGATAGAGATCATTTAGGCAATCGCCGTATCCGTTCTATCGGTGAGCTTTTAGCAAACGAGTTACATTTAGGACTTGCTAAAATGCAAAAGGCTATAAGAGATAAATTTACCTCTTTAAGTGCTGATTTAGAAAAGGTAATGCCTTATGATTTGATAAATCCTAAGATTATAAGCACTACCATTATGGAATTTTTTACCGGAGGTCAGCTTTCTCAGTTTATGGATCAAACAAATCCTCTTAGCGAAGTTACTCACAAAAGACGTCTTTCAGCACTTGGAGAGGGCGGTCTTGTAAAAGAAAGAGCCGGACTTGAAGTAAGAGATGTGCATTCTACGCATTATGGTAGAATTTGTCCTGTAGAAACCCCTGAAGGTCAAAACATAGGACTTATAAACACTCTTGCTACTTATTCTAAGGTAAATGATTTAGGTTTTGTGGAAGCACCTTATAAAAAAGTTTCAAATGGCAAGGTTAGCGAAGATGTTGTTTATCTTACAGCTACTCAAGAGGAAAATTTGGTCATAGCTGCTGCTTCTACTAAACTTGATTCTAAGGGTAATATATCTGAAGATTTTGTTGAAGCTAGAAAAGATGGAGAAACTATACTTGCTAGAAAAGATGAGGTTGATTTGATAGATCTTTGTTCTGGTATGGTTGTAGGTGTTACAGCTTCTCTTATACCTTTTTTAGAACACGATGACGCAAACCGTGCTCTTATGGGTTCAAATATGCAAAGACAAGCAGTCCCTTTACTAACGTGTGATGCACCTATAGTAGGCACTGGTATGGAAAGAACTATAGCAAGAGATGCTTGGATGGCTATTAAAGCCAAAAGAGCAGGCGTAGTTGAAAAAGTAGATAATAAAAGTATATTTATAATGGGCGAAGATGAAAAGGGTCCATTTATAGATCATTACTCTATGGAGAAAAATTTAAGAACTAACCAAAACACAGTGTATAATCAGCATCCTATTGTTAAAAAAGGAGAAAAGATAGAAGAAGGACAGATTATAGCTGATGGTGCTAGTATGGATGAAGGAGAATTAGCTATAGGCAAGAATGCTCTTATAGCTTTTATGCCTTGGAACGGCTACAACTACGAAGATGCCATAGTAGTAAGTGAAAGAATGATAAGAGAAGACGCTTTTACAAGTGTGCATATATATGAAAAAGAAATAGAAGCAAGAGAATTAAAAGACGGCATAGAGGAAATCACAAGAGATATACCAAATATAAAAGAGGAGGACATTTCTCATCTTGATGAAAGCGGTATAGCAAAGATAGGAACTCATATAAAACCCGGTATGATATTAGTTGGTAAGGTTTCTCCAAAAGGAGAGGTAAAACCAACTCCAGAAGAAAGGCTTTTAAGAGCTATTTTTGGGGAAAAAGCAGGGCATGTTGTTAATAAATCTTTGTATGCAACGGCTTCTCTTGAAGGTGTTGTTGTAGATGTTAAAATTTTTACCAAAAAAGGTTATGAAAAAGATGCAAGAACTATAAAAGCTTATGATGAGGAGAAAATTTCACTTGAAAAAGAACATCACGACAGACTTTTAATGATGGATAGAGAGGAAATTTTAAGAGTTTGTTCCTTGCTTTCAAAATCTACTTTGCAAAGTGAGCAAAAAGTAGGCTCAAAAACCTATAAAAAAGGCGCAAAGATAGACATAGAAGAGTTAAGAGCTATAAACCGTTTTGCTTTAAATTCTTTGGTTAAGGCGTATTCTAAAGATGTTCAAAAACAATACGATGATTTGAAAAATTATTTTCAAAATGAGAAAAAAAGACTTAAAAGCGAACACGATGATAAGCTTGACATTCTAGAAAAAGATGATATTTTGCCAAGTGGCGTTATAAAGCTTGTGAAAATTTATATAGCAACAAAAAGAAAGCTAAAAGTTGGCGATAAAATGGCTGGTAGGCACGGAAATAAAGGTATAGTATCTACAATAGTCCCAGAAGTTGATATGCCTTATTTGCCAAATGGCAAAAGTGTTGATATAGCTTTAAATCCTTTGGGTGTGCCATCTCGTATGAATATAGGTCAAATTTTAGAAAGCCATTTAGGTTTAGTTGGATTGAGATTAGGTGAGCAAATACAAGCAATTTTTGATAAAAAACAAAAGGATTTTGTAAAAGAATTGCGTTCTAAAATGCTTGAAATTTGTTCTTTAGCTAGATTTGCAAAGGAAAAGAAATTTATAGAAAGCTTAAGCGATGAAGAGCTTATCAACTATGGTAGAGACTGGAGCAGGGGTGTTAAATTTGCTACTCCTGTTTTTGAAGGGACAAGTATGCAAGAGTTTGAAAAGCTCTTTGAACTTGCTAAAGTTTCTATGGACGGAAAAAGTGAGTTGTATGATGGACGCACCGGGGAAAGGATAGCTGAAAGAGTTCATGTTGGTTGTATGTATATGCTAAAACTACACCACTTAGTTGATGAAAAAGTCCATGCAAGAAGCACCGGACCTTACAGCTTGGTTACCCAACAACCTGTTGGTGGTAAGGCTTTATTTGGCGGACAAAGGTTTGGTGAAATGGAAGTTTGGGCTCTTGAGGCTTACGGTGCAGCACACACCTTAAGAGAAATGCTTACTATAAAATCAGATGATACAGAGGGAAGATTTAGTGCATATAAAGCTTTAACAAAGGGAGAAAATATACCATCTACGGGCATACCAGAGACATTTTTTGTTTTAGCAAACGAGCTAAAGTCTTTAGCACTTGATATAGAGATTTTTGATAAGGACGAGTAATGGAAAAATTTAAGACTATAGAGATAAAAGAAGAAGGCAGACCTAGGGATTTTCAAGCCCTACAATTAAGGCTTGCAAGTCCTGAAAAAATCAAGTCTTGGTCTTATGGAGAAGTTAAAAAATCAGAAACTATAAACTATAGAACTCTAAAACCAGAGCGAGACGGGCTTTTTTGTGCCAAGATATTTGGACCTATAAGAGATTATGAGTGTTTGTGTGGCAAATATAAAAAGATGCGTTTTAAGGGCGTTAAGTGTGAAAAATGTGGTGTTGAGGTTGCAAGTTCTAAGGTAAGACGTTCTAGAATGGGGCATATAGAGCTTGTTACTCCGGTAGCACATATTTGGTATGTTAATTCATTGCCAAGTCGTATAGGAACATTGCTCGGTATAAAAATGAAAGATTTAGAAAGAGTGCTTTACTATGAAGCTTATATAGTGGAAAATCCAGCAGATGCTTATTATGATAATGAAAATAGCAAAAAAGTGGAATTTTGCGATGTCTTAAATGAGGAACAATATCAAAAATTAGCCCAAAGATACGAGGATAGCGGTTTTAAAGCTAGAATGGGTGGAGAAGTTATAAGAGATTTATTAGCGAATTTAGATTTAGTAGATCTTTTAAACCAATTAAAAGACGAGATGAATACCACAAATTCAGAGGCTAAGAAAAAAAGTATAGCAAAGAGGTTAAAGGTTGTTGAAAATTTCCTAAACAGCAGCTTAAATTCCTCTGTTAGCAATGAAGATGATTTAGTGCCTAATAGACCTGAATGGATGATGATAACAAATTTACCAGTTTTACCACCTGATTTAAGACCGCTTGTTGCTTTAGACGGTGGAAAATTTGCCGTTTCTGATGTGAATGACTTATACCGTAGAGTTATCAACAGAAATGCAAGGCTTAAAAGACTTATGGAGCTTGATGCACCAGAAATAATAATAAGAAATGAAAAGAGAATGCTTCAAGAAGCTGTTGATGCACTTTTTGATAATGGTAGAAGAGCAAATGCAGTAAAAGGTGCAAACAAAAGACCGCTAAAATCTTTAAGTGAAATTATAAAAGGAAAACAAGGACGTTTTAGACAAAATTTACTTGGAAAAAGAGTCGATTTTTCAGGTCGTAGCGTAATAGTCGTAGGACCTAAACTTAGAATGGATCAATGCGGTTTGCCTAAAAAAATGGCTTTAGAACTCTTTAAACCTTATCTTTTAGCAAAACTTGAAGAAAAAGGCTATGCAACAACAGTAAAACAAGCCAAAAAATTGATAGAAAGCAAGACCAATGAAGTGTGGGAATGCTTGGAAGAAGTTGTAAAAGGACACCCTGTTTTATTAAATAGAGCTCCTACCCTTCATAAATTATCTATACAAGCTTTTCACCCTATTTTAGTCGAAAGCAAGGCTATACAACTTCATCCTTTGGTTTGCACTGCTTTTAACGCCGACTTTGACGGAGACCAAATGGCTGTGCATGTTCCTCTTTCTCAAGAGGCTATAGCAGAATGCAAGGTTTTAATGCTTT
This sequence comes from uncultured Campylobacter sp., assembly GCF_944323605.1. Classification (GTDB taxonomy): domain Bacteria; phylum Campylobacterota; class Campylobacteria; order Campylobacterales; family Campylobacteraceae; genus Campylobacter_D. Next base: position 25,349 of record NZ_CALUTC010000008.1, read on the forward strand.
CTTCTATGAATATCTTATTACCAGCCAGTGGAAAGTCCGTTACTGTTCCTTCTCAAGATATGGTTTTAGGAATTTATTATCTTTCTTTGGAAAAAACTGGTTCTAAGGGTTCGCATAAAATTTGCACGGGTATAGACGAGGTTTTAATGGCTTTGGAGGCAAACTGTCTTGACATACACGCTCCTGTTCAAACTGTGGTTGATAATATGAAAATTTTTACAACAGCTGGACGTTTGATAATAAAATCCATTTTGCCTGATTTTGTCCCTGAATATATGTGGAATAAAATTCTAAAGAAAAAAGATATAGCTTTACTTGTTGATTATGTTTATAAAAAAGGTGGTTTAGGTATCACCTCTACATTTTTAGACAAGCTTAAAAATTTAGGTTTTGAATACGCTACTAAGGCTGGAATTTCGATTTCAGTAGCGGATATTATTATCCCTGAAAATAAACAAAAAGCTATACAAGAAGCTAAAAAGCAAGTAAAATATATACAAAATTCTTACAATCAAGGGCTAATAACAGCTAGTGAAAGATATAATAAAATCATAGACATTTGGAAAGCCACAAATAATGTCCTTTCAAAAGATATGATGGATATTATACAAAATGATAAGCAAGGTTTTAACTCCATTTATATGATGGCTGATTCAGGTGCTAGAGGTTCTGCCGCTCAAATTTCACAACTTGCAGCGATGAGAGGGCTTATGGCAAAATCTGACGGTTCTATTATAGAAACTCCTATTATTTCGAATTTCCGTGAGGGACTTAATGTTTTAGAGTATTTTATCTCTACTCACGGGGCTAGAAAAGGTTTGGCAGATACAGCTTTAAAAACTGCTAACGCTGGTTATTTGACAAGAAAGCTTATAGATGTAGCACAAAATGTTAAGATAACCATACAAGATTGCGGCACTCACGATGGCATAGAAATCAGTGAAATAACAGCTGATGGTTCTGTGGTTGAAACTTTAGAGGAAAGAATTTTAGGTAGAGTTTTAGCAGAAGATATTATAGATCCTGTTACAAATGAAATTTTATTTACAGAAAACACTTTGATAGATGAAGAAAAAGCAAAATTACTTCACGATAGTGGTATAAAAAGAGTTAGCATAAGAACGCCTATAACTTGTAAAGCCAAAAAAGGCATTTGTGCTAAATGTTATGGGATAAATCTAGGAGAAGGTAAGCTAGTAAAACCGGGAGAAGCCGTAGGTATCATATCAGCACAGTCTATAGGTGAGCCTGGGACTCAATTAACCCTTAGAACATTTCACAGCGGTGGAACCGCTAGCACAGATTTGCAAGATAGGCAAATAGTAGCTCAAAAAGAAGGTTTTATAAGGTATTATAATATAGAGCTTTACAAAAATAGCGAGAATAAAAATATAGTTGCAAACAGAAGAAATGCCGCTATTTTCCTAGTAGAACCTAAAATAAAAGCACCATTTAATGGCACTGTGCATATAGAAAATATGCACGAAGATGTGGTTATAAGCGTAAAAGGAACAAAAGAGGAAAGCAAATACATTATCAGAAGGCACGATTTAGCAAAGCCAAACGAATTAACAGGTGTTAGCGGAAACATAGTAGGAAAACTTTATATGCACTATCAAAATGGAGCTAAGGTGCAAAAAGATGAAAGTATAGTAGAGGTTATAAAAGAGGGCTGGAATGTCCCTAACCGTGTGCCTTATGCTAGTGAAATTCTAGTAAATGACGGAGATCCTGTCGTTCAGACTATAAGAGCTGGTGAAAAAGGAACCTTGAAATTCTATATGCTAAAAGGCGATGGTTTAGACAGAAGACACGATATAAAAAAGGGTTACGTGGTAAAAGAAAAAGGTCTTTTTGTTGTTATTGCTGATGAAAATGATAGAGAAGCAAAAAGGCATTATATACCTAGAGAATCCGTTATTGAATTTGATGATAATTCTATCATAGAAGATGCAAAGGTTGTTATAGCTAAACCTTCTAAAGCCGATAAGGTTATAGTGGCTGAATGGGACGCGTATAATGATACAACTATAGCTGAAACTGATGGAACTTTAAGCTTTGAGGATATAGAGCTTGGCTACAGTGCAGACGAGCAAATGGACGAGGCTACCGGAAAAAGTTCTTTGGTTATAAATGAGTATATACCTGGTGGTGCAAGACCAGCCCTTGTTCTTGCAACCAAAGGCGGTAAAGTGCTTAGGTATCTTTTAGAGCCAAAAACTGTTATCTTTGTAAATGACGGAGACAAGGTTAAAAAAGCTGATATTTTAGCTAAAACGCCAAAAGCTGCTACAAAATCAAAAGACATCACAGGCGGTCTTCCTAGAGTATCTGAACTATTTGAAGCTAGAAAGCCAAAAAATGCAGCCGTAATAGCCGAAATAGACGGAACTATAAGATTTGATAAACCTTTAAGATCTAAAGAAAGAATCGTTATAGAATCAGAAGATGGAAATAAAAGCGAATACCTAATTGACAGCTCCAAAAGAATTCAAGTAAGAGACGGTGAATTTATACACGCTGGAGAAAAGCTAACAGACGGTGTTATATCAAGCCACGATGTGCTTAAAATACTTGGTGAAAAAGCACTTCATTATTATCTTATATCTGAAATTCAACAAGTTTATCGCGGTCAAGGTGTTGTGATTTCTGATAAACATATAGAAGTTATAGTTTCTCAAATGCTAAGACAAGTCAAGGTAGTAGATAGCGGCAATACCAAATTCATAGTAGGAGACTTTGTGTCTAAACGCAAATTTAAAGAAGAAAATGAAAGAATTTTAGCTATGGGTGGAGAGCCTGCTATAGCTGAACCGGTATTGTTAGGAGTTACAAGAGCAGCTATTGGTAGCGATAGTATCATATCAGCTGCGTCTTTCCAAGAAACTACAAAGGTCTTAACAGAAGCCAGTATAGCCGGAAAATTTGACTTCTTAGAAGATTTAAAAGAAAATGTAATTTTAGGTAGAATGATACCTGTTGGAACAGGCTTATATGACAGAGATTCTATAAAACTAAAAAAAGATAGCGAGTAAAAGAGTAAAAACTCTTTTACTTTCGTAGCACAGTGTCCTTTATTTTTTTAGTTTTTTATATAAAAATGCTTATTTTTATGCTACAATTAAGTGTATTTTTTTATAAAGGAGATTTTATGAAAGTATTAAAACTTTCTTTAGTTGCCGCGTTAGCAGCTGGATCCTTTTCAGCACTTAATGCTATTCCTTTAGAACAAGCGATTAAGAATGTTGATTTTACCGGGGACTTAAGATATAGATACAATAGCGATTGGTCTAGATCTAAATCAGGCTCGATAAAAATACCTGCTGGTGTTGCTGGGGAACAAAATCACGAATTTCGCTTAAGACTAGGAGCTAAGGCTGATGTGGGTGATGGTTTTAAGATCTTTGGTCAAGTTTATTCTTTAACAAAAGATGCTGGCTATGACAATGCTATAAACTCTAACGACGGTGCTGGTGGCACAAGGACAAACGGTTCTTTACAGCTAAGACAAGCGTATTTGCAATATGATATGGCTGATTATGGCTTAAACTTCATCTGGGGTCGCCAAGAATTAGGAACTATTTGGACTGATGACTATGTAGGAACTGCTGCTAAGGTCGTTTATTCTCCATTTGAAGGCACAGCTATAGCTGCCTTTGCTGTTGATTCTTTTGAAGAAAAACAAGATGGCGATCAGGCAGATTTTTCTTACTTGTTAGGTGAAGCAGCAGGTAACCCAATGACAAGCAGACTTTATAAGTATAATATGTATGGTGCTGCTTTTATAGGCGGATATGACTTAGGCGGATCCACTATTGATGTGCAACTTTGGGGTGCTCAGCTTATGAATACGGCTACACTTTATGCTGCTGATGTTAAATACACCTTGCTTTTAGCTGATGATTTAGCTTGGTCTATAAGAGCTACTTATCTTGGAAATAGCGTTGATGACTATTTTAAAAGAAGAGGAGCAGCTAACGGTCAGCTTGTAAATCTTTATGGAGATATAAAAGGTTACGGTTTTGACGGCGGACTTGGTGGTATTATGTTTGGTAAAAAAGACGCTGTAACTATAAACACTATAGAAGATGTAGGTAATGCTGGACTTGGCGTAGTAGGTAGAGAATTTTTATATGGTAGAGGTTCTTGGGCTGCTATAAGCTCTGGTGCTACTACAGCTGCTTATGTAAATGCTGGATATACCTTACCATCTGATTTAAGAATAGGCTTAAGATATGTTTATGGTGCTACTGAAACTACAAGAGGAAGTACTGCTAGAACAATAGGCGGCGGTGGCGATAAGATGGAAGGTGTTGTAGAAGCTTCTTATCAATACAACAAAAATTTAGACTTTTTGGTGTGGTATTCTATGCTTAGATATGACGGCTTGTCTGTGTTAGAGGAAGGCAGAGATTCAAATACCAAAAACACTTTCCGTATACAAGCTTTTTATAAATTCTAAAAATTCTAAGCCCTTTTGGGCTTAGTTTTCTTACATTAATGCCTAAAGACAGATATAGAGCCTTTGCTAAAAATAAATTAAAATCAAAGTTCATTTTTCATTTCAAAAAAGATTTTTTATCATTTAAAGAGCTTAAGAAAATAGTAAAATTTTACAAAGCAAAAAATATCCTCATTTATATACCACTAGAATATGAGATAAATTTGCTACGTTTTAGGAGAGAATTATCAAAAAATTCTAATATTTTTGTTCCGTTTATGCAAGATAAAAGCTTAAAAATTGTAAAATTAAGACTACCTTTATATAAGAAAAGGTTTGGGGTTTATGAGCCTTATATTTCTTTTTTAAATGTTAAGATCGATTTAGCTGTCATTCCTGTAATAGCTGTCGATAAAAATTTAAAAAGGATAGGGCATGGAAAAGGTTTTTATGATATGTTTTTTGCAAATTTAGCTTATAAACCGCTTGTGGTTTTTGTCCAAGCACTTAACTTATATTTTGATAAGAGTTTATGCGAAAAACACGACATTCAAGCTGATTTTTACATAAATCCTTATAAAAAATATTTTAAAAGAGAGTTAAAAAATGCTAATAACAATTTACATTTTTATAGCCGTTGTAGTAGGCGTGGGAGTAGGATATTTAGTTGCTAGAAAGATAGATGAAGCCAAGTATAATATCTTTGTGGAGCAAGCAAAAGCAAAAGCAAAGGCTATAGAATACGAAGCCGAGCTTGTTTTAAAAGATGCAAAAAATTCTGTATTAAATGCAGAACTAGAAGTCAAAAAAAAATACGAGGATAAAAGTCATAAAATTCAAAAAGAATACAATCAAAAGGTAGATGAGCTAAGCAAAAAAGAACAAAAGATACAAAGCTATGAAGATGAGCTAAATAAAAGCAAAGAGGAGCTTGAAAAGAGTAAAAAGAAAGCTTTTAGTTTGTATGATGAGAATATGAGGTTAAAAGATAGTTATGAAAAAAAATTAGACGAGCTTATAAACACTTTAGAACACCATTCAGGGCTTACAAAAGATGAAGCAAAGCAAATGATGCTTAAAAAAGTTGAGGAAAAATCAAGAGATGAGATAGCACACATAGTTAGAAAATATGAGGAGGAAGCAAAAAGCGAAGCAAAAAGAAAGGCAAATTTTATAATAGCACAAGCTACTTCGCGTTTTGCTGGTGAATTTGCGGCAGAAAGACTGATAAATGTCGTAAATATAAAAAATGACGAGCTAAAAGGGCGTATTATAGGCAAAGAAGGAAGAAACGTAAAAACGCTTGAAATGGTTTTGGGCGTTGATATCATCATAGATGATACCCCGGGTGCTATTATAGTAAGCTGTTTTAACCTTTATAGACGAGCCATAGCTACTAAAGTTATAGAGCTTTTGGTTGAAGATGGACGCATACAACCAGCTAGGATAGAGGAAATTTACGAAAAGGTGTGTAAAGAATTTGATGATAGCATACTTGAGGAAGGTAAAACCATACTTATGGATTTAGGACTTTCTAATATGCATCCTGAAATAGTCAAACTCATAGGAAAATTAAAATACCGTGCTTCTTACGGACAAAATGCCTTAGCTCACTCTTTGGAAGTAGCACATTTAGCAGGTATTATAGCGGCTGAATGTGGGGGCGATGAAAATTTAGCAAGACGAGCAGGAATTTTGCACGATATAGGCAAGGCTTTGACTCACGATTTTGAAGGCTCTCATGTCGATTTAGGAGCTGAACTTTGCAAAAGATATAAAGAACACGATGCAGTTATAAACGCTATTTACGCACATCACGGACACGAGGAAGCAACAAGCGTAGAAAGTGCGGCTGTTTGTGCGGCTGATACCTTAAGTGCGGCAAGACCGGGTGCAAGAAGAGAGGTTTTAGAGGCATTTTTAAAGAGAGTTACCGAGCTTGAAGATATAGCAAAATCAAAACAAGGCATAAGAAATGCCTATGCTATAAATGCGGGTAGAGAAATACGAGTGATTGTAAATGCTGAACTTGTAAATGATGATGAATCGGTGCTTTTAGCAAAGGAAATAGCTCAAGAAATTCAAGATAAGGTTCAGTATCCAGGCGAAATAAAGGTAAATGTTATAAGAGAGCTTAGAGCTGTGGATTACGCAAGGTAGTGTATGCAAGAGGTTATTGATACCTTACTTAGTTGGGGCTATGTTATACTTTTTCTTTATTCTATCGGTGGAGGTATGGTAGGGATTTTAGCGGCTGGAATTTTAAGTGCATCCGGACATTTTTCCTTAAGTTTATGTATATTTATAGCTCTTTTTGCAAATGTTTTAGGCTCTACTGTGCTTTTTTTATTAGGCAGATATTTTAAAAAAGATTTAATGCCTTATTTTAAAAAGCACAAAAGAAAGATAGCTTTAGCACAACTTCAGATAAAAAAATACGGAGTAAGCTTAATTTTGCTTCAGAAATTTATATACGGGCTTAAGACCTTTATACCTCTTGCAGCGGGTTTTGCTAGGTATGATTTTTTTAAATTTTTTGTTTTAAATTTTGTAGCTACAGTCGTTTGGGCTGTAGGGCTAGGCTATCTAGGTTTTGCCTTTGGTGCTTCTATATCTTATATAGTTGATAGTTTTTCAAAGTATTCTTACGCTGTTCCTTTGTTTTTGTTAGCGTTGATTATTCTTATATATTTTTATTTGGCTAAATTCTCTAAAAAGAGATGAATTTTTTTAAAAAATACAAAGAATTTTTTATTTTATTTTTCTTTTGCATTTTTGTATTTTGCTTTTCTTTGTTTTATGAATATATGTCTTTTTTAAATTTTAAGGAGAGCAAACATAGATATTTAGAAGATGTTTTGGTGTTACAAAGCTATGAAAAGCAAAACAAAAAAGGTAGGGCTTATACTGTTTTAAAGCTTTCTTATGATGATTTTTCCTTTTATACCAGCACATATAAGGATAATAATATAAGTCGCTATGATAAGCTTAATCTAAGAGTAATTAATACTAATGTAAGTTTTAAGGATTATCTTTCTAAAAATTTTTATATGCCAAGTTATGATATAAATTTAAGCGAAAACACATATAATGAAAATTTCATCATTTCTTATTTTTTATCACAGCATAAAGATGAAAAAATAAAAGAATTTTATGGAGCTTTATTTTTTGCCTTGCCGATTTCTTTAGAGCTAAGAACAGATGTTAATTACTACGGTATAGCACATCTTATAGCTATTAGCGGCTATCATATAGGACTTATATTTTCTCTTTGCTTTTTTCTTTTATGTCCTTTGTATAGCTTTTTTCAAAAAAGATATTTTCCATACAGAAATTTAAAATTTGATTTATCTGTATTAATTTTTAGCTTTTTGTTAGCCTACGCTTATCTTATAGGTTTTGTGCCTTCTTATATAAGATCTTTGGTTATGGCATTATTTGCTTTTTATCTCTTGGCAAAAAATATTAATTTGCTAAATTATTCTACATTATTTTTTGCTATCTTAATTTGCATTAGTCTTTTTCCACAGCTTCTTTTTAGCGTAGGGTTTTTCTTTTCTATTTATGGGGTATTTTTTATATTTTTATATATGAATCATTTCTCTAAATTCTTTTCAAATTTTATAAATGTTATATTGTTAAATTTATGGACCTTTTTTGCTATGATTACGCCTGTTCTTTATTTCTTTCCTTTAGTGTCTTTGCAGCAACTCCTTTGCATACCCCTTTCTGTTGTGTTTGTTGTATTTTATCCCTTTGTTTTATTTTTGCATATAGTGGATTTTGGATACTTGCTAGATACACTTTTATCTTATTTTTTCTCTATAAAATTTTACGCTAAAGATATAAATGTGAATTTTTATATTTTTATTTCTTATATACTGCTATCTTTACTTAGCATTCGTTTTGCTTCTTTGAGTCTTTTTCTTGTTTTTGTCAATATCTTGCCTTTCATATTGCTCTAAAGTAAAGTGATTGTAAGCTTTAAAGCCAAATAAATATATTATCCAAGATATATATATCCATATAAGAAAAAATAAAAGGGTTGAAAAAGAGCCATAAACATTAGTATATGCTTTGTTATAAACTACATAATATACAAATAAATTTTTACACACATACCACACTGTAGCTGAAGCAAATGAGCTTATTAGAAGGTATTTTTTATTTGTTCTTTTTTGCATAGAGCTTGAAAAAGATATCAAAAATAAAAACCATATTATTAGAAATGGTAAAAATGCAAAGAAATTCAAGCCTATCTTAAAATCATCAAGTGTTTTTTGTATATAAGCAGAGATGTAAAAAGAAAGTCCAAGCCCAAGCGGGACTAAAGTTAAAAGAGTCCAGTATGCACTTATGCTATGCCAAAGCCCTCTAGGCTCACTTTTTGTTATACGATTTATCACAAAATCATAGCTTGAAAAAAGAGCTAAAGAAGTAAAAGCCATAGCTACAAGCCCCATAATCCCTAAATTTAAGCTATTTTTTAAAAAGGTATCAAGATAGCTTGATATTAATTCTTGTTGAGTTGGTATCAAAAAGGCAAAAATCAAATTCTTAAGCCTATCATAATACGCATCAAAGCTTGGAATTTGCGTGAAAACAGAAAAGCAAACAAACAATATAGGTATAATTGAAAGCATAGTGTAAAAGGAAAGAGCCGCACCGTAATTCATAAGCTCCTTATCTTTGAATATAAGTAAAAAATTTATGGTTTTTTTTAAATACATCAAAGTCCCATTTTACCCGGATTTAGTATGTTGTTTGGATCAAAAGCATTTTTTATAGCACGCATTAAGTTCATTTCAGCTTCGTTAAATGCTAGTTTCATAAAAGGGGCTTTTGAAATTCCTATACCATGCTCACCGCTTAATGTCCCGTCAAGTTTTATCGCTAATTTAAAAATTTCAGTAATGGCTTCGTGCCCTTTTTTTACTTGCTCCTCATCATTTTTATCCTCTACCATAACATTTACATGCACATTTCCATCACCAGTATGCCCAAAACAAGGAATTTTAAAGCCATATTTTTCTGAAATATCCTTTATGCCAGAAAGCAGAGCAGGTAATTTAGAGCGAGGCACTGTTACGTCTTCATTTAGTTTTAAATTTCCATACACAGTTATACTTTGAGAACAATTTCTCCTAGCAAACCATATATCAGCGGCTTCTTTTTCATCTTTTGCTATCTTAAATTCTTTCACACCAGCTTCTTTAAAGCAAAGTTCAAGCATTTTTAAATCATCATCTAAAGACTGTTCTACATTTCCATCAACATCAGCTATTAATATAGCTCCAGCCTCCACAGGCAAACCTTTTTTAAATTTGCTTTCAACCGCTCTTATGCTAAGATTGTCTAAGAATTCCATAGAAACAGGACGCACTCCCTTAGCTAGACTTTTATATACAGCATTCATCGCATCATCGACTGTATTAAAAATTCCAAGTGCAGTTTTTTTAAGCTTTGGTAAGGGCATAAGCTTTAGACAAATTTCGCTAATTACAGCTAAAGTTCCCTCACTAGCTATCAAAATACCACTTAGATTATAGCCGGCTACATCTTTGATCGTTCTTTTTCCAGCTCTTATAATGTCTCCATTTGGTAAGACTGCACGAAGTGCTAGGACATAATCTTTTGTTATGCCGTATTTTGCCGCTCTCATACCCCCAGCATTTTCACTAACATTTCCGCCTATGCTTGAAAAATCCATACTTGCAGGATCAGGCGGGTAAAATAGACCATATTTTTTAAGCTCTTCTTGTAGTTTTGAATTTATAAGGGCTGGTTGCACTACTGCTACTAAATTTTCTAAATCTATTTCTAAAATTTTATTCATATGTTTTTCAAGAGCCAAAACAACTCCGCCATTTATAGCTAAAGTGCCTCCAGTAAAGCCAGAACCAGCACCGCGAGGTATCACTACTATTTTATTTTCATTGCAAAATTTTAAAATTTCACTTATATCTTTTTCATCTCTTGGAAAAAGAACAGCGTCTGGTAGAAAATGCTTTCTTGTAGCATCGTAACTATAGGCTCTTTTATGTATATCATCAAATTTTGCATTTTCCTCGCCAAGCAATTTTACAAAAAAGTCTTTTATCTCATTTTTCATCTTTGTATCCTATAAGTTCTTTATAATACGCATAGTAGTCGCCAACCTCTCTTTCAAAGAGGTTAAAAAACACTTTTTGATAACCTTTAATCCTAGAATAAAAAGGTGTTTGTGTTTCTTTATTTGTAAAATCAAATTTCTCTTCATACAAGGTAGAAAAACTGTAACAATCCACAAATACAACAGAATTTTCAAGTCCAAAAACTATAAGCCCTAAGGAATTATTCGAACAAATAAGCTTAAAATCCTCAACATCAGGGCTAAGTTTATACTCTCTTATCATATAAGCACCTAAAATATCAGGGTGTAAAAAATAAATTGAGTTAAATTTTTGCTCTATTTCTTTATAATTTATCTCATTTGCAGCTATTAACATCGCCCTATCATATAAGAAATTTAAATGCACTTCATCGCCTATTTTTACTTGTGTATTAGTTTTAGGTAAAGCACTTTGCTCTAGTATATCTCTTTGTATGATAGAAAGCTTTATATCATCAGCATTCATATCAGTAACTACAGCCCTAGCGACGACAGTTTTTACACCTGCTATATTTTGAGTTACGATAGCACTAGCTCCTTTTACCGTTTTAACAGAAGAGTCTATGTAAAAATTATCCCCTTGAATATCTTTAACTGTAGTTATTATAGGCTCTAAAGCATATAAATTCATGCTAAATATACATAAAAATACAAGTTTAAAATGCAATATAATATTCTCCTATTGGTTTTAATATAAAAATTATATTCTAAAATTATTACATTTTTGTAAGATTTTTGAAGTACAATAGCAATCTGTTTTATTTGAATTAGGAGAGTTTTATTTTTATGAAAAAAATTATTTTGTTATTATTCTTATCTTTACCACTTTTTGCTTTATCTGTCGTGGAAGAAAGAGAATGGGCTAAAAATGAATTCTTTTTAAGTTTTTTAGAGCATAATTCCTTGCCTTTGTCTTTGTATTGGGATTTAGACCCGCAAGATAGAGAGCTTGCTTCTGAAATAAAAGAGGGGGAAAAATACCAAATTTTATGGGATAATGAAAACAACACAATAGAACAAATTTTAATACCAATAAACGGTTCTGACTTGCAAATTCACATTTACAAAGACTTGGAAAACAAATACACATTAAATTTTACCCCAGTTGCGTATGAATTAGAAGAAAGAGTTTTATCGATAAATATAGAAAATTCAGCCTATCAAGATGTAGAAAGGATAAGCGGAAGCACACCTTTGGCTAGAGCTATGAGGAATGCTTTTAGGGGTAGCGTTGATTTTAAATCTATGCAAAAGGGCGATAGGGTAAGCATTTTGTATGAGAGAAAAGAAAGGCTAGGGCAAAGATTTGGCGATATAAATGTAAAAATGGCTGTAGTTGAGATAAACAAAAAGCCTAAAAAGGTTTTTTTCTTCGATGATACTTATTTTGATGAAAAAGGAAAAGAGCTAGAGTCCTTTTTACTTACAACTCCTGTTAAATTTACAAGGATAAGTTCTCGTTTTACAAGGGCTAGGTATCACCCTGTGCTTAAGAAATACAGAGCCCATTTAGGTGTCGATTATGCCGCACCTACTGGAACTCCTGTTAGAAGTGCTGGAAGTGGAGTTATAACATTTGTAGGGACTAAAGGAGGCTATGGAAAGACTGTTCAAGTTACTCACGGTCAAGGATATAGCACATTATACGCACATCTTAGTAGATTTGCTCGTGTGAAAAAAGGACAAAAGGTAAGCCAGGGACAAACCATAGCTTACGTAGGCTCAACGGGACTTAGCACGGGTCCTCACCTTCATTTTGGACTTTACTTAAACAACAAAGCTATAAATCCTCTTTCAGTTGTTAAAATCACAAAATCAGAATTAAAAGGTGATAAGAAAAAAGAATTTGAAAATATTATGAAAGATTATGAAAATAAATTGCAAAGCTTTTTAAATTCTAATAATATAATACCACCAAAAGAAGTCCCAGCCTTTGAGCCTTATGTGGAGCTTTAATGAATGATGATTTTATAAAAGCTAAAGAGCTTTTAAATTTAGCATCAACAAAAGAGTGCAATGCAGACGAACTTATAAATGCTTTAAGATTAGCAAAAGAAGAAGATGAAAATTTTTATATGCAAACTCTTAAGTCTTTAAGCGTTAATAACCTAGCAAATGTTGCCGTGTTAATGCCTGATTTTATGCTAAATGATATGCTATCTTGTTTTAGTGCTTCAGCAGTTGCTAGAGCTGTTGAGGAGCTAGAAAGCGATGATGCTACTGATTTAATACAAAATTTAGAAAATATAGACGAGAAAAAAGCCGAGCTTATATTAAATAGTGTAGAGCAAGAGCATAAAAAAGATATAAGCTTATTAAAATCTTACGCACAAAATTCAGCCGGTGCTTATATGCAAACTGAATATTTGCAAGCTTTTTTGGAGGAAAGCTTAAATTCTGCAGTCCAAAGATATAAAAAACTTAAGAATGAAGGCGAAATAGAGCAAGTGCAACAATTTTTTGTAACCGATGAAAAAAATGTTTTGCAGTATTGTTTGCCTTTTGGAGAGGCTTTATTTTTGGATTTTGATGTCAAATTTAAAGAACTTTTGCAAGATAAAAAAACAAAGCTTATAAATTATTTTGTTTATGATAATGACGATATAGACAAGGTGGTAAATTTAGTAAAAAGCTATGATTTAAGTGTGATAGCTGTGGTTGATAAGGATATGCATTTAATGGGACGCATAACTTATGATGATATACACGATTATCTACAAGAACAAGCCACAGAGCAAATTTATAATTTAGTGGGTGTTGATGATGACGCTGAGGAAGAGACTGTTTTTAAAGCTACCAAAGCAAGAGGTTTTTGGCTCTTTATAAATTTGATAACCTCCTTAATATCTGCTAATATCATATCATTTTTTTCAGGCGAAATAGAAGCTCTCGTAGCACTCGCTGTTTTAATGCCAATAGTTGCGTCTATGGGTGGAAACACAGGCTCACAAGCCTTAACGGTAACTGTTAGGAGGCTTTCTTTAGGGGAGATAAAATTTGCTAAGGCTAAGCATATCATACTAAGAGAGCTTAAAATTTCTTTATTTAATGGTTTTGTTTTTGCTTGTATTATGAGTATTATAGCTTATGTATGGTTTGATATGTATGCTCTTGGTGCGGTTATAGCACTTTCAATGCTTATAAATTTAAGTTTAGCAGGTTTTATAGGCTCTGTTGTGCCTCTTTCCTTGAAAAAGTTAGGTTATGATCCAGCTGTTGGCTCAAGTGTCATACTCACTGCCTTAACTGATGCACTTGGATTTTTTTCTTTCTTGCTTTTAGCAAAGCTTATATTGCTTTAGGAAAATCTCTCCCAAATGGGAGAGAATATTAAAATGCGTATCTAGCTTGTAAGCGGATAGTTTGTCTAGTATCGTCTTGATATACTTTGTTATCAACTTTTAGCATAGAATACCAGCCAAAGAAGGTAAGGTTTTTGCTGTATTTATAGTCTATATCAACAACGCCTTCCATTTTTTCACCACCACCTAAGTAGCCTGTTGTTAAAGCTGTATTAGAAGAGTTTGTAGAAGTATCAGATGTTCCACCATAAACAGCTCTTAAGCCTATTCTTAAATCAGACGGTAGGGTATAACCAACAGAAGCATATCCAAAGGTTGATACACCGTTACTCATAGCAGCCCAAGAACCAGCAGAGTAAAGAATTTCTCTACCTACTACATCAAGTCCAGCATTTCCTCTATCTTCTATAGTATTTAAAGATATTTTATCTTTTTTACCTAGCATAATACCACCAAGTGTTCCGTCAAAACCGTAAGCGTTAAGAGTTCCATACACATTTATAAGCTGACCATCACCAACACCTAAATTTTTTACAACAGTATCATTTATTTTATTACCCATATATGTAGCCCTTAGTCTCCAGTTTAGATCCTCGCCCATATCAAGTAGGTAATTTATATCAGCAGCATAAAAAGTAGCTGTTCTATCAAGGTGAGCTCCCCAGATACCAAAGTCAAGTCCGCTTCCACCTATATTTTTACCAAGTAAAGCAGCACCATACATATTGTATTTATATAATCTTTGATCTAAAGTTGCAGCAGTAGCTGAATCTACATATAAGTTAAAACTAGCAGCATCGCTATCGCCTATATTTTCTTGAAAGCTATCTACCGCAAAGGCAGCAACTGTGAAATCATCAGTTGGGCTATAAAAGAATTTAGCAGCTGTTCCAACAAAGTCATCAGTCCAAATAGTGCCTAGTTGTTGGCGACCTAAGACTGTTGAAAAGCCATAATCAGAAACATCATATTGCAAATAAGCTTGTCTTAGATTAAAAGGTCTATTTGTAGGAGTTCCTGGGCTTGGAGAGTAGCTATTGCTACCATCATTTGCATAACCAGCAGCAGTATCATTTGCATATTCTGCTTGACCAAAGATTTTAAAGCCATCACCTACATCAGCTTTAAGTCCCAGTCTTACCCTTATCTTATGGTTTTGCTGACCGTTAGCAGATGATTTTTGCCTTTCAAGCAAACCAACTTCTTGTTGGCGAGAGTCTTGGAATCTGTATCTTAACTCACCAGTGAAATCAACATTTTTAATAGCTTCTTCCAAAGGCTTTGCAGAAAGAGCAGAAAACGACCCAACTGCAAGTGCAGCAACTAAAGAAAGTTTTAATACCTTCATAAAAATCTCCTTTATAAAAAAATACAAGCTATTATAGCGTATTTTTGAGCGTATTATAAAAAAATCATTTATTTTTTTTGTTTAAAATGTTTCACTTTGTAAGTATTTAGCTTTATTTTGTAGTATTTTTGCTTACTTAAACCAAGAGGCTATCTTATCAAAAAAACCTTCTTGTTCTTTGTGAAGACCGTCTTCACTAACTCCAAAGCTTTGATTTAGTTTTTGTAAAAGCTCTTTTTGCTCGTCATTTATGTGTTTTGGAAAGGATATGCTAATTTGCACTATTTGTCTGCCTATATCATCACTATGTATATCTTTTACGCCTTCATTTTCTAAAACAAAATGATCGCCTTCCTTAGCTCCAACAGGAAGTTCTAAAAAGGCTTGTCCTCTAATGGTAGGAATTTTTACCTTAGCACCTAGAGCAGCTTGAGTGAAAAAGACAGGAAATTTTAGATATATATCCATACCGTCTCTTATAAAGGTATCATCGTCTTGCACGGAAATTTTAACGGTTAAAAAGCCTCTTTTGTCTTTTGTTAGATTTCCTTTATCATTTACCCTTAAATTCATACCGTCATCAATGCCTTCTGGTATGTCAAGCTCTATGCTTTCTCTTTTATTTGTAAAGCCTTCTCCACTACAATCTTTGCACTTTTCTTTTACTACCTTGCCACTGCCTCTACACTCGCTACAAGTTTGCACAAAGGTCATAAAACCTCTGCTTACTCCAACTTGCCCTTTTCCCTTGCAAACCCCGCAAGTGCTAGTTTGCCCATCTTTTGAGCCTGTGCCATTACAAGTTTTGCAAAAACATTTATACATATAATCAACTGTCTTTTTGCTTCCAAATACAGCTTCTTTAAAAGATATAACAAGAGGTATGCTTAAATTTGGACTAAATTTTTCATTTTCACTTTGTCTAGATCTTCTACCAAAGCCAAAAAAGTCTGAAAATATGCCCTCTATATCTATATCTTCAAATGAAAAGCCTCTGCCACCTAAGCCATTTTTCAGTCCTTCTCGTCCGTATCTATCATAAAGTGCTCTTTTTTCATCATCGCTTAGAATTTCATAAGCCTCATTTATAAGCTTAAATTTTGCTTCTGCTTCTTTGTCGCCTTGATTTCTATCTGGGTGATATTTTAAAGCTAGTTTTCTATACGCTTTTTTTATGCTTTCTTTGTCTGCGGTTTTTGTTATTTCTAAAAGCTCGTAGTAATCAATTTCCACTTTTCTTTCCTCGTTTAAAAACAAACTGTCATTATAGCAAAATTTGTTTATTTTTGCTATAATGTCTTAAAAATGCGAAAGGATTTTTTTTGTATGACAGATGTTATGATGATAGAGGATGATAGTGAATTTGCTTCTTTGCTAAGCGAATATTTAGCACAGTTTAATATAAAAATAACAAACTATGAGGATCCTTATCTAGCATTAAGAAGCGATATAGATTCCTTTGACATACTAATACTTGATTTAACACTTCCTGATATAGATGGACTTGATCTTTGCAGAAAGGTTAGAAAAAAAAGTGAAATTCCAATAATAATATCATCTGCTAGATCGGATATAAATGATAAGGTCATAGGGCTTCAAATCGGAGCAGATGATTATTTGCCAAAGCCTTACGACCCTAAAGAGATGTATGCTAGGATAATGTCTTTGCTTAGAAGAACGAACAAAAATAAAAACAATGTATCAAGCTCTTTTGGTTCTTGTTTTGAGGTAAATTCTAAAAGGCACGAAATTTATTATAATCAACAAAGCTTAAAGCTAACTCCAGCAGAATACGAAATACTAAGCTTTTTGATAAGTCAGCACGGTTTTGCTGTTTCAAGGCAACAGTTAATAAATAATTCCCCTTCTCTTAAAAATAAAGATTCTAAAAGTCTTGATGTGCTTATTGGCAGACTTAGAACCAAGATTAAAGATAATTCAAAAGAGCCAAAGCATATATTTTCCGTTAGGGGTATAGGTTACAAACTTATAGGATGAAACAACAAAGTTCAACTAAAAAAAAGATAACTTTAGCCTTTTCTTTTACCTTTGCTTTAATATGTATGTTTTTTATACTTTCTTTGTATGCTGAAATAGTAAAAAACAACGATGAGTTAAAGGAACATCAAAAAAGGCTTTTGGATAGTTTTATGACAAATTATCAAATGAATGGCAATTATAATATAAGCACATATATACAAAATAGCGGCTTTAAGCTTGTTAAAGATAAGAATTTTTTAGAAGTATTAAAAAAAAATGGAGAGCTTTACTACTCTACTATCAACAGTTTGGGAGAATTTTATTTTATAGCATATAAGGATAAGCTTTATTTATGGCTAAAACACGATGATTATGATTCTTTGTTTTACATAAATAGGGCTTATATAAGCCTTGAGTTTATAGCCTTTGGTTTTGTGCTTTCTATGTTTTTTTTCATCTTGCTTTATTTTGCCATAGTTAAATATCTAAATCCTCTTACTATCCTTTCTAATCAAGTTGAGCAAATCATACACGGAAAGCATTTTCCAGCTTATAAGTATGAAGATGATGAGATAGGCAGGATAGCTATCGAGTTTTTTCATATTTTGGATAAAAATAATGAGCTTTTGCAATCAAGACAGTTTTTCCTAAGAGCCATTATGCACGAGCTAAAAACTCCCATTGGAAAAGGAATGATAGCAAGTTCAATGCTTAACGATGAGAAGCAAAAAACAAGATTTATGAATATTTTTAAAAGATTAAATTTGCTAGTAGATGAATCGGCTAGGATAGAAAATTTATTTTCAAAAAATTACAAACTAGATATACAAAGATACAGTTTCGCTGAAATTTTAACTTCCACAAAAGATTTGCTTATGTTAGATGATTTTGATAATAAGGTAAAAGTGAGCTTTGATGAAAAGCAAAAATTTTTGCTTGATTTAGAGATGATATCTTTAGTTTTAAAGAATTTGATTGATAATGCTTTGAAGTATTCAGATGACAAAAGCTGTATATTAGAGTGTTTTAACTCTTGTATAACTGTAAAAAACAAGGCAAAACCTTTGAAAAAAAAGATGAGCGACTACACTAAAGCTTTCATAAGCGGAGAAGATAACGATAAAAAAGGATTTGGTTTGGGACTTTATATAGTAGAGCAAGTTTGCTTGTTTTGCGATTTAAAACTTTCATACGAATATGAAAATTCATATCATTGCTTTAAGATAACAAAGGCTTAAAATGCTTGATGAAAAACTTAATGAAGTGGTAAAAAATTTGCAGTCTTTACCAAGCATAGGCAAAAAGTCTGCTATAAGACTTGCTTACTTTTTAAGTAAAGAACATAGTTTAAGCTTGAAATTAGCACACAGTATAGAGGAATTGGTGCGTTTTGTAAAGCCTTGTGTGAGATGTGGAAATCTTAGTCAAAACGAGCTTTGCGAATTTTGTGCTAGTGAAAATAGAGATAAAAACTTGCTTTGTCTTGTTGAAAGTGCTAAGGATGTAGTTTTGATAGAAGAAAGCTCTAGTTTTAAGGGGCTGTATTTTGTGCTAGATGAACTTAATGAAGAAAAAATTTTAAAATTAAGAGATATGATAAGTGCTAATGATACAAAGGAGCTTATTTTTGCACTCACGCATTCTACACTATCAGATGCATCTTACTTTTTCATAGAAGAAAGACTTAGGGATTTAAATTTAAGCTTTAGCAAGATAGCACAAGGAATTCCAAGCGGTGTTAGCCTTGAAAATGTGGATTTGATCTCTTTGCATAAGGCTATATCGTTTAGAACAAAGTTAGATTAGGATTGTCTTCGTTTTGTAAAATTTCTTTGTATTCATCGCAAAATTCACAACCCTCATCGCTTAAAATAACTTCATAAGAATTTGTATCCTTAGAAAAAAAATTTTTATTATTTATGGAAATTTTTTCTAGCTTTAAACCTTTATTTGTAGGCTTTGTTTTGTAAAAACTAACAAATTTTTCATCTATTTTTGCCAGTATAAAACTACGTTCATCAAGCTTGAATACGAAAAAATCTTTATACACTGTAAAATCTTGTATAAGGGCGTTTTTATATCTTTTTGGGCTATTTGCTGATATGTAAAAAGAGTTATCTTTTTTTTGTAAAGATATGCTAAATTCATCACTTATGCTATTATTTTCATCTTTTATATAGTATGTAGAATTTGCTAGATTGTATAAAAAGTTGTTTGTATTTGCATTTTTTCTCCAAAGCTCCCATTTTTGATTCTTTTCAAATAATCCTTTAAGCTTTGAATCTGTGGTATTAAAAAGCTTTTCTTCTAATTTTAAATTCTTATTAAAAGAAAATGAATCATAAGCTATATAAATATCTTCTGATTCATTTTCTTTAAAATTTTGCAAATTTTCATCAAAATCTATTTGTTTTTCTTGTTTTTTTGTAAAATTTTCATCAAATTTCACTGTTTTGCTATTTAATTCAAAAATTTTAATATTAGTATTATCTTTGTTTATACTTAATTCATAATTGTAAAATGTGTTTGTGAAGTTAAAAATTATTAAAGAATCGTTTTTAGAAATTAAAGCTTTTTGCACCATATAGCTATTATCACTTAAAAAACTATATAAATTTTCTTTCTCTTCCACAGTCAAAAAAGCATCTATACAGTATAAATTTCTATCTTTTTTTGGTAAAAAATCACATCTATGCCTTAATGTAAGCTCAAGTTTTTCATTTGAAAATTTTAACTCTTTGTATTTTAGGCTTTCTGATTTTATTATTTTTATATCACTGTCTTTATTGTCTTTTTTTTCCACCTTATCACAGGCTATAAAAAAGAATAAAATGAGTAGTAAAAAAAGCTTTAACATTTCAAATCCAAAAAATATAAAGATTCTTTAATAAATTATTTACTAATTTTAATATAATTATAAGAGTAAAGTCAAAGAGGTTTTATGAGATTAAGCAATATGATGAATTTAAGAAGAATCGCTAGTAGCCCGTCTAGGCTTTTATTACTCTTAATATTTGTTATTATAGCTATATTTTTTAACTCATTTTCCGATGAAAAAGTAATAGTTGGCAAGGTCGTTAAAGTCATAGATGGAGATACCATAGAAATTTTAGATAAAAATAACAAAAATTATAGGGTAAGGTTTTTTGGTATGGACGCACCGGAAAGCAAACAAGCGTATGGTAAAAAATCTAGAGAATTTTTAGCTTCTATGATAGCTTCAAAAACAGTAACAGCTATACAAAAGGATAAAGACAAGTATTCAAGGATAGTTGCTATAATAAAATTAGACGATGAAGACATAAACAAAAAAATGGTTGCAAATGGATATGCTTGGGCATATACTTATTATAGCGATATATATGCTATGGATATGAGATTAGCAAGGGAACAAAAACTCGGCTTGTGGGCTGATAAAAATCCAATAGAGCCATATGAATGGCGAAAAATGAATAGGTGATTTGGTGAAAATAGCTAGCATTTTGATTTTTTTTGCATTACTTTTTTTTAATGCTTGTTACATAAATGAAAGAGGTATATCAAATCGTTTTTACGATGATTGTTCGTATTATTACGATGCAAGTGGGACATATAGGGAAAAATGTCCCAAAAATTGGATAGATATACCTTATTTTAAACCCTAAGCCTTAGCACCGACTATACTAGCTACTTGTGCCATGGCATCTACATCAGAGCCTGGAATTTTAGCGCTTGCCTCATCTTTTTCACTGTCTTCTTTTTCTTCTTTACCTTGTTTCTTGTTTTGAGGTCTTTCCATTTTGAATATATGAGTATCTGTGATTACAACTTGCATTGTAGCTTCAAATATTTTTATTTCTTTCACAAATCCTAAAACTCTGACTTCTCTTTTTCTTGAATTTTCATCAAACATAGCTTGTGCTTCTAAATACAAAACATCTCCTAATTTCAAAGTAGAGTAAAAATAAGTTTTTGATGATATAAGCACAGAAAATTCTCTATTTATAGCCGCTAAAGCCACGTAATTTGCCGCAGAAAAAATGAAAGCACTATGCACTAAACCTTGATCATCTACTACCATTTCATTAGAGCTTATGAATATTGATTTAGCGTGGTTTTTGCTTAACTCATATATGTGTCCGCATAAATTGCTGTTTATATCAGGGCAGGTTATAAGCTCACTTTTTACTTTAACCAAATCCTCTTGAGAGACATATTGTTCAATTTGTGCATCTGCAAAATTATCTTGTGTTATTGCCATTTAAAAACCTTTTTAAAAAAAATAACACCTTTCAATCTATGTTTGCTATATCGGCAAAATATATTATTACTTTAGTTTTTGTGTAGATTATATTTAATTTTAATTATTGCTTTGGTTTTCTATTTTAACTTTTGGGTGTTCTTCTTTATATTCTTCTATTGCTTGTAGTATTATTTTACCAATAGTTTGAGCCAATTCTCTTCTTTCGTGTATCACAGAGTAAATACCCATATTTTTTAATTCGCTTTCAAGCTGATCAAATTTTGTTGAAACAATGATTTTTATATGATGATTTATGGATAGTATATCTTTTATGGCTTTAAATGTTGTTTCTGGTTCTCTTAGAGCCATTACTACAGCTATACAGTCTGATACATTTAAATTCTTAAATAAAGTTTTATGGGTTACATCTCCATATATAACATTATCTCCTTTTTTTACGCCTTTTTCTACTTTTTCATATTTATTATCTATGCAGACGTAATCTACATCGCAAGCTTTAAGATAAGTGCAAATATTTTGTCCTAATATACCGTAGCCACAGATGATTATTTTGTGTTCGTTTTCAACGTTTTTAAGCTCTGTTTCATTTATTCTTGCCGTATATTTTTTGAAGCTTAGGTATTTTAAGGCTAAATTTGTGCATGATTCTAGTTTTTCTAATATAAAAGGTGTAGCTATCATTGAAAAAATAACCATTATGGTTAAAAACTGATAAATTTGTTCCGGTTTTATTGATTCAAAAAATTCTTGTCCAAATAGATATAAAACACCTCCATCAAGACTTAAATTTAAAATTTTATTTTGTGAAGCAAGTAAAAACACAGCAAAAGAGAATTCGCCTATTTGAGATAAACTTAATGCAGTTTGCATGCTTATTTTATTGCCCATAAAAAATTTTAGCAAACCGTATATTACAAAAGCTTTGGCTAACATCATTAAAATTACGAAGATTATTATTAAAACAAAATATTTTGCCAAAAATACTATATCAACTTGCATACCAATAGTTATAAAAAACACGCCTAAAAGCAAATCTTTAAAATATATAAGGACGTTTTCAACTTGATATTTATAAGGGGTGTTTGATATAATCATACCCGCTAAAAACGCTCCAAGAGATAAAGAAAAACCAAAATAATGACTTAAATAAGCGGCTCCTAATACTATCAAAAATACTGTTCCCACAAAGATTTCATCTGTTTTCATATTTGCAGAAGATCTAAGTATAATTTTGGCTAAAAATTTACCCGGTAAAAGTAGCAAAACCAGCACTATTAATGCTGAAATAAATGTTGTTAAAAGTAAATAAGATACGCTTGAGCCTTTGTCGCTTAAAAGCTTTATCATAAGTAATATAGGTATTACAGCTAGATCTTGAAAGATTAAAATTCCAACTGTTGCTTTTCCATAAAGGGTTTTGCTAAGATTGTTTTCATTTAGATATTTTAAAACTATAGCTGTTGATGAAAGGCTTATTGCGCTTGATATTATTATTGAGGTTGATGCGTTAAAGCCAAAAATATAATGACAAACTATAAAAAAAGCAAGGATTGTAAGTATTATTTGCAAACCACCAAAAAGTAAGACTTCTTGCCTCATAGATGCCATAGTTTTAAACGAAAATTCAAGTCCTATTGTAAACATAAGAAATACTATCCCAAGCTCTGCTATATGATTTAAATCCCCCATATCATTTAGTGGAATTTCAAAAAAATAAGCAGTGCAAACACCAGTTAGTATA
Source organism: uncultured Campylobacter sp. (assembly GCF_944323605.1). Taxonomy (GTDB): domain Bacteria; phylum Campylobacterota; class Campylobacteria; order Campylobacterales; family Campylobacteraceae; genus Campylobacter_D. Next base: position 48,555 of record NZ_CALUTC010000008.1, read on the forward strand.
TATCCTATTATTGTTGGAATTTTAAGTTTATATAACAGTAAGCACGATACTACAGCTATAGCTAGAACTAATATTATGGATAGGAGAGGTTCTATTTGGATTCCTTTTTTGATTTTAGAATTATTATTATAATTATATCAAAAAATGTTCTTTTACACATTTATTTTTTTAAAAAACTTTGGAACGTATTTTGCTTTAGTTTTTGAAATTTTTATGATTGAAGGATTTATTATGAGGGTTTTTTTACTTTTTATGCTTGCTTTTACAAGCATTTATGCGGTTCAAGTTAAAGATCTTGCCAATACTGTTGGTGTTAGAGACAATCAGTTAATCGGTTATGGTTTGGTTGTGGGGCTTAATGGTAGTGGAGATGGAACAAATAGTGAATTTACAATACAATCTATATCCAACCTGCTTCAAGGTATGAATATAAAAGTAAATCCAGATGATATAAAATCCAAAAACACAGCAGCTGTTATGGTTACAGCAAATTTACCAGCTTTTGCAAAGAGTGGTGATAAAATAGATATAACTGTTTCATCTATGGGTGATGCAAAATCTTTACAAGGCGGAACACTTTTACTTACAGCTTTAAGAGGTATAGATGGTGAAATTTATGCTATAGCACAAGGCGTTGTTTCTGTAGGAGGCATAACAGGCGGAGTTGGCGGTAGAGGTGGCAATCACTCAACTAGTGCAAATATCATAGGTGGAGCTAGTGTGGAAAGAGAAATACCTTATAATTTTGCAGATAGTGGAAATTTAACTTTGAGTTTAAAAGAGGCGTCTTTTAAAACAGCAAATGATATACAACAAGCTTTGAATTTTTCTTTTGATAATGAAGTAGCCCAAGCTTTAGATTCAAGGACTATAAAACTTAACAAACCTGATGAATTTTCTGCTGTTGAATTTATGGCTAGAGTTTTGGAGCAAGAGGTTGATTTTACACCAGAAAGCAAGGTGGTTATAGATGAAAGAACAGGCACTATAGTAGCTGGAGTTAATATAGAAGTAGAACCTATATTAATCACACACAAAGATATAACTATAAAAATAGAAGCAAATTCAAATGCTGCTTTAGCTCAAAATGAAGTAGATATGAAAGATGGTGGTATAATAGATCCTAGTTCAAATACAATTAGAATAAATTCGCAAAAAACAACTGTTGCAAATGTAGCTAGAATGCTAAATAGGCTTGGAGCAAGCCCTACTGATATAATAGCTATAATGCAAAATTTAAAAAGAGCTGGTGCTATAAGTGCTGAATTAGAGGTGATATGATGATGGTAGATAATTTCTTAGCTAGATATAATTCTCAGCTAAATACAAATTTGTTAAACAAGGTAAAAGAAGCAGATGATGCAAAAAGCAAGGAAGAAGAGAAGAAATTCGATGAAGCTTTAAAAGAGCAAACCGATGCTTTTGAAGCTTTTATGATAAAAACCGTGCTTGATGTATCTTTGCAAGATAAGGTTTCTATTTTTGAAAAGGATAAGGCTAGTGATGAAATTTATTCATCTATGTATAATGATGCTATGAGTAAGGCTTTAAGTGGTGGAATGGGCTTTTCTGAATTATTATTTAATTTTTTAAAAGAAAGGTCTTAAGTTTTTTTCTGTTTGGTCGATATAGCTTGTAGGTAAGTTTATTTCTTAGGAGCTAAATATGATTAATGCAGTTAAACAAGGATTTGTGGCTAGTGCTAACATTAGCAACTCAAACCAAGTCAGTAAGGAAGTCAGAACAGAAGGAACTCAAAGAGTGGAGAATGATAGGCTTTCAAAGATAGCACAACAAATCAAAAATGGCGAATATAAGCTAGATATGGGTGCTACTTCAAAAGCTATTGCAGACGATTTTCTTTAAAAAGTCTTTTTCTCCTTTTGAGTATCTTTGAAAGGAGAAAAAATGATTAAAAAATACCTTGATGAGAGTAATTTACTCTTAGATAAACTTATAGAACTCACAAAAGAAGATATAGAAAATATAAAACAAGCCAAACACGATACAGTCGCACAAAGCGTAGAAAATAAAAATAACCTTATTAAAGAATTTCAGTTGGTTAAAAAAAAGCTAGATGATGCTTTAATAGAATTAAGTGAAGGCGGTAGCAAGGATCTTGCTGCTTTGCTTGATGATGAGGATAAGGAAAAGCTTGGCGAGTTTAAAAAGAGATTAAAAGAACTTCATAAATTTAATAAAGAATACGCAAAATTAGTGGTTGTTGTGAAAGGTTTTTTTGACGGTTTGTTAAATAATATGTTTGATGGACAAAGTGGAACAGATAATGCTTATAGTAAAAAAAATACAGAGATAGACTCTCTTTTTAAGATAAATGTTTAAAGGGTAAGGTTATGGGCATATTTGCTACATTATATCAAGGCGTATCAGGTCTTAAAGCTTCAGAAATTCAAATTTCAACTACAGGCAACAACATAACAAACGCAAACAGCACTTTCTATACAAGACAAAGGGCAGTTCAAACAAATGCTGGTTATTACAATGGATACGGCGGTATAGAACTTGGTATGGGAACTAGGATAGATACCATAGTAAGATTACACGATGAATATTCTTATGCTAAATTAAAAGACTCTAGCACAAAACTTGAATATACAAATTATATGAAAACAAAACTAGAGGAGATAGCAAAAAGATTTCCAGATATACAAACTGACGGTATATTAGCAGATTTAGAAGCTTATAATGCAGCGTGGAATTCATTTGCAACTTCGCCAAATGATGGTGCTTTGAAAGAAAATTTGATAACAGTTACTCAAACTTTAACAGAACATATGAACAAAGCATATGCTGATATTGTTAAGATGGAGCAGTCTATAAATGAAGATATAGTTATGACTGTTGATGAGATAAATAGAATAGGTAAGGAAATAGCTAACATAAATAAAGAAATAGCAAGGCAAGAAATTTTGGTTACAGACCATGCTAACGCTTTAAGAGACAAAAGAGATGAGCTTGAACTTACATTATCTAAATTGGTTGGTGAGATTACTTCAAAAGAAATTATCGAGCAAAACAGTATGCTAGAAAGCACTATGACAGACGGTGGAACTCATTATGTAATGTCTATACAAGGGCTTCTTTTAGTTGATGGCACTGAATTTCACCCTTTGCAGTTAATAACTGATGAGGTTACAAACAGCCATAAAGTCGTATATCAAGGCATAGATGAAAAAATAATAGATTTAACAGAAAAGATAACAGGTGGAAAATTAGGTGCACAGCTTGATTTAAGAGGTAGAAAATATGATGAGAAAACACAAACTTGGAGCAATGGTCTCATACAAGATTATAAGGATATGTTAAATACTTTTGCAAAAACCTTTATGACTTATACAAACAATGTTTATGCACAGTCAGCAAAACCTTCTTTAAGCTCTGATCATTTTTCTCATTTGCAAAATGATACAGTTCTTATGAATTATGATAGAAATATCCAAATAGGAAGTTTTGATATAGTTGTATATGATGAAAAAGGCGTAGAAGCTACTAGAAAAACTATAACTATAGATGTAAATACCACTATGCAAGACATTATAAATCAAATTTCATCAAACACAGATGACAATAATGACTTAAACAATCAAAACGACTTAGACGATCATGTTAGTGCTATGTTTTCCTATGATGGAAGGACGAATCAAGGACAGTTTCAAATAAATTTAGTAAATCCGGGCTTTAAAATAGCTATAGAGGATAATGGCACTAATTTTCCGGGTGCTTTTAATATAGGAGGCTTATTTACAGGCACAAATGCGAATAACATAGCTGTAAAAGGGGAATATATAAAAGATCCTAGTCTTTTAAGAGGTAGTAAAAATGGTAGCGATGGCGATAATGAAATAGCAAATGCCATAGTTCAACTTCAATATGAGGAGATAAATTTTTACAATGCCGATGGCACTGTAGATAAAAAGTCAATAGATGGGTATTATAGACTTTTTACAGGAAAAATAGGAGCTGATGGTGAGGCTAACAACAACACTCACGATACTAATACCACGCTTTACAATTCTTCATATGAAGAATTTCAGTCTTTAAATGGTGTAAATACAAATGAAGAATTAGCTAAATTGATACAGTATCAAACTTCTTACGGAGCAGCTTCTAAGGTTGTTACAACAGTAGATCAAATGCTTGATACTTTATTGGGGCTTAAACAGTAATGCTTACAAAGCAAAAATTAGATGAATTAGCTATAAAAAAAAATACTCAAAATGCTTTGTTTGAGCATGCTGACCCCTTGCAAGTTGCTAGTATATATAAAGATGAATTTATATCTTTGTTATGTGCTTTGTTTGCTTATGGAAATGCAAAACTTATAGTTAAATTTTTATCTTCTTTAAATTTTTCTATTTTAAATTTAAGTGAAAATGTAATAGAAAAAGAGCTAAAATCATTTAAATACCGCTTTCAAAGCGAAAAAGATGTGATTGAAATTTTCATAACACTTAGAAGATTAAAACAAGAAGATAGTTTAGAAAATTTATTAAGCACAGCATACGAAAAAGGCGGCATAGTTTTTGCCCTTAAAAATTTGATAGATAAAATTTATAAAATAAATTCTTATAGCAGTTTTGGTTATGATTTTTTCTTTGGTAAAAAATTTGATAAAGAGCCAAAATCCCCGCTAAAAAGATATAATATGTATTTGCGTTGGATGGTCAGAAAAGACGAGCTTGATCTTGGGCTTTTTACAAGAATCGATAAAAAAGATCTTTTAATACCGCTTGATACTCACACGCATAAAGTAGCCCTTGCTTTTAAACTTATGCAAAGAAAAATTTATGACTTTAAAGCCGTTTTGGAACTAAGTGCTAAGTTAAGAGAATTTGATCTTAATGACCCTATTAAATATGATTTTGCACTTTATAGATTAGGTCAAAGTAAAGAGTATAAAAATTTGCTAAAACCTTGAAAAAATTAAGTTATAATAATATTTTTCAAGGTTTATTTTATGGATATAGCAAATTTTGAACTCGATAGCATTTATTATTTTATATTATTTTTTATAGCTATACTAGCTGCTTTTATAGATTCAATAGTAGGAGGCGGAGGTCTCATAACCCTACCTGCTTTAATTGCAAGTGGCGTTCCAGCTCATCTAGCTTTAGCAACTAATAAACTTCAAAGTGTTTTTGGAAGTTTTACAGCAAGTGCTACGTATTTTAAATCAAGAACTATGGAGCATTTGGCTTGGGGAGTGTTTTTTACAGGTCTTGGTGCAGGTTTTGGTGCTTATACCGTTTTGCTTATAAATGATAAGCATTTAAGGCTTATAATATTATTTTTTCTTACCCTTACTTTTTTATACACTATTTTAAAACCAAATTTAGGAAAACATAAAAGTGAAGCAAAAATAAAGAATATTAAAATTTTTCATATACTGTGCGGAACTAGTATAGGATTTTACGATGGATTTTTAGGTCCTGGGACTGGTTCTTTTTTGATTTTTGCCTGTGTATTGTTGCTTGGTTATGATATGAAAAACGCAAGTATAAATACTAAAATTTTAAATTTTTCAAGCAATATAGTATCTTTGGGTGTTTTTTTATGGCATTATGACGTGCTTTGGTTGGTAGGCATTTCAATGGGATTAGGTCAGATAATAGGAGCTTTTTTAGGAGCAAGACTTGTCTTAAAAACAAATGCAAATTTTATAAAATTACTATTTGTGGTTGTAGTGGCTGCAACGACTACAAAGGTGGCTTATGATTACATAAAAACTTTTTAAAGGGTTTTATTTATACTAGCTTCCTCTTTCATACCTTTTATATATCTTTCTCTAAGTTTTTTGCTAAATTCCCCGACTATTCCATTATTTATCAGCTTATCTTCTACCTTTACAACCGCTAATATTGGTAAAGTAGCAGCTGATATAAAAACTTCATCAGCTTCATAAACCTCTTTCACTGTAAATGCTCTTTCTTGCACTTTAAGCCCGAATTCCTTAGCATATCTTAAAATTTTTCCTCGTCTTATGGCTAGTAAAATTTCATTAGATAAGGGTTTGCTTATAAGTGTTTTGTTTTTTATGATAAACGCAGAAGAGCTTATACCTTCGGTTATATAAGAATTTTCCACAAAAAAACCTTCATAAGCTTTAGCTTTTTTTACCATTTCCTTTGCATAACACTGTGCTAGAAGTGATGTGCTTTTTATATCTCTTCTTTTCCAACGAAGTTCAGGGACAAAGATTATATTTACACCGCTTGTAGCAAGTGGATTTTTTTCTATCATAGCTTCATAAACAAAAGCCATAACAGTTGCTTTAATATCTTTTGTAAAAGCAAAATCTCTACTAGTAACACCTCTGCTTACTTGCATATAAAGACCACCTTCTTTTAGCTTATTTTTACTTATCAATTCTTTCAAAAAAGCTATCAACTCATCTTGTGTATAGGGCAAATCTATGCAAATACTCTTTAAATTTCTTTTAAGTCTTTGCAAAAACTCATTCATATCAACTAAAACACCGTCGATGATAGGAGCTACTTCATAAATAGCATCCCCAAAGATAAATCCTCTATCAAATACACTTATTTTAGCTTCATTTTTATGTAGAAATTCTCCATTTAAAAACACTATGTCTTTTTCTGGCATATTTACTCCAAATAATCTAGAATTTGGTTTTGAAATTTCATATTTTCAAGCCCATGTCTTAATTCTTTATTTTCCTCATTTAAAACGCTTTCTTGACTTCTTAAAGAGGCTATTTCTCTACTTAAATAATATATATTGTTTCTTATGTAAATTTGTGGCACAAATACCGCACAAGCAAAAGCTATGAGCAAGATAGAAAATAATAAATTATTAAAATTTAAATTCTTAACCTCACTTGTTGCTTCTTTGTAACCATCAAGCAATAAAGACTTTGTTTTTGCGGAATTGTCAGTTTCTGTATTTATCTTTTGCTCTTTTTTTGCATTTTTCTTTTTTTTATCTTTTTCAAATATCTTAAGCTTAAATTTCTTTTTTTCTTCAAGTTTTACATTGATTAAATCCTCTTTTAAATATATATCTTTGTTGTTTTTAGCTTGATTTTGATGTTCTTTATAAAATTTATCTTTTTCACTTTGTTTGTTTTTTCCCATACGTTTTTTTAATAAATTTTCGTCATCTTCAAAATACCTTATCTTATCTACTCTGCCTTCTTTTACGGCACGTGAGTATTCAAGCATTTTTTGTCTTATATTTTGTTTTTCTTTTAGAAAATCTTCATTTAACATTTTTGACCTTACCTAAAATAAAAGAGTCTCATTTTAGCACAACTTGATCTTGAATTTGCTTTTATTTCATCTAAAGTAGCTTGTATAGGTTTTTTACTTAAAATTTCTCCTTTGCTATTATTGTTGCCACACGTGCATTTATACGCCATTTCACCGCATACGCACGATTTAGACCATTGTTTAAAGAATTTTTTTACTAAGCCATCTTCTAAAGAATGAAAACTTATTATCGCTACTATGCAGTCTTTTAAAGCATTTTGTTCTAAATTTTTTAATAAAGTCTCTAATGCCTTTAATTCAGAATTTACTTCTATTCTTATAGCTTGAAATACCAAAGTAGCTTTTGATATAGAGCGACCTTTAAGCTTTTCTTTTCCGATTATTTGCCTTAGTTCTTTTGCAGATTCTATTTGCTTTTTAAGCCTATAAGAATATATTTTTTCTGCTATATTTTTTGCATCTTTAAGCTCTGCAAAATCCATAAAAATTCTTTGTAAATCTTCCTTGCTATACGAATTTACCAGCTTTTTCGCATTAAAATTCATACTTTTATCCATACGCATATCTAAGAAATTTGAATTTGTGCTAAAACCTCTTTCATCTTCATCGAGCTGATAAGATGAAACACCAATATCAGCTAATATAAATCTTAAATTTTTTATCTCATCTGTGCTTAGTTTGCTAAAAATATCCTTAAAATCACTTTTTATTATCTTAACTCTATCTCCAAATTTTTTAAGTTTTGTTTTTGAAAATTCCAAAGCATCTTCATCTTTATCACACGCTATTAGCTTTAAATTAGGGGCTGTATTTAATAATGCTTCACTGTGTCCAGCAAAACCTAAGGTGCAATCAAGTGCTATGCCATCTTTTTTAGTTGGCAGATATTTTAAAAATTCATCAAGTAATACAGGTATATGTTTGCACATCTTATTTTTCCGCTTAAAATTTTAAATTAATAATATCAAATTTTTAGGAATTTTAGCCTTACATTAAGGCTTATTATTGTATAATACAGTCTTTATAGCAAGGTAGGATAATTAATGATAACTTGGATGCAAAGACATAAGAAATGGCTTGTAGTAACTATTTGGATAAGTGTTATAGCTTTTGTCGGTGCTGGTTTTGTTGGTTGGGGAGATTATGATTTTAACATAAATCGTTCCTCTTCTGTTGCAAAGGTTGGAGATGAAAAAATTTCTATAATACAACTAAACCAAAGATACGGTCAAATTTTTTCATACTACAATGAGATTAGCAATGGCACGCTAACAGAGCAAAAAGCAAAAGAGAGTGGTCTTGATGCTTTAGCATTGCAAAGCTTGATAGAAGATAAGCTTTTGATTTCTTTTGCAAAGAGATTGGGCTTAAGCGTAAGCGAAGATGAAATTTTAAGAGTTTTGATAAATGACAAGCAATTTTTAGATTCAAATGGTTTATTTGATAAAAATATATATTACAATACCTTGGCTCAAAACGATATAAAAGCTAGTCAATATGAAGAAATGGTTTCTGATAATATTTTATTAGATAAACTATCCTTGATTTTTTCTTTACCTGTTAAAGAAAATGAAATAGAAATGCTCGCCTCTAGTTTTTTTATGCAAGATGTATTAAGTGTAGAGCTGCTGAAAGCTGATACTGTGGATATTAAAGTAGATGAATCCGAACTTGAAAAATTTTGGCAAGAAAGAAAAAACGATTATAAAACGCAGGTTTCATATGAATTATCTACTTATTTTATGCCTATAAATGATTCTAAATTAGACGAAGCTTCTTTAAAGCAATTTTACGAAACAAATAAGCATAATTATAAAGATTTTACGGGAAAAATTATTTCCTTTGATGATGCTAAAAATGAGCTTAACAAAGATTATGCTTTAGAGCTTTTAAAAAGTGAAGCAAATAGCAAATATATAGCTTTAGATAAGGGTGAGGAAAAATTCCAAGATGATGTTAATGTAAGCGAGTTAGATATTTTTTACCCTTTGCAAACTTTAGAAAAGGCTAAGATAGGTGCTATGATTAGACCTTTTAAATTCGAAAAGGATTCTAAGCTGGGCTATATGATAGCTAGATTAAATAAAAAAGAAAGTGTTAGGGTAAAAACTTTTGCTGAAGCTAGAAATGATGTTTTACCTTTATATAAAGATATGAAAAAGAAAATTTTATTAGAGGAAAAAGCAAAAAAAGCACTAGAAAATTTTAAAGGAAAAAATATAGGCTCTGTTAGCAGAGATAGTTTAAGAGATTCTAGCAGGGTGTCAGATAATCTGATGAATGATACTGAATTTAGTTTATTTTTAATGAATGTTTTTAATCAAGATAAGAAAAAATCTTTTGTATTACTTGATGATAAGGCTATATTATACGAGATAAGCGATCAAATTTTATTAAGCAATTCTAAGCTAGAGCAATATAAAGATAACTTAAGGGCAAATTTGGCTTCTATAAAAGCCTCACAACTTAGAAAAGCCTTGCTTAAAAACTTAGAAAAAGAGTATGAAATAGAAATTTATTATAAAGGGAATTAATCTTGAACATCTTAGGCATTGACTTAGGCTCAACTCAAACTTGTGCTATATTAGCTCAAAAAGACGAAGAGGGGCATCTTAATATCATTGGTTCTGGAAAAGCTAAAACTCAAGGTGTAAAAAAAGGTGCTATAACAAATATAGAACTAGCATCTAAATCTATAGCTCAAGCTGCTAAGGAAGCTCAGATAGTGGCTGGTGTGAATTATGATAAAGTTATAGTTTCTGTGTCTGGGGCTTATGCAAAAAGTGTTAATAGTGTAGGTGTAGTTAATATACCGGGTAGTGAGATAACTATAAAAGAGATACATAGAGCAGTTAGCACAGCAAAACATACTGCTAATATACCAAATGGATATAGAGTTATACACGTTTTACCTTATAATTTTAAAGTAAATGATATAGATAGTATAGATGATCCTCTTGGTATGAGCGGTAACAGGCTTGAAGTTTTGACACATATAGTTATTTCTCAAGAAGTTCATATTAAAAACCTGGAAAAAGCTGTTGGTTTAGCTGATTTACGCATAGATAATTTAGTATTATCAGGTTATGCCTCGTCTATAGCTTGCTTAGATGATAGTGAAAAAGAACTTGGAGCTATACTTATAGATATGGGTGGTGCTATATGCGATATAGTTATGCATATGGGAAATTCTCTTAGATATAATGATTGCCTTTTGATAGGATCTACTAATATAACTCAAGATCTAGCAGTTTCTTTGCATACTCCTTTAAAAGAAGCAGAAAAGATAAAATTAAATTATGCAAATTTAAGCCAAGAGCCTGAAAATTTAGTGAAGGTTCCTTTTATAGGTGATGAGCGAAAAATCAATGATGTAAAATTAGAGATTATATCCAATGTTATATATGCTAGAGCAGAGGAAACGCTAATGATACTTGCTAAAATGCTTAGTGAGAGTCCTTATGCAAACAGTGCCGGTGCTGGCATAGTATTAACAGGAGGTATGACTAAACTTGCAAGGATAGACGAGCTTAGCTATGCTATGTTTGATAATAAATCCGTAAGACTTGCTTCTGTATCAAATGACAAAATTTTTGGCTTTAGTGATGTTATAGCTGATCCAGAAAATGCTTGTGCTATAGGGCTTTGCTTGTATGGGGCTGGGTATTTTACTCCTTACGAGCTTGATTCAAAAGATAAACTTAGATATAAAGGAGAGCCTGAATTATCAAATAAACCTATACAAGATTCTTTAGTATTTGAGGAAGAAAAGGCTGAAATAAAAAGTGAAAATTATACTGAAAATTCAAAAGAAAGTGATACAATTACACTTAGAGAAAATTTAGATTTGCTAAATGTGAGCAAGGGTAAGAAAGATAACCTTTTTTCAAAGGTTTGGAATAAAATAATGAGTCAATTTTAATTTTTGGGAGAGAATTTATGAGCGAGTTCGTAGTTGAAGAAGCGCAACACGCAAGGGGTGCTAGAATAAAGATCATAGGCTGCGGTGGCGGCGGTGGAAATATGATAAACCATATGATGAGAACAGGTTTTGATAAGCTAGATCTAATAGTTGCAAACACAGATGGACAAGCCCTTGCAAAATCTCTCGCTAAGACTAAAATCCAGTTAGGTGAAAAAACAACAAGAGGTCTTGGTGCAGGAGGAAACCCAGAAGTTGGAGCTGAAAGTGCTAGAGAAAATTATGAAGAAATAAAAGCTTGTTTAGATCAAAGTGATATAGTGTTTATAGCTTCTGGTTTTGGAGGTGGCACAGGTACAGGTGCTGCTCCTATAATAGCTCAAGCTGCAAAAGAAGTCGGCGCACTTACTGTTTGTGTTGTAACTATGCCTTTTAATTTCGAGGGTTCTAGAAAGAAAAAATTGGCTGAAGAAGGACTTGCTGAACTCAGAAAAGAAAGCGATTCCATACTTGTGGTGCAGAATGAAAAGGTAAAAAATTTAATAGATAGAAATGCACCTGCTAGCAAGGTATATGAGATGGTAGATGATGTTTTAGCCAAGGCTGTTAAGGGTATGGTATCTATACTTATGGATAGCTCAGAAAGAAATGTTGATTTCGCTGATATTAAGAGTGCTATGGAGCATAGAGGTTTATCTTTGATGGGCGTTGGATATGCACAAGGACCAAATGCTGCTGATGAAGCTATGAATAGTGCTTTAGAATCTCCTCTCTTAGATGGATTTAATGTTAAAAAGGCTAAAGGTGTTATAATACACACTAGAAGACACGAGGATTTTCCATTTATGTCGCTTAATGAAGCCCTAGAAAAGCTTGCTGATATGATAGATGATGATGTGGTTGGCATAAAGCACGGAGATTCTATTGATAATAGTATGGCTACAGACGAGATTGAATTTACTGTAGTTGCGACTGGTTTTGAGTATGCTAATGCTCAAGCCCCTAAAAAAGATGAACAAGTAGTGGAAAATAGACAAAGCTTTTTTGTGCAAACATTAGGTAAAACAGGGACTCTTAATAGAGAAGAGATAATGTATCATATAGAAAACGAACCTGCGTGGAAAAGAAATCAGATGGATTAAAGCTCCATCTGAGATTATTTTACAAATTTAAGGCTTCTAGCATATATTTTTTTATAAGTTCTTGCTTATTTTTTATATTGAAGAATAACTCAAAAGCAAATACACCCTGCCATAGCAACATTTCTAGCCCATCTTTGTATTGCAAATTAAAATTTTTACAGAGTTTTATAAAAGGTGTTTCTTTTCCATAGATAACATCAAAAGCGTATATTGACTCCCGTAAAAGCTCTTTTAATAAAGCTTCATCGCAAGGTAATGTATCATCTTTTAAGCCAACTGATGTGCTGTTTATAACTATATCAAATTTTTTTTCATTCAAATCGCTATACAATGAATTTTGGCAGAAACTAAATTCCTTAAGTCTTTCTTTGCTTCTATTTGCTACAAATACTTCCACACCTTTATCTAACAAAGCAAAAGCTAATGCTTTAGATGTCCCACCTGCTCCAAGTATTAATGCCTTTTTTATATTTTTAAAAGTCGATATTGATTGTAAAAAACCAGGAGCATCAGTGTTGTAAGCACTAATTTTTCCATTTTCTCCTATAATCAATGTGTTAGCAGAACCTATTTTTACAGCCATATCGTCTTTAAAATCCGCTATTTTAAGTGCCTCGTTTTTAAATGGGACAGTTATATTAGCCCCACTTAATTTTAATGATAAAAGCTTTTCTTTTAAAAGTTTTTCATCATTCAATAAATACCTAGTATAAATAGCATCAAGCCCTAAGGACTTGATAGCATTATTGTGCATTCTTGGAGATTTTGAGTGAGATATTGGATTCCCAAATACTGCTAAAAATTTCATTTTACTTGAAATACAAAGGCTTCTTTTTCTACTTTTTCTCTAATTTTTTTAAGCTCATCATTTATGCTATCCTTAGAAAAAGGACCTACAAGAACTCTAGTTATCTCTTTTCCATTTACGGTAGTTTTATAAAGCTTATGTTTATAGCCATTTTTTCCAAGCAAGGCTAATTCTTTTGATTTTGGATCAAAGGTAGCAACAGAAAAAACTTGTATATACATTCCAGCTTCTAGCTTAGAGCTAGTTTTTATGTTTGAAAATAATTCTTTTGTATCTTCTGTTTTTTTAGTTTCTTGTTTTTTAGAAGGCTCTTGATTTTTTGTAGCACTTGTTTTTTTATCACTTTTTGGTGCGTCATCTTTAGTTTTTATTTCCACATCTTTTTTTGGTTCAGGTGGTAATATTGGTTCAGCTTGTGTGCTTGTTTCATTTGCATCTGGTAAAGCATTAGGCATAGTAAAGTTATTATCTATACTTGTATTTTCATCTAATCCTTGCAATCTTTGTCTAAGAGCCTCAAATTCATCTATATCGCTTGTGTTTGAATCTGTTATAGGAACTTCGCTAAAAGGTTTATCCATAGGTGTTTGTGGCTCAGATGGAAAAATGCTTTCTGAAGTGTTTTGTGAGCTTGTATCTCCACTATTGATTAGTTTCATAACTATCATAACAATTAAAAATAATATAGCAAGAGCTATAATCCTAAGTAGAATTTTTTTTATTTTTTCGCTTTTATTTGTTTTGTCTAGTATTATGTCGTCAAAATTATTTTTATTACCGTCCATAAATATCCTTATCTACATATGTTTAGACCAAGATGTGCCTCTTTCCTTATGAAAGACTTCGTAAGGAAGTATCATTATATTATATTCCCGTGGTAAATTCAGGGTAGGGAATACTCTCCATTCAGTAGGCATTTTGCTAGATAACATCATAGAAAGCTTAGATGCTAGTTGGCAACCTTCATTAAGGGTAGTATGCCCTTTGTGTATATATAGGTGCAAGTGTCCGGGGGTTTTTGTCTTATATGCAGTGAAATTTATAAAACCTTCTTCCCTTAGCATAAGCTGTGCTCTGTGCCAGAATTTATCAGCATTAAAACCATTGTAATCAAATACAATATTTTCTACGTAATCGGTTTTGCTTATAAGACTGTGTGCAACTACTATTTTGCCTTCTGCGTGATCTCTTATAACTTTAGAGTCCAGAGGAGCATTTACTTTTTCAAATTTATTAAAAAAATATCTACCTCTATGCTCAAACTTGCTGACAATCTTGTCCCGTTTTATGTAATAATGATCGCTTATAATTTTAATAAGCGATAAATCCATTTGCGATATCAAAACATAGCCTTTTCATAAATTATAAACTCTGAAGCGAGTTTTTTGACTTTTTCCTTTATTTGTTTTTGCATTTCCTCATTTTTTATATTATCCAAAACATCAGCTATATAGTTTGCCACATTTTCTATTTCTTTTTCCTTAAAGCCTCTAGCAGTTAATGCTGGAGTTCCTATACGCACTCCACTTGTTACAAAAGGACTTCTTTTTTCTCCAGGAACGGTGTTTTTATTTACAGTTATACCAGCATTTCCAAGAGCTATATCAGCGTCTTTTCCGCTAAAATCTTTATCTAAAAAGCTTAATAAAATCAAGTGATTATCTGTTCCACCGCTTACTATATTATATTTTCTATCTATCAAAACTTTAGCTAAAGTTTTTGCATTATCAACGACTTGCTTAGCATATACTTTCCATTCATCAGATAGATTATACTTAAAACCAACTGCTTTTGCAGCTATTACATGCATCAAAGGACCGCCTTGAATGCCAGGAAATATGGCAGAATTTATCTTTTTAGCTATTTCCTCGTCATTTGTCATTAAAATACCGCCTCTAGGTCCTCTTAATGTCTTGTGAGTAGTAGAGCTTACTATATGAGCGTGTGGAAAAGGACTTGGATGCACGCCACCAACCACTAAACCAGCAATATGAGCTATATCGGCAAAAAGGTATGCCCCAACTTCGTCTGCTATTTCTCTAAATTTAGCAAAATCAATGATTCTAGCATAAGCGCTAGCACCGCATACTATCATCTTTGGTTTTACTATATGAGCTATTTCTCTTACTTTTTCATAGTTTATTCGTCCATCTAATTCAACGCCATAAAAAAAGCTTTCGTAAATTTTGCCTGATGAGCTAACTTTAGCACCGTGAGTGAGGTGTCCTCCGTGGCTTAGATCCATACCTAGTATTTTATCGCCAGGATTTAAAAGTGCCATATAAGCACCTTGGTTTGCTTGGGAGCCAGAATTTGGTTGAACGTTAGCAAATTCGCAATTAAAAAGTTTTTTGCACCTATTAATAGCTATATTTTCTATCTCATCAACAAAATCACAGCCGCCATAATACCTTTTTGCAGGATATCCTTCTGCATATTTGTTCGTAAGCACACTACCCATAGCTTCCATAACTTCTGGTAAAGTGAAATTTTCGCTAGCTATCATTTCAAGATGATCACACTGTCTTTTAAGCTCTAAATTGGCTAAATCATAAATCTCTTTATCAAAATTCTCTAAACTCATCTTTCCTCCTTTAATTCGGTTTTTAATGGTCTCATAGCTGGAAATAATATGACATCTCTTATTGATTTTTTGTTTGTTAAAAGCATTACCAGCCTATCTATACCTATGCCTTCACCAGCTGTAGGTGGCATAGCATACGATAATGCTCTAACAAAGTCTTCATCCATATCGCAAGCCTCTTCATTTCCAGCGTTTTTAGCCTCAATTTGTTTTAGAAATCTTTCATACTGATCTAATGGATCATTTAATTCATTAAAGCCGTTTGCTATTTCTTTTCCTGCTATAAAAAGCTCAAATCTCTCGGCTACCTCGCTATCATTATCGCTTCTTCTTGAAAGCGGTGAAATTGATATTGGAAAATCAATTATAAAAGTTGGATTTATAAGTTTTTCTTCTACATAATTGTCAAAAAGTTCAGCTTGTAATTGTCCTAAGTCAAGTTCTGCTTTTGCTTCAAAACCATCAGTTTGCAATTTGTTTAAAATTTTATTCTTATCTTTTATGAAATTTTCATCGAAATTTGCATATTTATACAAAGCTTCTTTGTATGAAATTCTTTCAAATGGTTTTGAAAAGTCTATTTTTAAATCATCAAATTCTATAATACTTTTCAAATTTAATTCTTTTAAAAGCTCTTTAAAAAGTTCTTCTGTAAGATCCATTAAATCATTGTAATCGTGAAAAGCCCAGTAAAATTCTATAGTGGTGAATTCAGGATTATGAGTTAGGTCCATTCCCTCGTTTCTAAAACAGCGATTAAGCTCGAAAATAGCCTCAAATCCTCCTACTATTAATTGTTTTAGATAAAGTTCTGGAGCTATTCTTAAAAACCTATCTACGCCTAAGGCATTGTGAAATGTTTTAAATGGTTTTGCATTTGCACCACCTGCTATAGGGTGCATCATAGGAGTTTCAAGCTCTAAGAAACCTTTTTTCTCAAAAAAATTTCTAATACACCTCACTATTTTTGCTCTTTTTATAAAATCTTGCCTAACATCGGCATTCATAATCATATCTAGATATCTTTTTCTATATCTTTGTTCTACATCTGTTAAGCCGTGATACTTTTCTGGCAAAGGAGTTATAGCTTTAGTTGCTATTGTGAGTTTATCTACGTGTATAGAAAATTCTCCTGTATTAGTAAAAAAAGGATAGCCGCTTACTAGCACTATATCGCCCACTTCTAAATTCTTTTTTATAATATTATAATATTCATCTCCAAGAGTGTTTTTATTAAAATAAATTTGTATATTAGAATTTTCATCTTCTATATTAGCAAAGACAGATTTTCCAGCTATTCTTAGTAATTTTATTCTGCCACTTGTGCTTACTATCTTGCTTTCATCTTTTTTTTCTTCTAAATCTTTTACATAAGCAAATTTATCTTTAAAATCTTTTATGCACATATCTTTTTTCAAGAAGTGTGCGTATGGGTTTATTCCATTTTTTCTTAATTCATTTGCTTTTTGAATTTTTTGTTGTTCTAGTGGGTTGGCAAACATTTATATCTTTATCCTATCGCTTTTGTTACAATCGCTACAAACACCGTAAAGCTGCATCAAATGTCCAGTAAGCTTAAATTTGTGTTCTTTTGCCACAAGAGCTTGTTGTCTTTCTATGACTGGATTTTCAAATTCAACTATTTTTCCACAATTTTTACAAATAATATGATCGTGATGCGGTTTAGTAGCTAGTTCAAATTTTTTACCAGCTATTCCAAAAGATATGGAAGTTACCATACCAGCTTCTTCTAATAAATTCAAGGTCCTATAAACTGTTGCTATACCAACATTTAAATCCGGCTCCTTGCTTTTTATCTCTATATACAAAGCTTCTGGCGTGTAATGAGCATCGCTATTGTATAGAATTTTAAGAACAATCTCCCTTTGTTTAGTGTATTTAAGACCACCTTCTTTTAGAATTTTCTTAA
The DNA here is from genome assembly GCF_944323605.1 of uncultured Campylobacter sp. GTDB lineage: Bacteria > Campylobacterota > Campylobacteria > Campylobacterales > Campylobacteraceae > Campylobacter_D. Next base: position 66,191 of record NZ_CALUTC010000008.1, read on the forward strand.
ATTTATCAAGCAAAACTTCATATTCTATATTTTCTATACTTTCAATAGACATTTATTCTCCTTTATTTACTCTCGTTTTGTTCGTTTAAGCTTTGTTCTATAGCTTGTATATTTTCTTTAACTGTTTTATCATTCATTATAAAAGCTCCAAGATCTTCTAATATCATAAACACTGAACTCCCTTGCATAAAAGGTTTTATATTTTGACTAAGAAATGAAATTTTATTAATGCAATATACCAATATCGCAAATATTAAAAATACTTTAGTCCCGCTAAATATAAATCCTAGCAGTCTATCTAAAAATCCTAAACCACTCATTTTTACTAGCTTACAAAGAACTGTAGCTGCTAATAAACACAAAAGCCAAGCGATTAAAACAATGCTTATAAAGCCAACAAATTTGGCTAAATCAGAATTTGTTATATCGTATATGTATGATTTTATAATATTTGACATATCATTAGCATATCTTGAGGCTAATAAAACACCTCCTATTAAGCCAAGTAAGCCTAAAAATTCTTTTATAAAACCATTTAAGATTCCCTTTATTGCTATTAATAATGTTAAAGCTAGTATTAAAATATCAAACCAAAAAAAACCAGCTATCAACTTTTTCTCCTATTCTATCACTTTAGGAACTATAAAAAAATTCTCGTCGTGTTTTGGGGAATTTGCTAACACAGTGCCTACAACATCGCTTTTAATCGCCACATCTTCTCTGAAAGGACTTGAAGCATTTACAGTGCTAACAGTAGCCTCGCAAGAGCTAAGGTCAAGCTCATTTAAGATCTCAACAAAAGCGACTATTTCGCTCAAATTTTCCTTAGTTTCTTCTCTTTTTTCGTCTGCTATCTTTAAAGCACTTAATTTTTCTAATTTACTTAGCAATAAATCATCTATATTCATAGCATTCCCAATTTTAATTTCAAAAATAAAACGATTATAACATATAAAAGATAAAAAATTGCATTAATAACGGTAAAAATTTTCTCTATATTATGAAGAAAAAAGCAAATATTTTTAATTGTTTTGTAATTTTTAAATGCTAAAATTAGGCTTATTTTTTTGTAAGGATTTAAAAAGTGGCTTTAAAAGATGATTTAAATAGCATAAAAAAAGAGTTAAGCACTCAAGAACAAATGATAGAAGGTTTTATACGAGGTGAAAAATTTTTTAAGAAATATAAATATATAATATTAACTTTTGTTATTGCTATTTTCGTTTATATTTTATATCAATACATTAGCGATAGCATAAGACAAAGAAATATAAAAAACAGCAACGAGCTTTATATTTCCTTGCTTAAACAAATAAATACTCCACAATACGATTTTAAAATGGAAGAATCGCTAAAAGAGGACAATCCAAATCTATACGTTTTTTTGTTACTTGCTAGACAGTTAGAGCATAATAAAATTTTAGAAGAAAGTAAAAATTTAAATTTAGATCCATTGTTAAGGGAGCTTATAAATTCTAATGAAAAAGATTCAAAATTCTTGTCAGATTATAACAAGATTTTGGAAGCTTACGCTTTGTTAAAGCAAAATAAAATAGAAGAGGCAAAAATATTACTAAATCAAATTCCAAATATTTCTGAATTGAGACAAATAGCTGATAATTTAAAACATTATCAAGGAAGATAATTAAGCTATGTTTAGGTCTTTTATTTTTTTTATTATAATTTTGTTATTTAGTGCTTGTGGAACGAAAAGACAATATTTTGAACCAGAAAAAATAGATGCTAGACTTAGTTATGATTCTAGATTAAGATCTGGCATAAAATTTAGTAATGATGATTTTTCAGTGCTTAATAATGGGCAAATTTTAGACAAAAATGGTTTGGTAGAAAATTTTATATTAGAGAAAAATTTTAGAATTTTAAAACACGAATATTCTGAATTTGTCATAGCTGATGATTTTGGTAATTTAAAAATAATAGATGAAAACGCAGATGAAATTTATTCACACAAATTTGATGCAGCTGTTTTATCCGTAGCACTTAATGGAGATGATTTAGCTATGGTTTTAGCAGACAATAGCATCGTTCTTGTAAATAGGAGCTTAGGTATAAAATTTTTGCAAACTCTTGCTCCAGCTCCGGCACAAGATATAAGAGTTGCAAGCCCGATTTTTTTAACAAATATAATCGTATTTCCTAGCTTAGATGGAAAATTAAATGTTCTTGATTTAGCTACTTTGAAAATAGTAAGAAGTGTTGTGATAAGCAATGATGAATTTTTTAATAATATCATATATCTTAAAATTACACATAATAAAATGATAGCAGCAAGCCCAAATAGAATAGTCGTTGTTGATGATATGCAACATTTTTCTTTAATAGAAGAAATAAGAACAGTCTTTGTTTATGATGAAAATATTTTTATATTTGCTAAGAATGGTAACATTATAAAAACAGATTTTAAATTAAATAAACTTTTGGAGAAAAAATTTAAATTTGCGGTTTATAATGAAATCGATATATTTAATGGACACTTATATGTGTTCGAAAAAACAGGTTATTTGATTAAGAGTGACTTAAATTTAGAAAATATAAAGGTGTATAGGCTAAGCGGAGCTGTTGGCGAGGATACCTTTATGCAAAATGGTAAGTTTTATTACTCTAATAAGATTCTAAATTTGCTCTAAAACCTGTGTTGTTAAGGTTGTATTAAGTATGCTTTTGTGCGATATAGGTAATTCAAGTGTTGCTTTTCTAGATAATAGCAAGTATTTTTCTTTAAGTATCAGCGAATTTGCTGACTACAAGAGTGAGAAAAAAGTCTTTTACATAAATGTGAATGAAAAGATGAAAGATGTGCTAAGAGAAAAAGAAAACTTTATCAACCTTGAGCCGTATTTTAAATTCGATACGATTTATTGTGGGCTTGGGGTCGATAGAATAGCTGCTTGTTATACTATAGAAGATGGCGTAATTGTAGATGCTGGTTCTGCAATAACTGTCGATATAGTTTCTAACTATATGCACCTTGGAGGCTTTATACTCCCCGGAATAGTTAGTTATAGAGATGCTTACTCAGAGATATCTTCTAGGTTAAAATGCGAATTTAATACCCAAGTTAGCCTTGATGCATTTCCACAAAGAACAGTTGATGCGCTAAGCTATGGTGTTTTTAAAAGTATAATATTGATTATTAAAGATGCTGCTTATGGTAAGAAATTATATTTTACTGGAGGAGACGGGCAATTTTTAGCTAATTTTTTTGATAAAGCTATCTATGATAAGCTCCTAGTTTTTAGAGGTATGAAAAAGATAGTAGAAGAAAATTATCATTTGCTATTTAAGCAGACTTAAAGAAAGGAATGTTTTATGAAAGAATTTGATGTGCTTGTTGTTGGTGCTGGAATTTCAGGTGCAGCTTTATTTTACGAGCTTGCTAGATATACAGATATAAAAAATATAGCATTGATAGAAAAATACGACTCTATAGCCACATTAAACAGTAGAGCTACTAGTAACTCACAAACTATACACTGTGGTGATATAGAGACAAATTATACTATAGAAAAAGCTAGAAAAGTAAAAGTAAATGCAGATATGGTTGCAAAATATGCATCAATACAAGAAGGCAAGCCATTTGTTTTTTCTCATCAAAAAATGGTTTTAGCTGTTGGCGATGAAGAGTGCGAATATCTTAAAAACAGATACGAAGAATTTAAAGATTTATATCCTTATGTAAAATTTTTTGATAAAGAAAAAGTTAAAGAACTAGAACCTAGAGTTGTTTTAGCTGAAAATTCCAAAGGAGATAGAAAAGAAAGTATCGTAGCTATGGGTGCATTGCAAGGAGACAGCTACACTACTATAGATTTTGGAAGAATGGCTCAAAGCCTGGTTGATAATGCCTTAAAAGAAGATAAAAATACCTTTGTTGAATTCAATCAAGAAGTGCTTAAAATAGAGCAAAAAGATGGATATTTTATAGTAAATACAAGAAGTGGGGCTAAGTATCATTCAAAAGCGGTTGTAGTAAATGCTGGAGCACATTCTTTGTTTTTAGCACATAGAATGGGAGTAGGGCTTGATAAATCTTGTTGGCCTGTTGCTGGAAGTTTTTATCTTACAAAGCAAAAACTTTTAAATGGCAAGGTTTATACGGTTCAAAATCCTAAACTTCCTTTTGCAGCTTTGCACGGAGACCCTGATTTAATGGCTGATATGAATACTCGCTTTGGTCCTACCGCTCTTGTTATACCAAAACTAGAGAGATACCACGGTTTGAAATCTATGTGGGAATTTTTTGAAACACTTAAATTTGATTCAAAGGTAGCTAAAATAACACTTGGTATGCTAAAGGATAAAACTGTTGGTATGTATATATTTTCAAATTATTTATTTGAAATACCTTTCATAAATAGACGTTTATTTGCAAAGAAAATAAAAAAGATAGTTCCTAGCATAAAAGCAAATGAGATAGAATATGCTGAAGGCTTTGGTGGAGTTAGACCTCAAGTTATAGACAAAACAAAGGGAGAATTAATGCTAGGAGAAGCTAGTATAACAGATGTAAAGGGAGCTATTTTTAATATGACGCCAAGTCCTGGTGCCACATCTTGTCTTGGAAATGCAAAAAAAGATACTCAAAGTATTTGTGAGTATTTGGGTGCTAAATTTGACGAGGATAAATTTAATAGTGAGCTTATGTAAATGTTTCTATTTAGTTTCTTATCTTTTGTAAGATACGCAAATAAAAGGAGATAATATGCAAAAGAAAACAAAAATAGTTGCAACAGTTGGTCCTGCTAGTCAAAATGAAGAAGTTTTGAAAAAGATGATAATAAATGGCGTCAATGTATTTAGACTTAATTTCTCTCACGGAAGCCACGAATATCACAAGGAAAATTTAGAAAAGATAAAGAAGGTAGCAAAGACTTTAAATGCTAGAGTTGGAATTTTGCAGGATATAAGCGGTCCTAAGATAAGAACATTAGAATTAAAAGAGCCTTTTGAGTTAAAATGTGGAGATAGATTAGATTTTTATAAGGAAGCTATAAAGGGAGAAAAAATATCAGATAATCACTACAAGCTTAGCATAAATCATCCTGAAATTTTATCCATGCTAAAAGAGGATGAATATATATATCTTTATGACGGTAGCATAAGAGCTAAGGTGGTTAAAACAAGTAGCGATATAGTTCAAACATTGATTGAAAATGACGGTTTTTTAAATTCAAATAAGGGTATAAATTTTCCAAATACTAGGATTAATATAGACGTAATTACTCAAAAAGATAAAAAAGATTTGCTTTGGGGCATAGAAAACGATGTTGATTTTATAGCTATTTCCTTTGTTCAAAACGCTCACGATATAGATGAGGTAAGAGAGATTCTAGCTAAACATAATGCTAAAATAGCCATTTTTGCTAAGATAGAAAAATTTGATGCCGTTGAAAATATAGATGATATAATCTACTCTAGCGACGGTATTATGGTGGCACGTGGAGATTTGGGTATAGAAGTTCCATATTATAAGGTTCCAAATATACAAAAAGAGATTATAAGAAAGGCAAATTTCGCAAGCAAACCCGTTATAACAGCTACTCAAATGCTGTTTTCTTTAGCCAAAAATTTAAATGCTACTAGAGCTGAAATTTCAGATGTAGCAAATGCTGTATTAGATGGAACGGACGCTGTTATGCTAAGCGAAGAAAGTGCTGTTGGTATAGACCCTGCAAATGCTGTTGAGGTTATGTGTAAAACTATAATAGAAACGGAAAAGCACTATCCTTACAACAAATTTAATCATTTTAAGCTTTGTGATGATACCGATAAAATAATGCATTCTAGTGCTTATTTAGCAAATGATCTAAATGCTGATGCCATACTTGCTCTTACAAGTAGTGGAAAATCAGCTATTAAAATGGCTAGATATAGACCAGATACTAGAATAATTGCTGTTGGGCATTCTCAAAAGACCTTAAACGCACTAAGCATAGTATGGGGAGTTGAGCCATTAGTTCTTGTAGATAAATCAGACGAATTGACTAGTCTTATAAGAAGTTCGGTAAGAGAAGCTCATAAACAAGGTCTAATAAATACAAAAAAAACATATATACTAACCGCTGGCTTTCCAACTGGTATTGAAGGAAGTAGTAATCTTATACGCATACTAAAAGAAGAGCAGATAGAATATTATCTCAAGTAAGATCTTGATATAAAATTCTATCTTTAAAACGACTAAGCAAAAATATCTATTTTTAATTCTTTCTTGTGGTAAGATAAGCTTTTCATTTGTGTATCCTTGCCTATATCATTTTGTGTTTTGTTTTCCTTATCTTGTCCTTGCAAGGAATAATATTCTTGTGATATTTTTATTGAAAGAATTGGATTTTCTCTTCTATTCTTTTCTTCTTCTTTTCTTCGCTCAAGCTCTTTTTCGAGTGCTAATTCCGAGTAGTCAAGGGCTGGTTTGCCCATAAATTTAACATTTGTATCTATGAGCTTACCACAAACTTCTATCAAAGCCATACAATTTCACCAATTGCAGATTCGAAAAGCACTACAAGCAGCTTGCTGATATATATGTTGCTTATCAGTTTGGCATGATTTATAGTGACCAGGAGGATAAGCTTTGCATCCTAGATAAGCTCTATCTTCGATATAATAATCTGTATTCGCAAAAGAAAAACTTAAACTAAATAAAAAAAGTAATAAGATTTTTTTCATTTTATCTCCTTGTCTAGATCAGAATATTATTCATCATAGCAAAATAAAACTTAAAATTTTATAAATAATTAAAGCAAAAAGTAGAAAATTTGAATTACAACTTATCTATCTAATCCATAATTCAATTTAATATTAGTATGCTGAAATTTTCTATATTCCTCATCATTTGACTTTCAATTACAAAGTTCCATTTCTTCAACATTATCTAAGAAGAAATTAAATGCTATTTACTCCCTTATTTGACCATTATCATTCCAAGTGCTTTCATCATCTCTTTTAAAAATATCTTGATGTGGCTCAATTGATGAATTAAAGTTTTCCATATAAAATATCAGTAATTTTTATTTGCATCAACATTATATAAGTTCTAAAAATAAATTGTTGTAAGTGTAAAACAATCAAAGCTTATAAAAATAAAAGCACAAAACAAATCAGAGATTCTAAACTAAGGAGAATAATTAGCAAAAAAATTTCAAAATTATCTCCCATAAAATTTAAGCTAGAAAAGATACTTCCAAAGTAAAAGATAGCTTTAGCATTTGTAATATTTGTCAAAAAACCGCCTAAAAACGGTTTTGAAATTTTTACACTATCTGTAAAGTGTATTTCATTAGAAATATTTTTTAGAAGCAAATAAGCAAGATAAAATAAATACATAGCCCCTAAAGTAGATAATACAAGTTGGATAAAAGGAAAAGTGTCAAAAAGAATTTTAAGTCCAGTTAGAGAAAAAATAATCCAAAGTAATATTGCCAAACTTACACCAAATGCTGCTTTTAAGGCTTCTTTGAAACTGAATTTTAAAGCATAAGTGCTAACAAGAAAAAAATCGGGTCCTGGTGTCAAGAGTGCAGATAAATGAATAGCAAAAATAAATAAAAAAGTCATTAGAATTCCATTTATAGCTTTTTGTGTTCTTATTACAAATTTTCCAAAAAATTCTAAAAATGAAGATGCAAATAATAAAATATAGAAATTAATGTTACAAAATTTTAACAATCTTTATTTAGCTGAAAATTCATTTAATAGCACTCTGCTTAAGATATTTGATAAATTATTACATAATTAATATTAATACAAACATTAATAAAAAACTTTGCTAATAAAATAAAATACCGCTCTAATATAAGTCAGTTAATATCATTCCAAATCTAATTTTTATGGTGGTCCTAACAAGACTTGAACTTGTGACCTCACCCTTATCAGGGGTGCACTCTAACCAGCTGAGCTATAGGA